>CANRVD010000005.1 GCA_947643145.1 uncultured bacterium | reverse complement strand
CACCCAGCATTGCAACCTGATTTGATGGCATATATGAATATAACATCTGTCCTCTCCTCCTTTGTCTTGTCTCATCAAAATCACAATTTAAGTATAGCACATTTTCCCTTTGTTGCACACAAAATTATCACATTTCATATTACTATTGTATGTCTGAAGTTGCTTTTCATACCTATGCCGGATTCGAGAATTTTTGACAGGGCTTAGTCAAAAATCCGAGTTTTGCAGCGCCATATTGTATGATTTTCGCAAAATGTGTGCATTCAGCATTGAGAAACACAAAGCATTACGGATGTAATGCTTTTGTTGCTGGTCACCCTTTACTACCAGCCTCTTCACATAACCTCTGTAATTCCCCATATGTCTCAATTTGATTGACCTTCCGTCGTATAGCAGCCGAATTTCTATATCCTGCCGTATACCATGCAACATGTTTCCGCATCTCCCGCATCCCCATCAATTCCCCTTTAAAATCCATTAACATCTGTCCATGTCTTAAAATCATAGAAAGCACTTCTGTAAAATCAGGCTTTTCCTCATAGACCCCATGCTCCTGCCACATCTTAATCTGATGAAAAAGCCACGGATTCCCCCTGACTCCTCTGGCAAGCATGAATCCATCGCATCCCGTTTTTTCTTCACAACGGATAAAATCCTCCACCGTAAAAATATCTCCACTGGCAAAAACCGGAATGGCAACCGCCTTTTTTACCTCCGCAATAATATCCCAGTCTGCCTTGCCACTGTAATACTCCTCTCTCGTCCTTCCATGCACAGCAATTGCGGCTGCTCCGCTTTCTTCCATCCGCTTTGCAAAATCAACCGCATTCACCATGCTGTCATGAAATCCCTTCCGAAACTTGACTGTTACAGGTTTCTCTATTCTTTCCGTAATTGTTTTTACAATTTTTCCGGCAAGCTCTGGTACTTTCATCAGGGCAGAACCTTCGCCATTATTTACTACCTTTGGCACCGGGCATCCCATATTGATATCCAGAATGTCGAAGTTTTTTCCCTCAATTTCTGCTGCCATCTCTGCCATAAGCTCCGCATCCGAACCAAAAAGCTGCAACGCTGCCGGACGCTCTTTTTCTGCAATTTCCCAAAGCTTTTCTGTATTTTTATTCTTATAATAAATTCCTTTTGCACTAATCATCTCTGTATACACCAAATCCGCTCCCTGCTCCTTGCACAATAAGCGAAATGGCAGGTCTGTTACCCCTGCCATTGGTGCCAGTATCAGATTTCCCGATATTTCTACCGTTCCAACCATTATCTTAGCCATTACTATTTCCTCTGCTTTTTATATATATACAATAATCCCTTAAGCGTTAAATCTGCATCATAAATCTGAATTTCGCTGGTATTTTCAGAAACAATCTTTCCAAGCCCTCCCGTTGCGATTACCTTCGCATCCGGAATACCTGCTTCTTCTTTTAACTTACGGATTATGTACTCCGTCTGGCCTAAAGTTCCATAAAAAAGCCCCGCCTGCATCGATGCTATTGTCTCTTTTGCAATCACGGTATCAGGACACTTGATTTCTATTTCCGGAAGATTTGCAGTATTGTTCCACAAGGCATTTGCTGAAATACGGATTCCCGGACTGATGACACCACCCTGAAAGGTTCCGTCCGCTGTTACCAAATCATACGTTGTTGCCGTTCCATAATCAGCTACAATAACCGGCCCGCCATACTGCTCATAAGCGCTTACCGCATCTACAATACGGTCTGGCCCAATTTCCTTCGGATTATTCGTATTAATACGAATTCCTGTCTTTGTCCCTGCACCTACCACAATCGGATGACAATGAAGATATTTAATAATCCCACTGGTAAAAGAATACATCATCTTCGGTACTACCGAAGCAATAATTACTTCGCTGATTCCATCCGGTGAAAATCCCTTCTGCTCCAATATACTGCAAAGCAGCTCCCCGTATTCATCCGAGGTACGGGAAACCGTCACAGAAATCCGAAATCTTGTAATTAACTCATCTCCATCAAACACCCCAAAGGAAATATCCGTATTTCCTACATCTACTGCCAATAACATTTTATAATCCTCTCAATCTTCCTACAATAGATTGCAGGCTTCGCCTGCAAACCTATTGTCATCTCTTACTCCTATTCGTTTAAAAGGCTGCTGATATCTTCCTGCAAAAACTTTGCCCTGTAATATAGCTCCAGTGCCTCTAAAAACTCTCTTTTATCTGCCTGTATCTGTTTTATTTTTAAAACACTTCCTATCTCATCAAATAGTAAATCACTTTCCCTTGCTGTCACATGAAGCAGCAAATTTCCACTTTCATCAAAATGCAGGGTCAAAATGCCGCCCACATCTGCTGTATACAATACACACATAATCTGTAATTCTTCCTGTATGGAAACAGGCAGGCCGAGAAAATCAGGATTCAGATAATATTTTTCTTCATATGCGCTCGCAGCACATAAAATAACCCCCTGTACCTCCTGTATCTCATCAAACATATCCATACAGCCCCCTTACTGAAACTTCCCCTGAAAGAATTCTCCTGATTTGCCCATCTATCTCTACCAAAAGCGCCCCTTCACTGTCTATTCCTCTTGCAATCCCAGTGTCCGTCTGCTCCTCTGCGGCATTTTCCACCATCCCATAATAAACCTTTACTTCCCTGCCTAAATTTGCAAGTACCGCATTATAATCCTCTATAAAAGAAGATAAATCCTGCTCCCTGTTAAACTGTTCATAATACCGGCAAAAATATTTCACTGTGTTTGCAAGCAAATCACAGCGGTTTACCCGGATTCCTGTCTGACCAAGAACCGAACCTGCAATCTCCTCTATTTCCTTTGGGAATCTTGTTGTATTTACATTGATACCAATGCCGACAACTGCATAATGAATGTAATTTTCTTCGGAACTCATCTCCGTAAGTATACCACATATCTTCTTTTTATCAACAATGACATCATTTGGCCATTTGATTTCTGCACGGACATCACATATCTCACGAAGCGCTTTGGTCAGAGCCAGGGCAGAAAGCAAGGTAATTCCCGATACTTTTGCAGGAGGAAGCGACGGCCTTAAAAGAAGTGTCATCCAGATTCCCACTCCAGACTCCGAATCCCATCCTCTTCCTCTGCGTCCCTTTCCTGCTGTCTGGGATTCTGCAACTACCAGAGTTCCTTCTTCCTCTCCCAGTTCTGCAAGCTGCTTCGCTTTCGTATTTGTAGAGTCCAGCCGTTCAAAATACTCTACCTTCCTGCAAAGGCAATCTTTCGGAAGCCTGCTTAAAATATCAAATCCATACAACCTGTCCGGGACAGAAACCAGACGGTAACCTTTATTCGTCACTGACTCAATCCCATATCCATTTTCTTTTAATGCAGTTATATTCTTCCACACAGCCTGTCTTGATACGCCAAACTCTTCACACAACGCCGCTCCGGACACATAACCTTCGCTATTTTCCCGAAGTGCCCTAAGGATTCTTTCTTTCATATTAATCCTCACCTAATGTTGCTGCCATTACTGCCTTAATGGTATGCATTCTGTTCTCTGCCTCGTCAAATACAACAGATTGGCTGGATTCAAATACCTCATCCGTAACTTCTAACTCTTTCATGCCAAACTTTTCATATACTTCCCTGCCAATTCCCGTTTTCAAGTCGTGGAAAGCAGGCAGGCAATGTGTAAAAATAGCCGTATCCTTTGCATTTTCCATTACCTTTTTATTTACCTGATATGGTGACAATTTCTTTATCCGCTCTGCCCAAACCTCATCTGGCTCGCCCATAGACACCCATACATCTGTATAAATCACATCTGCATCCTTCGTCCCTGTCATAACATCCTCCGTCAGCAAAATAGAACCGCCGGAAGCCTTTGCATACTCCTGACACTCTTCCACAAGCGCTTCATTCGGAAAATACTCCTTTGCAGTACAGGCAACAAAATCCATCCCCATCTTTGCACAGGCTATCATCAGGGAATTTCCCATATTATATCTGGCATCTCCCATATATACCAGCTTCACACCCTTTATTTTTCCAAGATGCTCACGAATGGTCAGAAGCGTTGCCAACATCTGTGTCGGATGATACTCATTTGTCAAACCATTCCAAACCGGTACACCTGCATGTTTTGCAAGCTCCTCCACAATCTCCTGTCCAAATCCACGGTATTCAATCCCATCAAACATACGCCCCAAAACCCTTGCTGTATCTGCAATACTCTCTTTCTTGCCAATTTGGGAACCAGAAGGCTCCAAATAAGTCGTTCCCATTCCCATATCATGTGCTGCCACTTCAAAAGAACAGCGGGTACGTGTGCTTGTCTTCTCAAAAATAAGCGCTACATTCTTTCCCACATAATTATTTACCAAAATCCCCTTCTTTTTCTTATCCTTTAAATCTGCTGCCAAATCAACAAGATAAGTAATCTCTTCTGGTGTAAAATCCTTCAGCGTCAAAAAATTACGTCCTTTTAAATCCATTTTACTCTCCAATCCGCCGCCAATCCGGCTGCTCAAATAATAATGTAACCCCCGAATATCTTTTCAGACATCCGGGGGTTACATTACTCTTACTAAGATATCATTTCTTTTAATTGTCCTTTGCAACTTCTTTTATTGATGAAACAAGACCTGCCATAGACTGAATTTCTGATGGAATAATAATCTTGGTTGCCTTTCCATCTGCTGCTGCCTCAAATGCTTCCAGACTCTTCAATTTAATTACCTTATCAGTAGCCCCAGCCTCATTCAGCATACGAATACCATCTGCTTTCGCCTTCTGCACAGCTAAAATCGCCTGTGCCTGACCTTCTGCCTCACGGATTGTTGCTTCCTTT
Source organism: uncultured bacterium (assembly GCA_947643145.1). Lineage (GTDB taxonomy): Bacteria > Bacillota > Clostridia > Lachnospirales > Lachnospiraceae > Butyribacter. Next base: position 85,973 of record CANRVD010000005.1, on the reverse strand, counting down.
GTAGCCTCAGCCCTCAAAATTGCTGCTGCCTTTTCAGCTTCTGCATCAAGAATTGCTGCTTCCTTATTACCTTGTGCTACTAAGATTGCCGACTCCTTCTCACCCTGTGAGCGAAGAATTGCTTCTCTCTTTTCACGTTCTGCTTTCATCTGCTTCTCCATTGCATCACGGATAGCAGCCGGCGGAATAATATTTTTTAATTCCACACGGTTTACCTTAATTCCCCAAGGGTCGGTTGCCGTATCTAATGAAGCCCGCATTTTGGTATTAATTGTCTCACGGGATGTCAGTGTCTGGTCTAACTCAAGCTCACCAATAACATTTCTAAGTGTTGTTGCCGACAAATTCTCAATCGCCACAATTGGGTTTTCGACACCGTATGCATAAAGCTTCGGGTCTGTAATCTGGAAAAAGATTACGGTATCAATCTGCATCGTAACATTATCCTTTGTAATAACCGGCTGTGGTGCGAAATCAACAACCTGTTCCTTCAAAATAACACGTTTTGCCACATGGTCAATAATCGGCATCTTAAAATGAATACCAACTCCCCATGTTGTCTGATAACCTCCAAGCCTCTCTACTACATATGCTTTCGCCTGCGGTACCACATTAATGCAGGATAACAATACGATTAGAACAATTACTAATAAGACAATAAAACCTACTGGCATCTTTACCTCCATCTGCGTGCATTCTGTTTTCAGGATCATGCACGTCTCTTGCTTGTTTTTGAACTATTTACTCCTCCGGGCTGCAAACCGCTACAACCAAATGCGCCCCTTTTACCTCTTTGACTTCCACCCTGCTGCCTGGTGAAATCTTCTCTTCGGCAATATTGCTTCTCGCCGTCCACTCCATTCCGTTTAAGGACACCTTACCTGTCTGGTTAAAATTATCAATCTCCTCAATAACTTTTCCATGCTTTCCAATCAGGCTGTCAACATTGGTTTTCTCCCTGTTATTATTCAAATGTCTTTCTACAACCGGTCTTGTAAAAACCAATAAAACAATAGAGACGATTAGAAACAATACAATCTGCAGCCAAAGCGGTGCCGTACATAATCCTGCAATATAAGCCACCAGTGCCCCACCGGCAAACCAGATTGTTGTTAATCCCAAAGTCACCATTTCCAAAACCAAAAGTATGGCAACCATAATTAACCAGTATATCGGCTGCATGTTTCATCCCTCCTCATAAACAATTTCTCATACAATAGATTACAGCCTTCGCCAGTAAACCTATTGTCATGAATTATAAACTATTTTGGAGGAAAACACAAGAATTTCTATTCTCTCTTCTGCCTTGCCACCTCATACATTAAAATCGCCGCGGATACCGCTGCATTTAACGACTCCAGACTTCCTGCCATTGGAATTCTTACTTTTGCACTTAGCTGTCCGGCAACTGCATCCGAAATCCCTTTCGCCTCATTTCCAATTACGATAGCAGCACCCGGACGGTAATCCACCTCATCATATACTACACTTCCCTGCAGCATAGCTCCATATACAGGAATTTTCCTATGTTTCAAAATATCAATAACATCCGTTAAGTCCTCTGTATAGTAGAAAGGTACTCTGAAAACAGCTCCCATTGTCGAACGGACTACCTTCGGATTAAATAAATCAACACATTCCCTGCTCAGAATAACACCGGACATATCTGCACCTTCCGCCGTACGCAGAATGGTTCCCAGATTACCTGGATCACGCAGGTTATCCAACAAAAGGAAAGCACGCTTTTCATCCTTTATCATTTCTTCCAAATCGTAAGAAGGGATACGCACCAGCCCTAATATTCCCTGTGGTGTCACTGTCTCTGATACAGATTTCAAAACTGCATCTGTCACAATTTCCATAGGGTACTGCCAGACGAGCTTACCAGCCTCTTCTGAAAGTCCCTCCATCGCAGTTTCCGACACATAAATCTGCTGGAGTCTGCCATGTTTTGCCGCCTCCATAACTAACTTAATTCCTTCAACAACAAAAAGCCCTTTCTTCCGGCGCTCCCTTGCATTTTTCTGCAATTTGGCAATTTCTTTTATCTGCGTATTTGATTCACTGCTTATCATTACATATACTGCTCCATGCCTTCTCATAAAATTTGCCGATATTATTACGCACTTTCGTTTAATTTTGCAAGCTTCGCTGTCTGGTCGGCAGCAGTGATATTCTGAATTACCTCAACCAAATCTCCTTCCAGAATTTCACTTAAACGGTGGCTTGTAAATTTAATTCTATGGTCCGTCACACGCCCCTGTGGAAAATTATACGTGCGGATTTTCTCGGAACGATCCCCGGTTCCTACCTGGCTCCTACGCTCTGCAGCCTGCTCGCTGTTGGCTTTCTCCTGCTCCATGTCATAAATCCGGGAGCGAAGTACTTTCATCGCCTTATCTTTATTTTTAAGCTGTGACTTCTCATCCTGACAGGTAACCACAATTCCCGTTGGGATATGGGTAATACGCACTGCGGAGTCTGTTGTGTTGACACACTGTCCACCATTACCAGAAGCACGGTATACGTCAATTTTACAATCATTAGGGTCTACAAATACTTCCACTTCTTCCACTTCAGGCATAATCGCCACAGTAGCAGTTGATGTATGGATTCTTCCACCAGATTCCGTCGTTGGAATCCGCTGTACACGGTGAACCCCACTCTCATATTTGAGCTTCGAATATGCCCCCGAACCGATTACCATAAACACAATTTCCTTAAAGCCGCCAATCCCATTTTCATTTGCACTCATCACTTCCACCTTCCAGCGGTTTGTCTCTGCATACTTCGAGTACATACGGAATAAATCCGCTGCAAAAAGCGCTGCCTCATCTCCGCCGGCACCACCACGGATTTCCACAATAACATTCTTATCATCATTTGGGTCCTTTGGAAGCATCAGAATCTTTAATTCCTGCTCACAGTCTTCTACTGCCTGCTTACAGTTATTTAATTCCTCCTTCGCAAGCTCCCGCATTTCCTCATCACTCTCCTCATCAAGGATCGCAAGGCTTTCCTCAATTCCTTCCTTCGCCTTTTTATACTCCATATATTTTTCAACAATAGGCGTTAATTCATTCTGCTCCTTCATCAACTGACGGTATTTTTCCTGATTACTAACGGTATCCGGCTCCGACAGCTCAATATTCAGTTCCTCTAAACGCCTTACTAAGTCTTCTAATCTGTCAAACATTTCATACCTCATTTCTACAAAGCCATTTTCCTGCTGTTACGATTCACGGCTGTTCTAAACATCGCGCGTAAAACATTCAGCTTCGTTGTCTGCTTCATTTCCTGCTTACAAATTTTCTGCGCCCATACACCACTCTGTCATTTCCTGCATAATCTTTCCTGCACGCCACTTCCGAAAAGCCCTCTGCCTCCATGATTGCCATAACATCCGCAGCCTGCTCACAGCCAATCTCATAAAAAAGATAACCGCCGTCTTCTAAATATGCCTTACTTCCTTTTGTAATATCCCTGTAAAATGCAAGGCCGTCTTCACCGCCATCCAGAGCAAGCCTTGGTTCATGCTCCCTGACCTCCTCTTCCAGCCCTTCGATAACGCTAGGCGGAATATATGGCGGATTTGATATAATAACATCGTATGTTTGTGTTACCTTTTCAAATAAATTACTTTTAATCCATGTTACCGCAGCATGGTTTCTTTCTGCATTCTGTCTTGCAACCTCCAAAGCCTCTTCTGATATATCCACTGCATGGCACACAGACGGATTCCCTAACACTGTCAGGGAAACTGCAATACATCCCGAACCAGTACACATGTCTAATACCCTCTTCCCTTTCACGAAAGGAAGGGACAGTTCTACAAGACATTCTGTGTCCTGCCTTGGTACAAGCACCTTTTTATTTACAGAAAAAGGCAGCCCCATGAATTCCTGCTCACCGGTAATATACTGTAATGGAACACGGCTGCTTCTGACTGCAATCAGCCTGCGGTACTGCATAACCTCTTCTGCAGACGTTAAATCCTTCCCTTTTAGGAAAAACTGCCCGCGGTCCATGCCGATAACATATTCAAATAAAAGAAAACTGTCCATTTCCGCATCTGCTATACCGGCAATTTTCAAGGTCTGCCTTCCTTCTTCCAAAAGCTCCTGATATGTCATAATCCCAGACCCTTCTACTCTTTTGAATCCTTATCAGAATCCTTATCATCAAAGTAATGGTCCAAGCCAGACAAAGAATCTTCTTCCTCTACCTTTTGCATCATTGCTTCCCGCTTTGATTTTCTCTTGGCGGCTTCATCTGCAAGCTTTTCTAACTCTGCTTCTTTCCGCTCCTGCTCCATAATACGACGGGCACGGTCATTTGCACGCCGGGCATTTTCTTCCTCACGCCGCTTGATTTCCTCTGCAATCTCTGCTCTGGATTTCTTCTTTCCCGCAGCGTCCTGTCTGCCCTTTTCAATCTTTGCACGGCTCTTCTTTGCAGCAATGCAGCGTCTCTGGTATTCTTTCCAGTCAAATACCTCTTCCACAGAAGCAATCGCCACTTCTATCATCTTATTATCAGGCTCGCGGGTTGTTAATAACTGCAAAAGCATTCCCGGCTTACTAAGTACCTCTACCACTTTGCTGTCACTGTTTCCGGCAAAATGGATAAACTCAAACGAAACACCTGCAATCACAGGTACCAGAATAATCCTGGAAAGCAGCCGCAGCCACATATTATCAAAATGTATCAGCATAAAGAAAATAATGCTCAGAAAAACCACAAAAAACAGGAAACTCGTACCACAACGCCTGTGATGCTTTGACTGTCTGCGGACATTTTCCACTGTCAAATCCAGCCCGTTTTCAATACAGTTAATCGTCTTATGTTCCGCTCCATGATACATAAATGTCCGGTTAATATCCTTCATTAATGAAATTGCAACTATATATCCCAAAAATAAAATAACACGAATCACTCCCTCAATCGCTGCAAGTGCAGCATGGGAGGATATTTTATCTGCTAAAAGCTCAGACAAATAATATGGAAAGATTACAAAAGCCACTACCGCAATAACGACTGCTAATACAATTGTAAGTCCCATCTGCAGACTTTCTTTCCAGTTTTCTTCTGCTTCTGTCTTTTCTTTTTTCTTTGCCTGCTGCTTTTCTTCCTCTTCCTCATAAAAGCTGGCAGAATATGTCAGAGTGCGCATACCAAGTATCAGTGATTCAAAAAAGGAAACAACGCCACGGACAATTGGCAGGCGGAAAAAGAGGGAGCGCTCTGAAAGGCTCTTACAATTTCCACGGGTGACCGCTATATTTCCATCCGGCTTTCTGACTGCCACCGCGTATACAGACTTGTTTCTCATCATAACGCCTTCTAATACAGCCTGTCCACCAATTCCTGATGATTTCATATTTTATAATTTCCTCCATTCTATGTTACCGGACCAAAAGGGTATTTAAGCCACAAAAGGTCACAGTGTCCGAACAAACGGGCACTATGACCTTTTATATGGCCAGCGTACTGGCCAAATATATCACTAGTTAGCCTGGATGCCGTACTTACGGTTGAACTTATCAATCGCACCACGGGCCTTAATTGCCTTCTGCTGTCCTGTATAGAATGAATGACACTTTGAACAGATTTCTACATGAATCTCTTCCTTTGTAGAACCAGTTACAAACTCATTTCCACAGTTGCATACAACCTTAGCCTGATAATAGTTAGGATGAATTCCTTCTCTCATGATTTACCTCCATTCTGCCATCCAAAAGACAGCATATCCATATACGAAAAAGATGACTTCTTTTCGATTTCATTTTTTAACACAACTTCTTAAGTATAACACAGTAAATATGTGATTGCAACATATTTTTTCGCAATTTAACACAGTTCTTGTATTGTTGCCCGCTACGATTCACACTATTTTGACCTTTTTAACCAACTGGATGAATTCCTGATTATTTTTCGTTTTACGGAACATATCAATAATGCGCTCTACCGCTTCTTCTGATTTTGTTCCGCCAAAGGCTTTCCTCATCAGGAAAGTTGCTTCAATTTCCTCCTGCGCCAATAGCAGATCCTCCCTGCGGGTACTTGACTTTTGTAAATCAATTGCCGGAAACACCCTCTTTTCCGACAGGGAACGGTCAAGCACAAGTTCCATATTACCGGTTCCCTTAAACTCCTCAAATACAACATCATCCATCTTACTGCCCGTATCTACCAGCGCTGTGGCCAGAATGGTCAGATTTCCGCCTTCCCTCATATTTCTTGCAGCACCAAAGAAACGTTTCGGCATATGGAGTGCTGCCGGGTCAAGTCCGCCGGATAACGTACGCCCGCTTGGCTGTACCGTCAGATTATATGCCCTTGCAAGGCGGGTAATGCTGTCTAACAGTATCATTACCTCCTCACCATGCTCTACCAGACGTTTTGCTCTTTCAATTACCATTTCCGATACTCTTTTATGATTTTCCGGAAGCTCATCAAAGGTAGAATAAATCACCTCCACATTATCTCCCATGATAGATTCTTTGATATCCGTTACCTCTTCCGGGCGTTCATCAATCAAAAGAACAATAATATGCATTTGGGGATGGTTTGTCTTAACTGCCTTTGCCACCTGCTTTAACAGCGTTGTCTTTCCCGTTTTTGGCTGTGAGACTATCATTCCTCTCTGCCCCTTGCCAATCGGAGAAATCAAATCCATCATACGCATGGAAATACCACTACCAGGTGTCTCCAAACGAATTCTCTCATTTGGGAAAATCGGAGTAAGCTGCTCAAATTTCGTGCGTTTCAGCACCTTATCCAAAGAATAGCCATTTACTGTTTTAATATATAAAAGTGCACCAAACTTCTCATTTTGGTTGCGCACGCGGATGTTTCCCTCCAGAATATCTCCCGTACGAAGCTGGTATTTGCGAATCAGGGCCGGAGAAACATATACATCCTCCTCCCCCGGAAGATAATTGTCACACCGGATAAAACCATATCCCTCCTGCAGCACCTCTAAAATACCAGTTCGTACCTCACCGCTGTCTAACTGCTCCATGTCGGTCGGAACCGGTGACGGTGAACCCCCATATTTCTGGGGACGTTCCGTGAAATTTGTGTTTTCTTCCGTCTTCCTGCTGTCCTTCCGTACAAATTCCCGACGCTGCTGTTTTTCATTATACCGTGACAGCGCCTTTTTGTTATACATATTCCTCTTGTTGATTTCCTCTTCCCGTGCCGGGCGTTCTACAGGCGTCTTATCAGTTCCCCGGCGTTTCACATTACGGTCATATGATGTGCTGCTTTTCGTCTGCACCGTTTCTTTAACCACCGGAGCCTTCTGCTCCTCTGCCGGGGAATCCTGCCGCTTTTTCTGCTCTTCTTTTAAAAATTCCAAAAGCTCCTGCTTCCGGTATGCAGTAACCCCTTTTAATCCCCACTTTTTTGCAACCAGACGTAAATCCACTAATGATAATCCTTCTAAATCTTCCATCTTTTCCTCCAAAATCCGATAATATAACTTATCAGAAATTGTAACACAATTTCTGATAAAAGGCACATGGTTTTGTACCGCCAATCGATTATAAGAAGCCGTTTTTGCTTCTTAAATAACACACAGCAATCTCAGAAAATACACCGATTTTGCCAATATACTACCACATCACAGCAAAGTTTCTAACCAGCAAACCTATTGTCATAATAATGAAAAAGCGCACCGATTCCGCTGATGCCAACAGAAATCCAAAGAACTAAAGTTCTTCGCTTTTTGTTGGCATCCCGCTACATTTCGAGCAATTTCCTATTCCATGAAAACACAGCGAATACACTGAAAAGAATTTACAATACCCAGAAACTATACTTAATTACAATACAGAACTAATTTTCATTATGCCTATAAAAATAAAAGCATAATAACTTCTCTAATGACTTTTCTAGTATATAGTATACAAAATATTTGGCAATCTGTAAAGTAAAATCTTGTTACTATTCACAGCCGTTCTAAACATCATGCAGAAAACAGCCAGCCTCTTACGTGCAAGCACGACGGTTGTGTCTGTTTCCTGAAATCAACTGTGAATAGTAACTTGTATCAAAAAATAATCTATGCTATGATTAATGTCTGGATGATACCATAGCGCTGGCTGGTATCCAGGCAGACCGCCTGTCAAAGAATTCACAGCGCAGAAATGAGGAAATTTATGAACACAAGTGAAAAAGCACTTACACTCCATAAAGAATGGAATGGAAAAATCAATACAACCCCAAAATGTCATGTCAATTCCCGCGAAGACCTTGCAATTGCTTACACACCGGGCGTGGCAGAGCCATGTAAGGTAATCGCCGAAAATAAAGAAGAGGCATACAACTATACAATCAAAGCAAATACGGTAGCCGTTGTATCGGACGGAAGTGCCGTACTCGGCCTTGGAAATATCGGCCCTGAAGCTGCTATGCCTGTTATGGAAGGAAAGGCTGTTCTTTTTAAAGAGTTCGGCAACGTAAACGCCTTTCCAATCTGTCTGGATACACAGGATACCGAAGAAATAATTAAAACTGTAATAAATATCGCTCCGGCATTTGGCGGTATCAACTTAGAAGATATTTCCGCCCCACGATGCTTTGAGATTGAAGAGCGCCTGAAAAAGGAACTATCGATTCCGGTATTCCATGACGATCAGCATGGAACTGCTATCGTTGTCCTTGCAGGAATTATTAATGCGCTGAAGGTAGTCGGAAAAAATAAAGATGAATGCCATATCGTAGTAAACGGAGCCGGCTCCGCAGGAATTGCAATTACAAAACTATTGCTCCGTTATGGCTTCCCTGATATCGTAATGTGCGACAAATCAGGAATTCTTTCAAAATCCTCCGGGGATTTAAACTGGATGCAGAAGCAAATGATGGAAGTAACCAACCTTTCCGGCAAGACCGGAACACTTGCAGACGCCTTAAAAGGCGCTGATATTTTTGTTGGTGTTTCCGCACCGGGTATTGTTTCAGAAGAAATGGTTGCAGGCATGAACCATGATTCCATCCTTTTCGCCATGGCCAATCCAGTCCCTGAAATTATGCCGGACTTAGCCAAAAAAGCCGGGGCACGTGTTGTTGGAACCGGACGTTCTGACTTTCCAAACCAGGTCAACAATGTCGTAGCCTTTCCTGGCATATTTAAAGGCGCCTTAGAGGGGCGCGCCACACAGATTACAGAAGAGATGAAGCTCGCTGCAGCAAATGCCATTGCAAATCTTGTGGATGAAAAGGATTTAAACGAAGACAATATTATGCCGGAAGCATTTGATAAAAGGGTTGCAGAAGTAGTATCCAACGCCGTGAAAGAGCATATTTGTTAACCCATGTCAGACAAAAAAGTGCACCAGCCTCACAGATGGGGAGAAAAACCATACTATTCCCTTGATTATTATTTAAAAGAAACTTTTGGGCAAAAGGTATATAAGATTGCCTTGGAAACCGGTATGACCTGCCCAAACAGAGACGGCACTCTTGGTACAAGAGGATGTATTTTCTGTAGTAATGGCGGTTCTGGCGATTTTGCCACTGCTGCCTGCAGTTCTGTCACGGAGCAGATTGATTCCGCTATTGCTTTTATGAAATCCCGGCAAAAATTTACCGGCAATCAATATATTGCTTATTTTCAGTCCTTTTCGGGTACGTATGCCCCACTGTGCAGACTTCGCACATTATATATGGAAGCATTACAGCATCAAAAGGTCGCTGCACTTTCTATCGGTACGCGTCCTGACTGCTTCTCTCCTTCTGTCTATGACCTATTAGAAGAATGCAGCCACTGGAAGCCAGTCTGGATTGAACTCGGACTCCAGACAATCCATGAACATACCGCTCAGTTTATCCGGCGCGGCTATTCCTTACCAGTCTTTGATAAATGTGTAAATGAGCTTCACAAAAGAGGAATCCCTGTGATTGCACATATTATTTTGGGGCTTCCTGGCGAATCATCAGAAGATATTCTGCAAACAGTAGATTATCTGAACCGCGCAAAAATACAAGGCATAAAATTCCATCTCCTGCATATCTTAAAGGGAACCGATTTAGCGGACATGCTTCCTGAACTTTCCATATACACGCAGGAAGAATATATATCTGTTTTACTGCAATGTATTGCCAGACTTTCCCCAGATATCGTTGTCCACCGCCTGACCGGAGACGGACCAAAAAAACTTCTTCTGGCACCGGACTGGAGCAAAAACAAAAGAAATGTATTAAACAGCATTGCCCATGCACTAAAAACGCAGGGCATCTATCAGGGAATAGATTATCATCAGAAATAGAAAGGATGGATAATATATGACATCAGATACCATGAAATTATATAAATTGATTATCCTATACTTTTTAAACAAATCAAAACAGGATATTACAAATGCTGTTTTGTCTGATTTTATTTTGGAATATGGTTATACCAATTATTTTTCCATACAGGAGACACTCGCTGCCTTGACAGAAGATGAAATGATAACAGCAGAGCAGACGCAGACTTCCTCCTATTATACCATTACAGAAAAAGGAAAGGAAATCCTTAACCTTTTCTGTTTCCAGCTTCCTAAAGATACGATGCAGCAGATAGAGAACTACCTGAAAGAACACAACATACAAATGGTGGAGAGCACGTTCACCCGTACAGACTACAAAAAAGTATCCCCGGATGAATATCTGATTCAGTGTAAAGTGATGGAACGCGGAAACCTCCTGTTTGAAACATCCCTAAGCGTTTCAACGGAAAAAGAAGCCATAGACGCCTGCAGGCGTTTCAAACAGAAAAGTGATATCCTTTACAGTTTCCTCTTAAAGGAGCTTTCTACTGATTAGACAGCAAATCAAAAACACTAGCATGATGCGTCGTGCGTTTTCTATTCGCCATCTGCTGTACTAATTTTTCAAAATAACTTTCATAAACTTTTTCTTGCCGCGTTTGAGGACAATGCCTTCCCCTGCTATTTCTTCCTTTGAAACGACAGCCTTTACATCACTGATTTTTTCTCCGTTTACAGCAACGCCACCCTGCTCAACATTGCGGCGTGCCTCTCCATTTGACGACGCAAGGCCTGCCTTAACCAGCAGACGGAGAATTCCTATACATCCGTCTTCAAAATCTTCCTCAGAAAGTTCAGTTTCCGGCATCTGTGCAGCATTCCCGCTTGAAAAGAGCGCTCTCGCACCCTCCTGCGCCTTCTCTGCCTCCTGTATGCCATGAACCAGCTTTGTCAGCTCATATGCAAGAATTTCCTTTGCCTGATTTAACTGGCTTCCTTCCCATTTCTCCATTTCCGCAATCTGCTCTAACGGCAGGAACGTCAGCATTTTAATACATTTAATTACATCCTCATCCCCCACATTCCTCCAGTACTGGTAAAAATCAAACGGACTTGTCTTCTTAGCATCAAGCCATACTGCACCTGACTGTGTCTTTCCCATCTTATTTCCTTCAGAATTTAGCAAAAGATTAATCGTCATTGCATATGCATCTTTTCCCAGTTTGTAATGAATCAGTCTGGTTCCGCCAAGCATATTGCTCCACTGGTCATCTCCGCCAAACTGCATATTGCAGCCATATCTCTGGAATAACTCATAGAAGTCGTAACTTTGCATAATCATATAGTTAAACTCTAAAAAGCTCAGTCCCTTTTCCATACGCTGTTTATAGCACTCTGCATTCAACATTCTGTTGACAGAAAAATGCGGCCCGATTTCGCGGATAAACTCAATATAATTCAAATCCAAAAGCCAGTCAGCATTGTTTACTAACATTGCCTTTCCATCGGAAAAATCAACAAAACGCTCCATCTGCTTTTTAAAACATGCTACATTTGCGTCAATTGTTTCCTTCGTCATCATCTGACGCATATCGGTCCTCCCGGACGGGTCACCAATCATGGCTGTTCCGCCTCCAATCAGGGCAATCGGCTTATTTCCTGCCATCTGCAAACGCTTCATCAGGCACAGTGCCATAAAATGCCCAACATGCAGGCTGTCAGCCGTCGGGTCAAATCCAATATAAAAAACAGCTTTTCCTTCATTTACCAATTCCTTAATTTTCTCTTCGTCTGTTGTCTGGGCAATCAGCCCACGGGCAACTAATTCATCATATACGGTCATCTTTTACCTCCATTCATCAGCCACGAGCGTCATGCATCACAAGACTGCCCGGATATCTTACGGGCAAGCCGACGATTATTCTCACTTTGCCTTCACACAAAAAAGGGAATGTGCTGCGGCAAAGTTGCCTATAAAGCAAAAAAGTCCCTTTGCAAATGCAAAAGGACGAAATCGCTCGTGTTACCACCTTTTTTCACATACTGCTCACACAGCATACCTTAGCAGGATACCTTTATATCCCTGCACGATAACGGGTGCATCACCGTCTAAGCCTACCACAAAACTGCCTTCAGCCCGATACTCCAAGATGTATTCATAACAGCTTCCATATGCGCCTCTCATCTGCCGGCTGCTTTCTGTAAACTTTCCCTGTTACTACTTGTTCTCTTCTTCGTATTTCTTATTTCTCGCATTATTCTAACGAATTATCTTCTTCTTGTCAACCATTTCCTGCACATCTTTCTTTTAGCTATGACTGTGAATTTCCACAATTTTTTTATCAATTTAGTATGATTTTTGGGCAAATTGTGTTATAATTGAGAGTACCTTAAGTTTCCTATAAAGTAAAAATAGGGGGAAATAAATTATGAAAGTCTTTATTGTTGGCAAATATAATACTTTTCTGGACGAAGTAATTAAAAAGCTGCATAAGGAAAATGATAAAATTTATGTGTTAACAGGAGAAAATTACCGTGGCGGAAAACCTTCACGGGTTTTTGAGCAATACATATTTCCTTACACCAGTGACAGTATCGTAGAAATCTTAGACAGTGTCCAGCCTGACGTTATACTCTTTTCAGGTGCCTATGATTCCAATTTCCAGTGGCAGAATATCAGAAATGAATCCATGCATTATCTTTCCGGACTCATTAATATTATATTATCGGCAGAAAGCCATAAAATTAAACGTTTTATTTATTTATCCTCCCATCAGGTATATGAAAACCATTCTGATACAGCCATTCTTCCTGATGCAAAGACCACCGCAACAGACTATACCGGTATTGCCATTGCCCAGGGTGAAGACCTCTGCCGGCACTTTAATGAAACAGCAGAGCTTGACATCTCCATCCTGCGTATCGACAACCTGTATAAGATGCCGCAGAATCTGGAAGAAGTAAATGATATCTGTTCCGTCCTGTGTCTGGAAGCAATCAAGGAAGGGACTGTTACCATAAACAGCAACCGAACCTTCTCCATGCTGGGCGTATTGGATGCGGCCTTTGGCATTTATGATCTTATTCATGCCACAGAGCATAAGGATTTTATCTATAATCTGTCTTCTGCCCAGCCAATAACCGAAATGGAAATTGTAAGTATCATCAAATCTATTGATAATTCCATTGCCATCAGGGATGATACACAGGGCGGCAGGCAGCAGATTATATTAGACAATACTTCTTTTAACGAAGAGTTTAATTTCAAAGTTTATCATACATACGACAAGACCATCCCAGAAATCTATCAGAAGATGCGTAAAAACCGTAAGAAATACCAAACAACCAAAGAACGTAAAAAAATGCAGAGCCAGCTTTTTTTACGTCTAAAAGCACTTCTTGGGGCACTACTGCCTTTTATTGAAAACTGTATTATATTTATTCCTGTTTTTATGATAAATAACCGTGCCGTCGGCAGCACTTACTTTGACAAACTGGACTTTTTCCTGCTGTACGTATTACTTTTTGCAGGAATTTACGGAACCAAGCAGGCTATCTTCTCCGCGACCCTGAGTATGGCAGGCTACTGTTTCCGCCAGCTATATAACCGTACCGGTATTGATTTGTTAATCGACCACAATACTTACCTCTGGATTGCACAGCTCTTTATCGTAGCAATGGCAGTCGGGCGCCTGCGTGACAGCACCAAGACAATCGCCTATGATAAAGATGAAGAAATTAATTTCTTAAACTCCCAGTTAGAGGATTTGGTAAGTATTAACGAAAGCAATAACCGGATTAAAAACATTTACCAGAACCGCATACTTGACTATGATGATAGTTTGGTAAAAATATATGGTATTACATCCGAGTTGGATTCTCTGGAAGCCGGAGCTGTTTTGTTCTATGCCGCTGATATTATCGGCAGAATTCTTAACACCGAGGATGTAGCGATATACACCATTGCAAACGGTGATTACTGCCGTCTGTTTTCTGCCACTTCCGCCAAGGCAAAATCCCTTGGCAAATCTGTTAAATATACAAATATGCCGGAAATGATGGCGGCCATCGAAAATCATCAGGTATATGTAAATAAAACCATGAACGAGGAATATCCTTTAATGGCAAGCGCCATGTATCGCAGTGGAAAACCCATTGAACTGATTATGCTTTGGGGGCTTCCATTCGAGAGTATGTCTGTTTACCAGTGCAACCTGCTAACCGTCCTTGGTTATATGATTTATAACTCCGTAGAACGTGCAGACCGCTATCTTGATGCATTGGCAAATACCCGCTTTGTTACAGGAACCAAGCTTCTGACAAAGGATGCTTTTGCCGAGCTTGATACCACCTACCATGATGCCATGGAAAAGGGCTTCACAGAATATGTTGTCCTTTCTGTTTCCTCCGAGCGTTCTATGTCTTATAAAGAGTGGAGTGACACCTTATCCTCCAAACTGCGTTTCTCTGACTATTTGGGAATTAACGAGGAGGGAAGAGTCTGCGTTCTCCTTACGAACTCAAATGCTATGGATGCACAGTTTATTATCCAGCGCTTCGCAGAAATGGGAATTATCTGTTCACCTGTCTAAAAGGTGAAACCAGCATTTTCACACACGAATTTTTGCTCATGCCAAAATTCACTGATTGAGCAAGATTGGAGGATTATTATGTCATTGACACCGATGCAGTCAACCATAATCGTACTGGTTATTATTATTTTAAATACCCTGCTTGCTTTGGGCTATTTCCTTTATGGCTTTTTAAAGACCAGACAGGAGGAAGGCGGAAAACTGACTAAATATTCGATTCTTTCGATTATTTTTTTCTTATGCCCGATCGTAGGGCCTGTTGTACTGTCAGTCGGAACTCTTATGTACCGTATCTTTTTTGACAGCAGTATTGATTTGGCTGCCATCACCTTCTCCAAGGACCGTGTTGATGTTTTTGAACATCCTGATGTAGAGTCGGAAATCAATCTGGTACCTATGGAAGAGGCAATCCTTATTGATGATAAAGAAAGCCTGCGCCAGCTTCTGCTTACCGTACTGCGCGGTGATGTTTCCAAATCTATCAATGCCGTTACCAAGGCGCTGAACAGTTCCGATTCCGAAGCATCACATTACGCCGCTTCTGCTATTATGGATATAAACAATGAATTCCAAAACACCCTGCAGAAATTCCATGCCCAGTTGGAAGCGACGCCAAATGACAAAGAGGTAAACCAGCTTTTTATAGAATATTTAATCAAAATGCTAAATACCAACTTTTTATCCGATATGGAGTTAAAGACGTACGTTTACTCGCTTGCCCACACCTGTCAGTCTGTATATGATTTTGACAGAAGTTTTTTGCGGACAACATATTACTGCAATTTAATTAATCTTCTTCTCCGCATTGGTGATATCCAGGCCGCACAGCTTTGGATTCCCCGGCTGTTAGAAGAATATCCTGAGGATATGGAGACATTTCGTTGTATCCTCCGCTTCTACTACACAACACAGGATAAAGAAAATTTCTTTACACATTTAGACCGGTTAAAGCATACCGATATTGCCATTGATAAGGATTTACTGGATTTAATAAGAATTTATAACTAACACAATACCAACCAGAGAGGGGGCACTGTTATGAGTATGGAAGTAAGAACAATTCTTGAACTGATACAGGTTTTTACTGTCTATACAGCAAGTGTCTTTCTTGCACCATATTTTGTCTTCTATGCTTATTTAAAAGACAAGGATTTATCCGAAAAGTTTACTCTCTGTATGATAATTGGAAATTTTTATATTATAAATATCGTTTTCCTTATCTTCCTGCTGCATATTCCGGGAAAATTCACCTTATATCTGTTTATTATCCTTCCGGCACTGATTGCATGGAGGCAAGTAAACCGCCCGGATATAAAAGGAAGCCTTATCCTGATATACAACTCCATTTCCCGCCTGTTTCTTGGGGAAGCAAAGATTCGAACAATTAGGGATGTTTTATCTCCGGCGCCTAAAAAATGGATAAAAGGGTTGATTCACTCTGTTGTTTCCCATGCCATCCACCACATTTTGGAATGGATAATGCTTTTGGGATTTTTAACCTTTGACATCTGGTATTTTGGTTATCACAATATTACCCGTTACTCCTATGGTGCACCAGACCTAACCGTACACCATTACTGGATCAATGAAATGGGGGATGGAAATATTTTCTGCAAAGGAGTTTATCCTTTTGGCTTTCATAATGTAATTTATTTTATACATACTTTTTTCAATATAGATACCATGTCCATTATGAGGGTTTTCAATATTGTACAGACACTTTATATTTATTTGATGCTTTATGTACTGCTTCGCAAAATTTGTAAGTCAAAATTTACACCAATCCTCGGCATTTTCGTTTTTACATTGCCAGATTTGTTTAATTACCTTTCTATGATGCGTTACCAGTCCTCACTGCCGCAGGAATTTGGAATTGTTTTCCTCTATCCCTGCGCATATTTTCTGGTTGAGTTTTTTGAAAGAAAAAAGGAAGAAATACAGACAGAAAAAAAATTACAGCAAAAAGGAAAATACTATGTCTGGATGGAACAGTATCATATCCTTTCCAGCACCAGAAGCCTTGTCTTTTTTGCCATGAGTTTTTCCATGACACTGGCTGCCCATTTTTATATTACTATTATTGCAATATTCCTCTGCCTTGCAGTTGCGATTGCCTACTTCCCAATAGTATTCCATCCAAGATACTTTTTTGCGATTGCAATCGCCGGCATTTTAAGTCTTGTAAGCGCGATTGCGCCTCTTGGAATTGCCTTTGCACAGGGAACACCTCTACAAGGCTCTTTAGGATGGGCTCTCGAAATCATGTCCGGCTCTTCTGATGATGAGGAGGCTGCTAAGGAAGAAAACCAGGAAGAGGCTGACAGTGAAGCAACCGATAGCGAAGCAGCTGACAATGAAGAGACGAATAATGCTGCATCCATGCCGTCTGACAATGGCAGCCTGTCGGATGGCAGTTCTGAACCTGACAGACAGGTCACAGAAGAAATTGGCACATTTGATACCATAATTACCAAAACGCAGGAAACTGCACTAAAGATTGTAAAGGGATTATTAGATTTCAATGAAAAATCCAGTATCTTTCTGTGTAATGTTTTTCATGGCATTGAAATAACAACTACCCTGATATTATTTATGGAAGGATTAATGGTCTTTTCCCTGCTTGCCATTATAATACGCCGTACTTTTTACTATCGAAATCTTATGTTCGTTGCACTGTACCTGTTCTTCCTGACGTTGATGTGCTGTGCAGAACCCTTCCATCTTCCATCTCTGATGGAACTAGGCAGAGTAAGTATATTTATGGCATATGCGCTGCCGCTTTTAGTAGCCTGTGTAGTAGATATTGTCTATTGGATTATTAACCGCAATCAAAACCATATTTGGGAAATATTCCCAATTGGCGTAACGGCTGCCCTTACCATGCTGACCATTACAAACCACTTTATCAAGCCGCTTACTTTGGTCTATGCTACACAAACAAGTGGTGAAATATATTGTAATTATGAAATCATGGAAAATTATCCGGAAAAAACCTGGACAGTTGTTACTACAACAAACAGCCTCCAGCTTATCAAACACAAAGGATGGCATATGGAAGTCTGCACCTTCCTTGCGAAAATGGAAGGTTATATGACCAGCCTCCGGGTAACGATTCCTACGAAATATGTCTTTTTCTATATTGAAAAAACACCGGTAGCTTTAGGCTATGCAGATTATGTCTCAAAACCAATTGCAAATACCGGTCCTATATCCAGAGAAGCTGCTGCACAGGATGTCAATTTCAGGGACGCTATGATCTACAATGTCCCAAACCGCCACATAGTGGAAAGCAAGTTCTTTTACTGGGCAAAAGCATTTGAGGCAAAATATCCGCAGGAATTTCAGGTTTATTATGAGGATGATTCTTTCATCTGTTACCGTCTCGTCCAAAATGAATATAACCTGTACAACTTTGCAATCGATTATGGATTTAACAGGAGGGATTAATTTTGACAATATCAAGAACAAACTTCATAGCCATTTCCGTTACGATGATTACCGTACTGATACTGTTCCAGTTCTCTAATATATCGACAATCTATACTTCGGAGGCCATGAAAAATAAAACTGCAGAAAAGGACATTACGCTGACTGCAAATGACACCACGCAGAAGGAAGATTTGCTTACACGGTCTTCCTACTCTACCGCTATTATCGGCAGCACGGTAAACCGTGAATCAAATCTTGCACTGGAATGGTGCGTTTATACAAAGCGTTCTTTTTACCGTTTTTCTTCTTTTGAGGAATTTTCCAACAACTCCTCTAAGAATTGTACGCTTTTAATTACCAGCGCTGATTATATTGATGATGATAAGGACGTAAAATTACTGCTCCGTCAGGCAAAATCAGGTGTGCATATCATACTGACCAGTATGCCGGACACTGATTTTATCCGTGACTCCGATTTATTCCAGCAGTTATCAGGAATACGCCGCATCAACCGTGATGCCTTTAAAATCAATGCCTTGACGATGTACGAAGGATTTTTGCTTGGAGGTAAAACAACCTACCGCAAAATCAAGAGAACACTGCCATATTTCCAGCTATCGTCCGGTACCAAAACATATGTAATCGGTGAAGTCCGTGACCAGAAAGCGCTGGGAATTAAGAATGAAGATTTACCTCCGATTGTCTGGCGAAACCACATAGAAAACGGGTTTGTATTCTGTACGAATTATGACTTTTTCAAAGACCATACAGGACTTGGCATGCTCACAACCATGCTGTCTGAAACACAGAAATACTATATCTATCCGATTGTAAATGCCCAAAATGTCATTTTCCAGAACTTTCCATACCTTTCCAGCGAAAATAATGAGGTCATCTCAAAGGAATATTATTATTCCAGTAAAGCGCTCTGTGAAAATGTACTTTGGCCTGATGTTGTATCCATCCTGAATGCAACCAGAGACAAATTCAACGGTATGATTGCACCAAAGCTTGAATATAGTGATGACAGCCAGAAATCCTATGAAAATGCCCTTACCTTTTATTTTGAGCAGAATGAAAAAGTCACTGGTGAGCTTGGACTTTCCGGTGACCAGTTAGACGGATATAACTACTATGATGAGAAAATAGAATATGATACTGACCTGATGAACCGCCTAGCGCCGGAATACCGTTTTACTGTTTTTTCACCGGGAAATATGCCGGAATCCATCTATCGAAAATATTTGGATAATCCAAATGATACTTCCATTCTGGCAGATATCCGGACACTAATACTTCCAAAGTTGGAGATACAAAAGCCAATCCTGTCCTTCTACAATGATGATATCGTCCGCATGATGAATACTGTTGATGGTTTTTCCCATACAAATGAGGAAGATATATATGTCAGGAGCATTGAAACCGCTTTGGGCTACTCTTCTGTTTCTTTGGACTTTACACGTGTCCTCTACCCTTCCGGGAAAAAGGATGACTGGACAAAGCTTTCCAAGGATTTGTCCCGTTTCCTGGATACCTACTGGTCTACTTTCCGAAAGGGATTTAAACAGGTTACCGTCTCTGAAACAGATACAAGGGTCCGTAACTTCTTTGCCGTAAATTATAATACTTTCCGGCGTGAAAACACCATTAATCTTTCCATTTATGATAATATGGAAACATCCTTTATTCTGAATCTGAATAACGAACGGATTATTCATATCGAAGGCGCTGCCTATACAGAAATAGAACGTGGCCGATACATTCTGTCTGCCACAGAGAAAAGTGTTACCATTGAAGTAACTCCAGATAACATCATTCAACAATAAAGTGAAAATAAATTGTTTGTGTCTGCGCTGCGGCACAGACATTGCTGGAATTTTAGTTCTTTTTAAGTAGCAGAAAGCAAAGGGGAACGAGGTTCACCTTGCAGAAATGAGGTAAATCATGAAAGTTTGCATTGTTGTGGAAGGCTGCTACCCTTATGTGGTGGGCGGCGTATCAAGCTGGGTACATAGTCTGATTAAGCAGTTTCCAAACATTGAGTTCATTATACAAACAATCGCTGCCGACCGGAGCATCCGCGGCAAGTTTGTATACGAAATGCCTGACAATGTTTCGGAAGTCAGAGAAGCCTATGTGCAGGATATTGACTGGATAGGCATTAAAAAAAGGCATAAAAAACTTTGTCTGAATAAAAAAGATTTCGATGCGCTCAAAAGCCTGATTCTAAATGAAAATATTGACTGGAAAGGTGTATTTGAATTCTTTCATACCAGAAACTTCTCCATCAATGATTTACTGATGGGCAATGATTTCTTCCTGATGGCAAAGGAATTGTACATCAAGCACTACGAAAATATTACTTTCTCTGACTTTTTGTGGTCATTGCGCTCTATGTACCTGCCACTATTCCTCTGTCTGAAAACACCACTTCCTGAAGCTGATTTATATCACTGCGTGGCAACCGGCTATGCAGGGATGCTCGGCAGTATGGCGAAAGTCCTTTATGGAAGTACACTGCTGATATCAGAACACGGTATTTATTCCCGTGAGCGTGAAGAAGATATTATTAAGGCAAACTGGGTAGAAGGTGTTTACAAAAATGTCTGGATTGAGCATTTCAGAAAGATGTCTTCCTGTGCTTACCAAAACGCAAACAAGGTGACTTCTCTTTTTGAATATGCCAAAAACCTGCAAATTGAACTTGGCTGTCCGGCAGAAAAAACACTGGTTACCCCAAATGGAATTGACCCGGAGCGTTTTGCAGATATTCCCGGTAAAAAAGAAGGGGATGACAACTTCTTTAACATCGGTGCCGTTCTTCGAATTGCACCAATCAAAGATGTTAAATCTTTAATCAATGCCTTTTACTATGCAAAGCAGAGGGAGCCCTCCTTAAAGCTCTGGATAATGGGTCCCTGGGAAGAAGAAGACCCTTATGCAAAAGAGGTATTTGCGCTGGTAGACAGCCTGCAGCCCAAGGATTTGATTTTCACTGGAAGAATTAATGTAACGGAATATCTTGGAAGAATGGACGCAACAATTCTCTCCAGTATCAGCGAGGGACAGCCTCTGACGATTTTAGAAGGCTTTGCCGCCAAATGTCCTGCTATTGCAACAAACGTGGGAAACTGTGAAGGTTTAATTTACGGGGAGGGCGATGATAAGCTGGGGCATGCCGGAATTGTAACCGATACCATGTCGGTATCCGGTCTTGCAGATGCTATGGTCAAAATGGCAAGAGAGCCGGAAGTCGCCAAACATATGGGTGAAATTGGTTATCAGCGCCTGATGGCAAAATACCAGCTCTCACAGATGAAAGCAACCTATCGGAAGCTTTATCTGGAAATGGCCTCCCACAGTGATTGTGCCTGGACGGAAGAACCATTTGTCCGTGTTGATAAAAAAGTTTGAAGTTCCACTAACGCATGAAAGAACCATGCTAAGTGGAAACTAAATCAAACCTAAGAAAAATGCAAAACCGGCATTTTTCACTGAACGAAGAAATAAAGAAAGGGAAACAAATTTATGGCAAGTATAGGTAAATCAATAAAAAAATCATTTGAGAAGAAAACCATTTCCTCTACCCTTTTTGGTATCCTTATCAGTACATTGACTACCGTAGCCCCAATGCTGTTAGTTATGGGTGGAATTCTTCTCCTATATATATTACTGGATTATAATTCCGTAATATATTCTGAACGTGTGCTTTTTACTTGTAGTGTCCTTTATATATTTATATTTTCACTACTCTGTACAGCACCGTTCAACCCGGTTCTTTCCCGATATATTACTGATAAAATTTTTGAGGAACAATACGATACCATTCTGCCATGTTACTTTGGCGGACTTTTTATCAACCTTATTACCTGCTGCATTGTCGGCATTCCCTTCTACCTGTACTCCTGTATCGTTGGTGGGATTGACCCGGTTTATACATTAACCTGTTATATAACCTTTATCGCATTGGGCATGACCTTTTACTCCATGCTCTTCCTCTCCATCACAAAGGACTACAGTAAAATTTCACTGTTTTTCCTCTTAGGGGTTATTGTCATGGTTGGTGCCGCACTTTTTACTACAAAAATACTGCACTTTTCCATAACCTATGGGATGCTTGTTGCTATCTGCTTTGCTTTCATGACGATTGCAATCAGTGAATGTGCCTATATTAAAGGTTATTTCAAAACAAATAATGAAAGCTATTTTGGCTTTCTCCCCTATTTTAAAGAACACTGGAAACTCGCCGTAACCAACCTTTTATATTTCCTTGGAATGTACTCCCACAACTTTGTATTCTGGAGCCTGCCTGACCATGTCACGGCAAGGAACACTTATATCTGTTATCCTCCGTATGATATGGCAACCTGTATTGCCATGTTTACCAATATTTCAGCAAGTGTCATTTTGATAACACAAATCGAGCTGCATTTTCATGAAAGATATAAGGCTTACTCCGAATCCGTCATCGGTGGGCGTCTGATCGATATTAACAAAGCGAAAAACAGGATGTTTTCTCTGCTTTCCTATCAGCTTATGGACGTTGTCCGTAACCAGTTCATCATCTCTGTACTGCTTTACCTTCTCTGTGTTGTATTTTTACCACGGTTTGGTTTTGCCGGTCAGGTAATGGAAATGTATCCTTGTCTTGCTGCCGGTTACTTTGTCATCTTTTTGCTATACTCCTGCATCATTTTCCTGTTTTACTTTAATGATGAAGCAGGAGCACTGATGACTACTGCTGCTTTTGTACTGGTTACTACCATTGCCAGCATATTTGCCAAAAACTTATCCTCGATCTGGTATGGCATTGGTACCTTTTTAGGCGCTTTTACCGGATGGATTATTGCTTACCACAGACTCCGATGGGTAGAACGCAATCTGGACGAACATATTTTCTGTAAAGGTTCCCTGATTCCTGCCAAACACGAAAATATGCCAACCAGCGTTGTATTTCCTTTTGACATTACAGAAGCGCAGGAGCCAAAAAAGCAATGACCACTACGCTGTGGCGGAGTTTCCTATAACTTAAATGAAAGGCAGATACTATGACACTTGGATTACAAATAATCATCATTTCCCTTGGCTTTCTGCTGCTTGCAATTATTCTGAAGGCCACAATACAGAAAAAAATTTCGGAGTCTCATGCCCTTTTGTGGATTGTTCCATGCTTCCTTATTATACTTGGAGGCATTTTCCCACAGATTACCTACTCCCTGGCAGAGATTTTTCATACGGGATACCCTCCTGCCCTTGTCTTTGCACTGGCTATTATTATCAGTTACCTGATTGTATTTCAATCCTTCAAGCAGCTTTCTATCCTCTCTATGAGAAATAAAGAGCTGGCTTCCCAGATAGCTCTCCTTACAGAGCAGGTACATACCCTGAAAGAAGAATTGAAGGAAACAAAATCAGAATCACTGGTAAATCAGGAGGCCGCCCTTACAAAAGAGGGGCAGACAGAAACACCAGGGGAGGATAGCAATGACCATGAAAAAAAAGAAAACACGTAAAAAAATCCTGTTTATCATGAATACCATGGGACGTGCCGGTGCAGAGCGTGCCCTGATTGCCCTAATCAATACACTGCCAAAAGAAGAATACGACATTTCATTGCAGGTGCTGATAAACCGTGGTGAGATTTTTGATGAAATCCCCACCCATGTCAGGCTGCTAAACAAACATCCTGATAACCGCTCGGTTCTTTCCTTTGGAGGCAAAATCGTATTAATCAAAACCACCCTTTGCTGTTTCTTTTACCGGTTGCGTGGTTTTAAATTACTTGGCTATCTATGCAGGAACCTGATTTGGCAAATCAGGCACCATCGGTTCGCCCCTGATAAGCTTTTATGGCGAATGATTGCAAATGGAACGAAAGCGCCAAAGGAGTCCTTCGATTTGGCAGTTGCCTATTTGGAAGGGGGCAGTACCTATTTTGTTGCTGACTTTGTAAATGCAAAGAAAAAAGCCTCTTTCCTTCATATTGACTATCAAAATGCAGGATATAACAAAAACCTCGATTTGGATGCTTACAGCCGGATTACACGAATATTTTCTGTATCAAAAGAGGCTGGAGAAAGCTTCTGTCAGGTTTATCCTGAATATAAGGATAAGGTGTACCTCTTCCGTAATATCATAAATACAGACTGGATTAAACAGATGGGCCAGCAGGAACTTCCTGCCACTGACCCATTTATGCAGAGTACTGCCCGGTATAAACTTCTGACTGTTGGACGCCTGCACTACCAAAAGGCATATGATATTGCGATTCCTGCTCTCCGGATCCTGTGGGAACATGGTTTTGATACGGACTGGTTTATCCTCGGCGAAGGGCCTTTGGAAAAAGAACTACGGACCCAAATCAGGCAGGAAGGCTTAGAAGAACATTTTATTTTGTTGGGAAGTCACGCAAATCCTTATCCTTATTACCGACAGGCCACACTCTATATCCATGCTACCCGCTTTGAGGGCAAAAGCATTGCGATTGAAGAAGCACAGGTACTTGGAAAAGCCATTGTAGCTTCCGACTGTACCGGAAACCGCGAACAGATTGTAAATGGCATATCCGGCTATCTGGTTTCCCTGAATGCTGAAGAAATTGCCAGGCATATTGAACACTTACTTTCTAATCCGCAAAAATGCCGCCAATTCGAAGAAGCCAGTGCCAGTACAGACTTAAAACATCCTGAGGACTTGCATGCATTCCTTGAATTACTCTCTTAAAAAAGGGGAATGCCAGCGCATTCCCCTAGCAAAAATCGCAATGCGATTTTTGTCGATGACCACTACGCTGTGGCGAAGTTTCCTATACGTTTAAAAAAGGTTTGAAATTCCTATACGACAAGAAAGGAGGAAATATAATAAAATATGAATAACGAATTACTGATTATCATTCCTGCCTATAATGAAGAAGAATCCATCGGAAAATTTTTGAAGCATTT
This sequence comes from uncultured bacterium, assembly GCA_947643145.1. Lineage (GTDB taxonomy): Bacteria > Bacillota > Clostridia > Lachnospirales > Lachnospiraceae > Butyribacter. The sequence continues at coordinate 60,755 of CANRVD010000005.1, read as the reverse complement.
AAAAGAATCTGATATCAATAGCTATGCTGATACCGTCATTATCAATGATGCTTCTACCGATGCTACTGCAAAAATTGTAAAGAACCTTGGATTTAAACTGATATCCCACCCCTATAATCTGGGATACGGTGCTGCTTTACAAACGGGCTATAAATATGCCGTAACCGGTAATTACAATTATGTCATCCAAATGGACAGTGACGGACAGCACGATATCTGCAATATTCCAAGAATCTATGACTGTCTGCGTAAGAAAAATGCTTCTGGAAATCCTCCCGATTTGGTAATCGGGTCCCGTTTTCTGAAAGACAGTAAAAGTTTTGCCATTTCCCTGAAAAAGAAAATTGCCATTCATTTTTTCCGAAGGGTAATCTACACCGCCAGCCACCAAAGGATTACAGACCCAACCTCTGGCCTGCAGGGATTATCACGTCCTGTCTTTGAGTACTACTCTGATTTTGGTAATTTTGATAATAATTATCCAGATGCTAATATGATTGTCCAAATGGCGCTGCTTGGTTACCGTATTCAGGAAATTCCTGCTGTCATGCATAAACGGGAGGCAGGAAAAAGTATGCATTTTGGCATTATTGAACCAATGTTATACATGTGCATTATGCTCTTTAGTACCTTCGACGTATTCGTCCGGTATAAATGGAATCTATTGCCAAAACCAATGAATCAAAAAGGTGGACAAAAACTTGAAGAAAAGTAGAATTATAATTACTATTGTTTTATTTATTATATTACTCATAGGAGGAGCCGGCGTGTATTATTATAAAACACATTATATCACTTTTGTCTTTGCCGAAAACAGGCAGACAGAAATCACCGGTGCACTGAACCGCCCGGACTGCGGCTGGTATCAGCTCTATTCTTATTACCTGCATCCGGGCACACCGCTCAATACAAATGAGTTTTATTTTATGGAAAAAGATGAAACCGGCTATGAGTTCCGTCTTTCCCTTTTGGAATTTAATCTTGCAGAATATGCCGGAGGGACACTGGATATCGTTGCACTGCAAAATATCCATAAGGTACTACAATACTTTACCAAAACCAAGTCAAAAGTTATCATCCGCTTTCTGTATGACTGGGATGGTCTAGGCATGGAAAAAGAACCAGATGATATTTCTGTAATTGAAATGCATATGGAACAGGTCGGCGCTGTCCTGAACGAATACAGTTCCCTGATATACACAACACAGGGCATCTTTGTAGGAAGCTGGGCAGAGATGCATGATTCCAAATACCTGACAGACGAAGCCATGACAGCACTCCTGCTGCAATATGCAAGCGTTACAGATTCTACCATTTACCTTTCTGTACGTACCCCAAACCAGTACCGGACAATATTCCGGGAATTGGAAGAACATCCTGAAAAATACGAGAAATACCCTGTTACGGCGGAGGAGCTAAAAAAACGTCTGGGGCTTTTTAATGATGGAATGCTTGGCTCCGTATCAGATACCGGCACGTATCAGGCTGGGAACACGGAAAATGCAGGTTTAAGTGAAGAACAGCTCCGTGAGGCGGAATTATCCTTTCAAAACGAGCTCTGCCTATCCGTTCCAAACGGTGGTGAAGCTGTGAATGACAATGTATATAATGATGGTAAAAACGCAGTAACGGATTTGTATGCAATGCATGTTTCTTATCTAAATAAAATGCATGATGAAACCGTCATTAAGAAATGGAAAAAAGCAATTTGGGAACAGGAGGACAGCGTTTACGATGGATGTTCCGTCTATGAGTATATTACGGACCATATGGGCGCACGTTTTGTATTAAAAGGCTGCAGCCTCTCCTACCGCCCCTTTCAAAAAGAAGATGCGGAAGGATTTTTGACAGTTGAAAATGTTGGTTTCAGTAATCTGTACCATCCGAAACGTTTTCTTCTCACGCTTACCAATCTGGAGACAGGAGAATCCATACAACTGCTGGATTCCAATAAAGATGCCGACCTGTCACCAATACAGCAATGGAACAGCGGGAGGGAGACCACAATTTCATTCCATATCTCCCCCTCTGATTTGGAGGATGGTGAATATGCCCTTACGGCCGTAATAAAGGACACGACAGATGATGAAATCATTCCCTTTGCCAATGACAGCTTTCGGGAGGAGTTAGGCGGATACTACCTTGGAAACATTACCATAAGAACTCCCCTGTAAACAATAGATTGCAGGCTCCGCTGGCAAACCTATTGCTAGTACAACGACACCGTTTTCTAAATAACTATACCAATAGTATAACAAATAATAAATAAGGAGGAACCTATGCCAAAAAAACAAAAACCTGTTTTTAGTGTAGTGATTCAGACCAGGCAGACGCCTTTTTTGATTTTAAAACGGTGCATCCAATGTATCCTCGAACAAAGCCTAAAAAATGTTGAAATCATTCTCCTTGATTCGAACGAAAAAGACTGCCCTTATAAGGAAGCTATTTCTTCTGAAAGAGGGCAATGGAGGGGTATCTTCTATTTGGAAATCCCGGAACAGGGGGAATATGTAGTAGGAAAAAATACTGCGCTCAATATTTTTCATGGAGAATATATTATTTTTATTTCTGCGCAGGATATTATGCCTCCTGACCGGCTGGAAAGAATTTACAAAGTCTTTCAGGAAAACTATTCTTACAATGCTGTTTATACAAACATGGCCATACAGGAGGCTAATCTGTTAGATATCTCTGACTTTTCCATTCAGACAGGTCAATTCCAATATCTGGGCCAGCTTGTTTTCCACAAAGACTGCTTCCAGCTAATTGGTAAATTTGATACGGATTTGGTTGCACACCAAGATGATGAGATTTGGTTCCAGCTCAAAACGATGGGGCTTGTACATCATTTCCCTGATGAGGAGGCTGCTATTTCTATCTGCCCGAACTGCTATCATGGCTATACACCTTTGGATGCTGCTATTGGCTACCGCCAGATAGGTGTGAAATACAGCTACTACTTTAAGAAAAATAAAAAAGCCCGTAAAAAGCTCTATCAGGCAATTGCAGAAAAATATAAAAAGGCTGGTGTGGTTCACCGCTATATCCAGTTTGCCACAAAAGCCTTCTTTACCCATACATAGGGGGCAGTTTTAATATCCAACTGCCCTTTTCTTCAGTTTTTTATCACGATACATCCGTTTATCTGCAAGCTGGCAGACTTCTTCTATTTCAAAGCCCTCACCTGCGAAAGCTGCTCCTACCGCTATGATGCATGGCTCTCCACCCTTCGCATTGATTCTTTGAAGTTCCTTTTCCCAACGGTCCAGCATTTCATTCAATTCCTCCTGGGTACAGTTCATTGCAACAACAATAAACTCATCACCACCCATTCGGTATCCATGCACCGTCTCACTTGTCAGACAACGTATACTCTCCGCTGCCTTTTGAATCAAAGCATCTCCTGCATCATGACCATAGCAGTCATTTATCATCTTCAGGTTATTGACATCAAAATACAGAACCCCAATGGAATCCAAAAGAGGATATTCCTCCCGGCTGCGCATAAAATAACTTCTACGGTTATATAGCTTTGTCAGAATATCATACTGGCTTTCATATGCCATGCTCTCATAATACATACGGTTTTCAACGCAAACCTGAATGTTGCTAATCAGAAACTTCTCCAGTCCCTGCACGACATCCGGTTCTTTTTTCTTCTCATGATATAGAATCACCGTATACAAAGAATGGTTTACTTCCCCATTAAAAAAACTATAGGCCGCAAACTCTTTCACTCCCCACTGCTCTGCATAGCCACTTACACCTGCCGGTATTTCCTCTTCTTCAAAATACTTAATCTTTTCTTTTCGGAACAGTTTAACCAAAGGTGCATCCAGATTCTGCTTTCTTTCCATGAGTTCATCTTTCTCTCTGTCATACCAGTAACTTTGTACAATAACGCTTAAATCGCACAAAAAAAGCGCAATATTAGAACATTCCATATAATCACATATCAGCCGGAACAAATGAATCGGTTCATCATATAAATGTTCCATCAGATTCCATTGAAACTGAACCAGCTTTTCATAACTTGTTATGTCTTTTGATAATTGAGTCAAATCCTGCATATCCTACTCCCATTCTGTGAAACCTGTAAACTTTCAGATTCACATTATTCTGCCTGTCCATCCTGATAGCCGTTTGGATTTTTACATTTCCAGTTCCATGCATCCTGACACATCTTATCAAGTTCTTTCACTGCTTCCCATCCTAATTCTTCCTTTGCTTTTGTAACATCTGCATAGCAGCTGCCAATATCTCCCGGACGTCTTTCCACAATTTTGTAAGGTATCTGCTTTTTTATTACCTTCTCAAGATTATGGATGATTTCCAAAACACTATAGCCTTTTCCGGTACCTAAATTATATGTAACAAGTCCCGGATTCTGCTGTAGTTTTTCCAGCGCCTTAATATGGCCGGTTGCCAAATCAACAACATGGATATAATCTCTCACACCAGTCCCGTCCGGTGTATTGTAATCATCACCAAAAACACCCACGTAATCTAACTCTCCTGCTGCGACCTTTAGGATATATGGCATTAGGTTATTAGGAATTCCATTTGGGTCTTCTCCAATTTCTCCACTTTCATGTGCTCCAATTGGATTAAAATAACGTAACAATGCAATATTCCATTCCTTATCCGCCTGATATAAATCGCGAAGCATATCTTCTATCATAAGCTTTGTTCGTCCATACGGATTGGAAACAGACAGTGGAAAATCTTCTGTAATCGGTAACTTCTCCGGCAATCCGTACACTGTCGCGGAAGAACTGAATACCAGTGACTTCACTCCATACTTCTTCATCACCTTAAGAAGATAAATCGTTCCACACAAGTTATTATCAAAATACTCAAGTGGCTTTTCACAGGACTCGCCAACTGCCTTAAGGCCGGCAAAATGAATAACCGCCTCGATTTGCTCCTTTGCAAAAATTTCATCCAGTGCCTTCTCATCACAGATACTTTCCTCGTAAAAAGTAATCTTTTTTCCCGTAAGCCGCTCCACCCTTCGAATCGACTCCTTACTGGAATTAGCCAGATTATCTACTACTACAATATCGTATCCTGCACCAAGAAGCTCTACATTTGTATGACTTGCAATAAAACCAGCACCACCTGTAACTAAAACTTTCACTTTGTCTCTCCTTTTTTCCAAAATATTCCTAACCTATATGATAGTATCGTATATTTTGAAAAAAAAATCAAGTCTATTACTTCAGAAGTTAAATCCTGTGATTTGCACAAATAGCAAAAGCAACGCGGAGCTTCCTACAATGCTGTAGTAGTATTCAGCACACATGATAGGAGGATTGTATTTAGAAGTCTGGCAAAACTTCAAATGGCTTTTGGCCAAATTTATTATGGGTTTATTCACACAACTTATCATAAAGAAGTGCAAAACCAGCGTTTTGCGCTACAAGAATGCCTTTGGCATTCTTGTTGGCATACCGCTGCGTCAAGGGCACTTCCCGATTCCTAAAGGAACTACAGCATTATGTCTGCCCCGCTGCTTTTTCTCATTATAACGTCTGAATCCCTCAATGTATAGCGACAATTATTTCCAAACTTACTATTCACAGCCCCATGCCCTTCGTTTTTCAAATATTATGCTTCTATTATTCTTTTAATTATGTTATACTGTGCTCAAACAAGAAAGCAAACGTATATTTTGCAAAAAGGAAGGATTAGTGTGAAAAATAAATTATTCACACGGCAGTTTGTGTCTGCGCGCTGCTTGGCACAAATTGTTTTATGCACAAAAGCAGCGCAGAAATGAGGATTACTATGAATATTATTGTAACAGGCGGAGCTGGCTTTATCGGCGGCAACTTCTGCCACTACATGACTGAAAAATATCCAGAAGATACTATTTTATGCATTGATAAACTGACTTATGCTGGAAATATGGAGACACTGGCCCTAATTATGGACAAGCCAAATTTTAAATTTTTTCAGGCAGATATTGCTGACCGTGAAAGCATAAATAAAATTTTTGAAGAGGAAAAACCGGATATCGTTGTTAATTTTGCGGCTGAAAGCCACGTTGACCGCTCGATTACAGACCCGGAGGTTTTTCTGCGTACTAACATTATTGGAACAAGTGTTATGCTGGATGCCTGCCGTGCATATGGCATCAAACGCTACCATCAGGTATCTACTGATGAAGTATACGGCGACCTTCCTTTGGACCGCCCGGATTTATTCTTCACAGAAGAAACACCAATCCACACATCCAGCCCATACTCTGCTTCTAAGGCAGCTGCTGACCTTTTGGTACAGGCATATGCAAGAACCTATCATCTGCCATGTACGATTTCCCGCTGTTCCAATAACTATGGTCCATACCAGTTCCCAGAGAAATTGATTCCGCTTATCATTTCAAATGTCCTGAATGATAAAAAAGTCCCTGTGTACGGCAATGGGGAAAATGTGCGCGACTGGCTTTATGTTGATGACCACTGTATCGCCATTGATTTAATTATCCGCAAAGGAACCGTGGGAGAAGTTTATAATATCGGAGGGCACAATGAAAAGACCAATTTGGAAGTTGTGAAAACAGTGCTTGCAAAGCTTGGCAAATCCGAGGAACTTATTTCCTATGTAGCAGACCGTCTGGGCCACGACAGACGCTATGCTATTGACCCAACAAAAATCCATAAGGAACTTGGCTGGCTTCCGACTACTACCTTTGAAACCGGTATTCAAAAAACCGTAGACTGGTATCTGAATAACCGTACCTGGTGGGAAAATATTATTTCAGGTGAATATATTGACTACTATGAAAAAATGTATGGAAACCGCTAATTATTGTTACTATTCACTTTTACCAGATTAATTTGCTGAAATAGTGTTTGGTACTCTGTAATCTCCTTTGGCAGACTGGGCGTATTCACATAACTGGTTCGATATAAGAAACAATTTTCTGACTGGCTGGTATCAATATCTACCTTGCGTATAGAATAGGAAGCGCCAGTCCCCCGGTTTGCAAGGAGATTTTCTAATTCCTTGCTTTTCTTTGCCATAATGATATCTGCCTCTTCTCTAAGCAACGCCTCTACGATATCTCTGTTTTCAATAAATTCTTTGCGCAGTACACGGATTTTCCTTAGTTCTGCCTTTTTTCCCAGATAATTAGGATTTCTAAGAAGAGTAAACTCCTCTTCTCCCGTTTCCTGCATATAAAACGCCCCTGTTCCACTATACATCTGACAGGATTTCTGGTATATTTCGTCTGCTGAGCCTTTTATAAACCCAAAGCCTGCTATGCCATCAAATCCCGCCTTATCACCATATTCCTCCAACGGAAGCAGCCAGATATCGCAGAGTTTTTCAGCATCTTCTTCCTTTCCAAAATATCGTATGACAACTGTATTATCATCCTTTCTTTCAATTCCAGAAATCCTTGTGACTGTATCCTTTTTCTTATCCTGCAGCAAAAGATTCAAGGCAATCCTTTGTGCCTTCCCATCATAATCCTGTCCGGTCACTTTAGAAAGTTTCTTGTAATCCCATCCATACTGTCCCAAAATATCCTCAAAAACTTCTTCTTCTGACTTTCCCTCAGAAGAATATTTTGTCTGATAGGCATAATAATAGGCAAATAAATCCTTTGCCTCTTCATACTTATTGCTTATAAATTCATATGCCTCATCCTGATACAGGCCCTTTACCCACTCAAACTCCTGTAAAAGCTCCTGTTTTATAATCCTGTCCTGCAATTGCTTTTTTAGCGCATCAGAAGGCTTTTCTAGCATCTTTTGCACCTCCCGTTTCCGTTCTGTTACCTTCTCTGTTCCATACATATATTCTTCCTGGCCCAGAATCAGAACCCCGCCAAATGGTACCTCCTCTCCGCTGGAAACATCACAACGCAGATAGAAATTAAAGATTAAATCATCTGCATTTACTTTCTTTCCCTTTACAGTCTTTTCTCTTGGATTAATAGCAAGTGTCATAGTAGACAATCCCTTTTCGGCGTCATACTGTACAGAAATCTGTGTCAGCTCTCCCTCCCTGCCATCCCAGTTTTCTGATATTTCCTGATTTCTTTTGACCCCGTTCCTGTCCTTGAGAAGAAGTTTTTCAAAACACATGGCCAGCACATTTTCCTCACCCTGCTGCCCGTAACTCAAAGGCGAAAATGTTTCCTGCATCCTGCCTGGATATACAGCCAATATTCCATCTGAGTTCTGGCTGATACCCGAAATACTTGTATTTACCCCCGTATCTTTCTGCTCCTTCATAATATATTTTCCAAAAAAACCTAATAAAAGGACAAGAAAAAAGCAGGCAAGCAGGCCTTCCGTTAACAGCAGCTTCTTCACATGACCACCCCTTTCACTTCCTGATTTACCGCAGGCATAACCCAAATTAGAAATGTACCAGTTATTCATTTGGATTGTACTAGTACTAGCTTAGAATACACTTTCTGCCCGGTCAACAGGATGATGCTGCCAAATTCCGACAAGTCTCTCAGAAATCGACAAACTCTTACTTCTGTATCCACTATTCACACACAAATTTTCACTCTGCCGGAATAATTTTTCCCTCTGTCCCATACCTTTTAGAAGGGCCAAAATTTATTCTATTACAGGAGGAGACCGCTTTGTCTGCCAAAATAAAATATTCCTCTTTGCCAAAACGCAAACGCCATTTTCCCATTACTGTATTTTCCAGACTGACGATAGGTCTTTTTTTCCTCGGTTTTCTGGCAGGCTGTTTTAGCGGAACCCTGCTGAAAAACCAATTATATGAACCCGTACTTACCCTCTTCCAAAGTACGGTAAACAACCTGCCTTATCTTGAAATCAAGTATCAAAATGTCTTTCTTTACAGCCTAAAAGAAAGTCTGAAAATTTTCCTGCTTCTTGTCTTCTTTGCCATGACAAATGTCTGGAAGCTGTATTACACAGGTTTTACTTTATATACAGGTTTTTCCCATGGTCTGCTTTTTAGCTTTTGCCTCCTTCTAAGCAGTACTCTGGGTGTTTTACAGTACCTCTGCTTTCTTCTGCCTCATACTCTGTTACTTGCACCTGTATTTCTATATCTGATAAGTCAGCTTGATGAATTCCATTCCTGCCTGTTTACTCCTGAGAACGGCGATACCTCAGGCGGATTTTTTTTCGGTGGCAAAAAAAGACAGCTCTTTTTTACAAAGCTGCCTCTGTTCCTTACCTGTCTTCTCCTCCTCACTATCTGTGCATTATTAGAGGGGTATCTTAATATTCCACTGTTAAAATATTTTCACGCAAAACTCATCTGATATCAGCTGCCTCAGATTCTGCCCTAGCATCTCCAGATTCCCATCATTGCAGACTACCCGTTTGCAGCGGCTGCGAAACTCCTGCTCCAAAAGCTGCTGTTTCATGATGGACCGGCTTTTTTCCCTGGAATATCCTCGGTTTTTTGCCAGCCTTTCCATCCGTATCTCCTCTGGCACATAGACATACCATACCTCATCGCACAAGGCATCACAACCTGTCTCAAACATGATTGCCGTCTCCAGCACCAAAACTCCCTCTTCCGCCCTGTGCTCTTCTATATAATCCCTGATATATTCTTTGACTGCCGGATGGATGATTTGGTTCAGCTTCTGTAACTTCCCCTCTTCTGCAAAGACAATCCCTGCCAGTGCTTCTCTGCTAATTCTCCCCTGTTCATCCAAAATTTCCGCTCCAAACGTCTGGATAATTTCCTGGTAACCCTTTTCTCCTTTTTCCATAACCAAGTGCCCCAGCTCATCTGCAAGCAGAACCTGAGCACCGGTAATTTCAGCCAGCTTGTGCGCTACAACCGTTTTCCCGCTGCCTACACCGCCTGTTAATCCAATTACGTGCATCCAATCCTCCTAATGTGCTTCTTTCCAGTCCATGCCTTCCATAACCTCTACCACGAGCGGAACGGATAATTCTACTGCTTTTGGCATTTCCTCCAAAAGAATCTGCTTAATTGTCTCTTTTTCTTCCAACAACGCTTCAACCAGTAATTCATCATGAACCTGTAATACAATTTTTGACTGCAGTCCTTCTGCCTTTAAACGGTTTGCTACCCGAATCATAGCAATTTTAATAATATCTGCTGCTGTCCCCTGAATTGGTGCATTCATCGCCACCCGTTCCCCAAAGGAGCGCTGGACAAAATTTGAAGAAGAGATTTCAGGAAGCGGTCTTTTCCGCCCAAACATAGTTTCAGAATATCCAACCTTCTTTGCCTTAGCCACCAATTCATCAATAAACTGTTTTACAGCCGGATACATTGCAAAATACTGGTTAATGTATTCCTGCGCCTCCTTTTTGGGAATATCCAAGTCCTGGCTCAGCCCAAAGGAGCTGATTCCATACACAATACCAAAATTAACTGCCTTCGCATTTCTTCTCTGTAAATCCGTCACTTCCCCAAACGGGGTATGAAATACCTTAGATGCTGTACTGCGGTGGATATCCTGATTCTGGCGGTATGCCTCTATCATACTTTCGTCACCGGACATATGCGCTAACACACGCAGTTCAATCTGGGAGTAATCCGCATCCAGAAAAACACAGCCTTCCTTTGGTTTAAAAACCTTGCGGATTTCCCTGCCAAGCTCCATCCGAATCGGAATATTCTGAAGATTTGGCTCTGTACTGCTGATTCTTCCGGTTGCTGTAATTGTCTGGTTAAATTTGCCATGAATCCTTTCATCTGCCTCAATGAATACTGGCAAACCATCTGCATACGTAGATTTCAGTTTACTTACCTGACGGTAATCTAAAATCTTTGCAACAATCGGGTCTTCATTTTTCAATTTCTCCAAAACCTCCGCCGAAGTGGAATATCCCGTTTTTGTTTTCTTCGCATAAGGCAGTTTTAATTTTTCAAACAGAATCACGCCAAGCTGTTTTGGGGAATTAATGTTAAACTCCTCTCCCGCCAAATCGTATATATCCGTTTCCAAAGCATTCACTTTGCCCTCCAAAAGCTCTGACATCTGTACCAGCTCTGCCTTGTCAGCATGGACTCCTTCACGCTCCATCTGGTATAAATAATAGGCCGTAGGAATCTCGATTTCTTCCATTAACTGTAACATTCCCTGTTCCCGCAGGGCATCCTTTATCTCCCCTGCTGCCAGTAAAGTAATATAAGAAAGATTTCCAAGATAATGGATAAGCTTCTCGCCCAGTCCCTCCGGCTCACAATCCCCCTCTTCTACAAACTGCCTGTACTCTGTCTCCTGAACAATCTCCGAAAGCCTTCTCTTCCCAAAATAGTCTTCATAAGAAGGAACTGTCCTGCCCAGAAAATCTCTTGCAATATCATCTGTTGTATAAGAGTCCTTTAAAGGATTTAACAGATATGCCCCAATGGATACGTCAAAAATCCGGGTAAAGAGTTTCTCCGTCTGTTCCAGTGTATGATCTGAAAATACCTGCTGTCCCCTCGATGCCTTTCCAACCTTTATTTTTTCTACAGGAGTAGTGAGATGCATACTATTCTTCCAGTCCAAAATCGCAATAGAAGAAATCTTCTGCACCAGATTTTTCAGCATATCCACTAAAAAAGTACCCGTTAACTGTTTCGAACAGAATATGCAGGCTGTCTTTGTCTCTTCTGCCTGATAGGAAATGCTGATTCCCAAAAAAGGATACTCTGTCTCTTCTTTTGCCTCTTCTTCCAAAGACAGGCAGGTATTCGACTCATCAAATACCATATTCATCTGCCCGCCGGACTTCTTTTTTGTCTTCTTTAATTCTGCTCCGCCATTGCTCCATTCATCCCCCAAAAAACCAATTGCCACAATTTGTGGCGCTGCCTGATGCAGTTCTTTTACAAATCCATCAACCTCCTCTTTTTGCAGCAGACTGACAAATTCCGGTGCCCTCTCCACCTCTTTGGAGCGGATTCCGGCATCAAACCGCTTCTCTAAGGACTTTAATTCCAGTTTCTTAATCCATGCGAATGCTTCCTCTGTAAAAAGATTCTCATATTTTGCATCCTCAAAAGAAAAGTCTACAGGACAATCTGTCTTAATCGTTGCCAGTTGTTTACTTAAAAATGCCAAATCCTTATTTGCCCGCAGCAGCTCTCTTGCTCTTTTCGGCTCCACTTGCTCAATCTTTTCATATGCCTCTTCTACTGTAGGAAATACCGTCAGAATTTTTACCGCCGTTTTTTCGCCGATTCCCGGTACTCCCGGAATATTGTCTGCCGTATCACCCATAAGCCCCTTCATATCAATGATTTGGCTTGGTGTAACTCCATACTTTTCAATAACCTCAGCCGTATGATAATCCTCAATCTCTGTTCCGCCCCGCTTTGTCTTTGGAATCCGAATCAGAATCGTATCTGTTGCAAGCTGCAGCAAATCCCTGTCACCGGATACCAGCGATACCTCTTTTCCATCTGCCTCTGCCCGCTTTGCAAGAGTTCCAAGAATATCATCCGCCTCATATCCCCCCTGCATAATTACCAAAACACCCATTGCCCTTAAAATGTCCTGAATTACCGGAACCTGCTCCCTTAATTCCTCTGGCATTGGCTTTCGCGTTCCTTTATATTCTTCATACATCTTATGGCGGAAAGTAGGCTCTTTTACATCAAAAGCAACTGTCAGGTAATCCGGCTGCTCCTCCTCCAATATCTTTAATAGAATATTTAAAAAACCGTAAACTGCATTTGTATGCAGCCCCTGCGAATTGGATAAATCCGGCACTCCGTAAAATGCCCGGTTCAAAATACTGTGTCCATCAATCAATACTATTTTTTCACTCATACCCTGCCTCACTTTCCAATGCTATAGGAAACCATCTTATTATCCTTTTACGATTCAAAGCCGCTCTAAACATGATTCGTAAAACTTACCAGCAAAGCTGTCTACACAAATAGAATCATACAGCTTAAGCATATTACTACTCCAATCACTATCTTCCCCAAACGCCTGAGCCGGTATGTGGTCAGATAATCCTGCGCACCATTTAACTTTTCAGCAGAATCCACCCATTCACCTGCCTTTGCGGCATCTGTTTCAAGATAGCGGGTTCCCATAATCAGAGTATAATAAATATCATACTCTTCCCTGCAATCCTGACATTCCTCCAAATGCTGTAAAAAAGCATCCAGATATTTTACCTCCAACGTATCATTAATAAACGGAATAAACAATTTCTGCACTTCCTTACAATCCATATCATCCCTCATCTCTATACCGCCTCATTCAATCCATTTAAGTTACTGTTCATTCCGTGACCAGTAACCCATTTAATCCCGCTGCCACCTTACCTTACTTCCATGGCTTCCCTTCGTCACAATCAGTTTATCCGGAATCTGCTCCTTCAATTCTGTCACATGGGATATCACCCCGACCAAACGCCAGTCACCTGCTAACTCTAAAAGTACTTTTACTGCTGTATTTCTCACCTCTTCACTTAAAGAACCAAATCCTTCATCAATAAACATAGTATCCAAATGTGTTTTTCCAACCGTATTCTGCACAACATCCGCCATACCAAGAGCCATAGACAAGGAAGCCAGAAAAGTTTCTCCACCGGAAAGTGTATGGGCATCTCTGCTCTTTCCGGTCATCGGATTGTAAACATCCAAATCAAGCCCGGCTTCTCCAAGCCCTGTTCCATCTAACTCGCGGCATTTTAAAAGAAACTGCTGTGAAGTCATCCTGGCAAGCCGCTTATTAGCGGCCTGAATAATCCTTTTAAAATATTGCCGCAGAATATACGTCTGAAAATGTACTTTACCATTTGCCGCATCATTTAAGGATTGGATGGTTTTCATATTCTCTGACAGGGATTCTTTCCCTTTCCGCAATTCCTTTACCCTCTTTAGCACTCTTTGGTTTCCCTGATACTGATAGAACAGCTTTTCATATCCCTTCTGATTCTCCTTACAGGATTTCTCCAAAACTCCCCTTTGCTCTTCAATTTTCTCCAAATCCGCCTTCTCCTGTCCTTTTACCTGACTGGCAAGCGTCTGTATTCTTGCCTCACATTGTACCACTTTTAGGCGGTACTCCTCAATACCTTTCTGACGCTCCTCCTGTCCTTTTATAAAATCAACGGCTCTCCTGTAATCCTCCTCCAAATATCCCTGCTGCCTGAGTGTCTCCTGATATTCCCGTTCTGCTTCTTTCAGCATGTCCAAAAGCTGTATCAGCCTGCTTTTGACTTCACTTTGATTGCCCAAAAGCGTATCATACTCCTGACGGCATTCCACCGCATCTTTTTCCGCCTTTCCATATTCCTTTTGCAAGGTCTTTAATTCCTTCTGCAGGGTATCCAGTGTTTTTTGCCCATCCTCACTAGAAGTAATGGTTACTTTTTCCTGCCACAGCTTTTCCTGTGCAGTCAATTCCTTTTTCTTTCCTTCCAATTCCTGCAGCCTGCTCCTGCATTCCTCTAACCTTTGCTCTCCTTCGGCAATCCCACTTACAGCCTTCGCAAGATCCTTCTTCTTCTTTTCCTTCTCTGTTAGCTGTTCCTGTAAATACTGCCATTCCTCTTCCATTTTCAAAACTTGTGCGGTATGCCTGCCTTCTGCATCTTCCAGACAAACTGGAATTTCCTCCAGAGAATGATTTCCAAACAGCTTTTCTCCCTCTTCCCTAAGTCCATTTTCCAATTTCTCCAGTGTAACCCTTGCCGCCTCAAAAGCAAGCTGGCATGCCTCTTTTTTCTTCTGGCTGTCCTGCTCCTTTTTCTGCGCTTTTGCTAAAACTTCCTTTGTTACGGTATCCTCTGTTGCCACTGCAGGCTTTGGATGAAGAACAGAGCCACATACCGGACATGGTTTCCCCTCTTCCAGCTCCTTCGCTAAAAAGGCAGACTGTGATGCAATGTAGGCACGATTCTTTTCTTCCATCTCCCGCCTTTCCTCTTCCCAGTCTTTTACCGCTTTCAAAAGCTTTCTTTCCTGCAATTTCATGGTCTTTTTTGCCTCGCATTCCTTCTGCCAGCTTTCCTTATAATGCCACAGCCTCTCCTGTTCTGTTTTCAACTCCTCCTTTCGATGCTGTACCTGCTCACACAGTACTTCCAGCCTTTCATGTTCCTGCATCCAGTCCTCAAGCTCCTGCTTATCGGCTGACAATTTCTCCTGCTTCTGCTTCGCCTTCTCTAACTGCTTCTGCTCCTGTCCATACTGTTTCTCTGCTTTCTCACGTTTCTGCCTGCATTCCGTCAGCCTTTGAAGGGCATTTAATTCCCCTATAAGCCTGCTCTGCTCCTGCAGAATTTCCGGCTGCCTTTTATCAAAACGTTTTTTACATTCCTCCTGCTTTTCCCCTGCCGTCTCACATTTTTTTTCCAGTTTCTTCGCTTTTTCCTGATATACTTCCTTCTTTTGCTTAGCTGACGCGGTCTCATCCCGGATTCTCAAATAATTATGTTCCGTAGCCTGTATTACCCTTGCAGCCTTTGCCGCAGCAAGTTCCTCTTCCATTTTTCTGATATCTTCCGCCTGATTCTGTAACATTTCGTTTGTCTGTAAAGCCTCTTTATATTCCTCTAACAACTTGTTGATACGCAAAGCCTCCTGCTTCTCCTGCGTCTTTTTCGCAAGCTTTTTCTGTCCTTCCTCAAGCAACTTTTTTTGCAGGCCACATCTTTCTTTCTCCGCTAACGTCTTTTTTTCCAAAAAGGACTGTAAACGCTCTGGCTCCGTTTCCAGGAAAGAAAAGGCGTCCTCCCACTCTTCCTTCTCTCTCTCTTCAATCAGCACTCCTTCTATCGTTTCGCGGAGCTTGGTCGTATTTTCCTTCATTGCTATAAGACCTGCCTTATATCTCTCCCAAATCTTCTTTTCTATTTTCTCATATATCTCTGTAGAAAAGATTTGCTGAAAAATTTCTTTTCGCCGTCCTGTCTTATCCATAATCAGCTCCTGAAATTCCCCTTGTGCAATCATGGCAATTTTACTAAACTGCTCCGGCGTCAGACCGATAATCTCCTGAATCTTTTGATTTGTCTCTGCTGCCTTGCCGGAAAACTCCGTCCCATCCGGCATAATCAGGCTGACTTTACCAAGCTGTCTTGTCCTGCCATATTCTCCGTTCTTATTCTTTCTCTTTGATTTTCTTTCATAAGAAGGATAGCGCTTAATGGTATATGTTTCATATTGGTTAGAAGTACCATAAGAAAACGTATACTCCACAAAAGTCTCGGCGGCTTCCGCTGCATACTCACTCCGCATCATACTCCCTTTACGCTCCCTGCCACTCATCGTATCGAAAAGAGCAAACATAATCGCATCAAAAATAGTGGACTTTCCAGCTCCGGTATCACCGGCAATCAAAAAAAGCCCATGCTGCATTTTTTCAAAATCAATTATTTCCACCCCGGCGTAAGAACCAAATGCTGACATTACCAATTTTCTTGGCTTCATATCTATCCCTCCATCTTTCTAGTACAACGAATATTTTTCGAGTTTGCATGGTAAAAACATAGTTCTGCGCTCCACTTCGTTCCTTGCAAGTGTCACTGGCACTTAGCAACGTAGCACCACTTCTTCCAAAATATCCTTTAGTACTTCCTCTTCCTGCGCTGTCATCCCACGCCCGGATATATCCTCAAAGAAGGATGCAAATGCCTCAAATGGCGTCATTTCCTGCATATCCATTATCTCTTCCTCAAATACCCTTCTGGAGCGCGTATTGTCAATCTTAACCTCCAGAATCGAATCATAATAATGCTCCAGATAATCTCTTGGGGCATCTAATGGCTCCTCGTCTGTCAGCGTAATACTCACATAATCCCTGCCATGCTTCTTTGAATCCCCGACTATCTCCTCCATCATTCCACGCAGCCTGCAAACACTCTTTTCTGGCTTCCATAAAATCTGCCGTACCAAAAGCTCCTCTTTTGTCCCAAGCTCTACCACGGTAATCGATTTATCCTGCCCTGCTTCGCTGACGGAATAAGGAAATGGCGTCCCGCAATAACGAATCCGTTCCGTGCCAAGGTTTTGCGGGCTGTGGATATGACCTAACGCTACATAATCAAATTTTTCTACAGCGGTAGTCGATACGCCGTCCAGCCCTCCCACATAGAGCCTTGGCAACTCAGAATCGCACTGCACCGGTTCTTTTCCACCATTCATATAAAACTGATGGGAAACCAACACATTTCTTTTCGTCCAATCCACCTCTTCCCTGCCTATCAAGAAACTTACCGCATCATTCGCAGTCTGAATATTCTCTC
The DNA here is from genome assembly GCA_947643145.1 of uncultured bacterium. Classification (GTDB taxonomy): domain Bacteria; phylum Bacillota; class Clostridia; order Lachnospirales; family Lachnospiraceae; genus Butyribacter. Next base: position 43,563 of record CANRVD010000005.1, on the reverse strand, counting down.
CGCCAGGCAGCAGGCGGAGCATTCCCACACTCACATATGGAAGCAGATAAAAGTTTACTTCTCCAAAATCATCCTGAAGCGTTACCTTCTGCATCTGTTCCTCCTCTTCCTGTGGCGGAAACACCGCAATATGGATATGATGCCTCTTTAAAAAGGTACTGCCATAGCGAAGCCTTGGCGCCGAATCGTGGTTTCCTGCAATCAACAGCATTTCTATTTTCTTTCCCATTTCCTCTGATACGGCATCCATCCCAAGCAAAAATTCCTCTAAAAGCGTCATGGCGCTTCCAGACGGAACTGCTTTATCATAAATATCCCCGGCAACCACAACTGCATCCGGCTGCTCCTTCCGTACTGCCTGAACCGTATCTTCAATAAACGCTCTCTGCTCCCGAACTAAATCATAGCCATGCAGTTGTTTTCCAAAATGTAAATCAGATAAGTGAAAAAATTTCATAATAATCCCTCTATACGTAAGAACAGGGCACAGACTTTGTTTGTGCCCTGTTCTGTATTTTAAACAACAGATTGTATGCTTCGCCAGCAAACTTGTTACTATGAACTATTATGCCGTTTGCTGCAGCATCACCATACATAAAATTAATTACTCCACACTTTGCACTTTTATCTTGTTTTTCCTTTACGGTAAATCATCATGCTCCCGACTCGTCATCCTCATTTTCACTCTCTTCCTTAAACAAGAAAGATGTGTTATCCATCGTCCATCGTTCTACATCAGAATTCTTTTCTCCATATATTGTAGGGTGACCATCAAATGCATTATCTGCTACATTGTTATTGTCTATAATACCTGTCGGCAATTTGACAACCGCTAAGGAAGTACAATCGGCAAATGCCCTTTCTTCAATTCTCGTTTGGTTGCTTGATATCACAACCTTTTTCAAACTGGTACAGCCACTAAATGCCCCTGCACCAATCATTGTTACACTACTTGGTATTACAATACTCTCTAAGTTAGTACAGCCGCTAAATGCGCTGGCACCAATCGTTGTTATACCCTCAGGCAAGGTAACGCTCCATATCTTTTTGGCATCTTTAAAAACATTCTCTGCAATCTCTGTTATATTATCAGGAATCTCAACTTTTGTAATCTTCTCTTTCTCCTTAGCACCTGTCACTTTACTGCCATCTGTCTCAAGCTCTGCCACAGTATTACTGGACACACTCACCTTACATATCTTTTCTCTTTTCCCTCCCTCTTTCTCCTTCGCTTTAATATCCACGCTTCCCGACTTCACTGCCGTAATCTTTCCATCACTGACAGTTGCAATCGCTTCATTCTCCGAAGTCCAGTCAACCCCTCCGGAAGCGCCGCTTGCTGTAAGCGTTTTACTCTGTCCTTCATAAAGCGCCAACGTCTCCTTATCTAACTCAAACGGGCTTGGTGCCGGAGTCGCCGGTGTATTGTCACGCACAGTTACTTGGCAGACTGCCACAAATTCACCATCCTCTGTTGTTACAAATACCATTGTAGTTCCCACAGCAACCGCCGTCACCCTGCCAGTGCCGTCAACTGTTGCAATGGATGTATCTGCACTGGTCCAGCTTACGTTTTTATTCGCAGCATTTATCGGTGATACCGTTGCCGTTAATCCCCTATTCTGTCCAACATCTATCAAAAGATTCTTATTCGAAAGTGATACTTTCGTTACCGGTACTGCTGTCGGGCTTGCTGATGGATTTGGCGATGGGCTTACGGACGGTCTTGGCGTTGGGGAAGCAGACGGCCTTACCGATGGGCTCGGCGACGTTGAAATAGTCCCTGTTACAGTAACCGTACAGATTGCAATATACTCCCCGTCTGTTGTTGTAACATATACCACTGTACTCCCTGCATTGACTCCGGTTACCGTTCCATCTGCGGCTACTGTCGCCACGCTTGTATTTGCGCTGGTCCAGCGCAGCCCTTTATTCGTAGCATCCGAAGGCATTAACGTTGCTGTCAGGCGGCTTGTTCTTCCGGCTGCCAGTGACATGCTTCTCTGTGACAGAACAACCTTTGTAACCGCTATATAAGAAGGCTTTGGTGTTGCTGTTGGTCTCGGTGTAGGAGACGGTGATGCCGTTGGCGCCGGTGTCCAGACAGGTCTTGGCGTTGCCGTAATGATATCGCCTGATGATGACCTGTCATAAACAATAACTTCACAGGAATATGTTTTTCCAACTCCACTATTGATAACCGCATATACATTAGTCGTACCGATACTTTTCGCTGTAATCTCACCAGACTGGGTAACCGTAGCAATCCTCTCATAATCACTTCCCCAAAAAACAGAATCACTTCCTGCTACTCCATAAACATCTAATTTCTGCTTTTCCCCAACCTTAATGTAAATAGATTTATTACTAATATTCTGGGTTGGTACCGTTACATTACAGGTTAATTTCTTCTTTCCTACCTTTGCTGTAATCTTAGCAGTACCTGCCTTCTTTCCGGTAACTTCTCCATAGGAATTTACAGAAGCTACTTTCTTATTATTACTTGACCATGTTACCTTTTTGGTTGTATTTTTAACCCGTAAATCAACCGTATTGCCTATTGTCACCGACATCCTTGTTTTGTTTAATTTTACCTTTCCTTTTGCCTTTACTGTCCCAGGCATGGATAATATCAGTGCTGCCACCAGCAAAATTGATAACGCTATCCTCTGATATTTATTCTTCATACAAAACCCTCCTTCATTTATAACCCTATTAGATTCCATTTTCATTATGTAATGGAATCTAATTACATTTACGTTACATTCTGTTGTACTCTGGACACTGTTCTGCCCACAAATAAAATTATACTCTCATTTCCAAAAATTCTCAAGTATTCCACAGAAAATTTAGGACTTTCCATCTTTTGTAATTTGACGCTCCCAAATATTTTAAATCTTATAATAATATCGTCAATTTTAATACTATATTTTAGCCCACTAAGAAAGTCGCCAACTAAAATTCTTCTCTTTCTATGGCAGACCACTCTTCACATTGAGAGTTTCCTATACAGTAAAAAACTCCCTAACCAAAGTTAAGGAGTTAATTCTTAGTGCCGGCGGCGGGACTTGAACCCGCACTCCGTTACCGGAAATAGATTTTGAGTCTACCTCGTCTGCCAATTCCGACACGCCGGCTTCTTTCATGATGTTATACACACTTCTGCACAACAATATTATTGTACCAAGAAAAACCAAGTATGTCAAGTACTCTGCAAATTTTTCTAACAAAAGCCGCGCTGTTGTTATTGTTCATAGTAACAACATAACTACTTTGATGAAAAAAGCCGCCGCACACGCCCCCACTGCTACTGTCAGCAGTCCTCTTCCACAAAATGCCAAAACCAGCGCCACGATTGTGCCTGCTACGGAAGAAGCCAGTCCATCCGTAGAATACAGGATTGCCGGAAATGTCATAGCACCCAGTACCGCATATGGAACATACGCCAAAAACGATTTCAAAAAACGGTTTGTCACTTCTCCCCGGCAAAGCACAAAAGGAATCGCCCGGATAAAATATGTCACTCCGGCCATCACTGCCAGATATAAGAAACACATCTGCAAATCAATCATAATCTCCCTCCTCTGGTATCGGATACACCAAAGCACCCACTATAGAAGCTGCCACTGCACAGATAATAATAACAAAACCTGATGAAACCCTGCTCAGCCCTGGAACCCATCGGAACATACAGCTTAACAAAACCGCTATCGCAATTACTTTCATATAGCAGGAATGCTCTTTTGCCTTTGGAATAATGATTGCAAGAAACATTCCATAGATAGCAATACCAAGCGCAGAACGGACAATTTCCGGCAAAACAGCACCCATAACCGCTCCGGCAAATGTTCCTCCCCCCCAGCCGATATAAGGTATAACAATCAGCCCAAACATATATCTCCTGCCAACTTTCTGTCTCTGGTTTACTGCCACCGCAAAAATCTCATCTGTAATTCCCACGCCAACAATCAACCGGTACACTATGTTCAGTGTCTTGTCCACCTTCTGTGACAGCGCAAGGGACATCAATGCATACCGCAGGTTAATAATAAACTGTGACAAAGCCATCTCAAGCAGGGTTCCCCCGGCTATCATAATATCAAGCCCCGCAAACTGCCCGGCCGAAGTCAGATTTGTCATTGAGATAAGCACTGCCTGCCACCAGTTCATACCAGCCGATACAGCCATCAAACCAAAAGTAAAACTGACAGAGACATAGCCCAGTGCAATTGGAATCCCATCTTTCATTCCCTGTTTAAAACAATCCATATTTTCCCTCATTTCCGCTAAGTCAAATACCCTGCAGCAAGCCACGGAGCATAACTTAGCTTCTTTTTAGTAAGCCCACCCCAAGGGACGGGGTATTTGACCCACGCACAGCCGCCAAACACAAGCTTGCGTTTGGCTCGTTGCGTGCGCGAGAATAAATGGCAAACGTAAAAGAAAAGCACCGCACTCACTTACGATGCTTTTCTACTATTTCATTTTTTCTTCATTAACCTACAATTCTTCTTGCACAAGCCGGCTGTCTGTAATTGTATCTCGAAATTTTGATACCATCTGTTTCATTGCTGGCATGAACAACTCGTCCACCACCAATGTAAATGGCAACGTGTCCAATTCTTCCACCATTCCTATAGAACAGTAAATCACCCGGCTGCAGGCTTGAAAGGCTTACAGCTCTTCCATATCCTGACTGTGCGGCAGATGAATGAGGAAGACTATAACCAAACTGTGCATAAATACTCATAACAAATCCGGAACAGTCTGCTCCATTTGTCAAGCTTGTACCACCATATACATACGGTCTTCCAACAAATTTGCAAGCATAATTCGCAATAGCAGAACCAGTACTGCCGGAAGGTGCTGAATAACTTGGTGTGTTCTGGCTTGTAGATGGCTTCGTACTGCTTGATTTGTTAGAGGAACTACTGCTTGATCTGTTTGAGCTACTTGAACTATTTGAACTGCTTGAACTGTTCGAAGAGCTACTTGAGCTGCTTGAAGAACTGCTGCTTGACTGTGCCGCTGCTCTTCTCTGCTCCTCTAGTGCTGCAAGACGTTCCTGCTCTGCTCTTTCTGCTGCTCTCTTTCGGCGAAGCTCTGCCTTCTCTTCTGCAATAGAGATTGCCTTCTTAAAACGGACACGTACACTTGCATATCTTTTTGCAATATATCCTTTTTCACCCTCATCAATACAAATCTTGTACCAATTCTCACTTTCACCTACAACTTCGAATTTCTCATCCTCAGGAATCTGGGTTACAATAGAAGACTCTGTACTCTTCTTCGAACGGACATTCAAAGTGATAACACCCTTATTAACAGTAGCAAATGCAGTACCAAACTTACCTGCAAGACTCTGAGCCTTTGCACCTGTTGCTAATAAATCACTTCTGATATAACCGGAAACACTACCAGACTCAATTTTATACCAGCCGTCCTTTTCTCCAAGTATCTTAGCAGCAGAACCTCTATAAAGCTTACCAAGAATCTTACTGTCTGTTGTTGGTTTCTTTCGAATATTTACATAATCACTTACTGTAGAAATTCCAAGATCACGGAACTGCTTTGCAACAGTCTCTTCCTTTCTCTTTTCTTCTGAATCTTCCTTTTTATCTTCCGTCTTTTCCTCTTCAGGAGATGCTGTAGGTGCAGCACTCTCAACCGGAGTACTGTCTTCTTTCTGCTCACTGCTTACATTGATATAATTTTCTGTATAAAACTTATCCAATGATAAGGAAAGACCTGCCATTTCCGTCTCCTGGCAAAATGTAGCAGCAGTTCCTTCATTAGAAACTATATCCATACAAGCCAGCGATAATGTAACAACTGTACCAAAAACAGCGACATTTCTAACCCATCGTGTTTTAATCATAATATCCCTCCATATAGTATTCATAGCAATATGTACAATTCTGTGTAATAATTATTACAAATTTATTACACTGTAGGGAACATTATAACAACGCTGTTGTACTTTGTCAATACTTGTCGCTTGATTTTAATATATAAAATTTCCTTGATTTTAAGGTTTTTTTGGTTATATTTAATATTTTCCATTTTATTAAAGAGACAAAATTTCGACTACGCACGTAGTTACTACTCGCGTAGAATTTTAACATATTTTCCTGTTATTTTCCAAAAAAATCTCGTTATATTTGCATAATATACATCCTTTTGGGAAATAATTATAAATAACCATGCAATTTGTACAAAAAACTGCCATCAAACCTTATTTATTCCTTTATAGTAACCGCTTCTACCTCAAGTGCCACATCCTTTGGAAGTCTGGCTACCTCAACACAAGACCTGGCAGGATATGGCTCTGTAAAATATTTTTCATATATTGCATTAATCTTTGCAAAGTCATCCATGTTCTTTATGAAGACTACTGTCTTAACAACTTTATCCATAGAAGAACCAGATGCCTCCACCAAGGCTTTCAAATTTCCAAACGCCTGCTCGGCCTGCTCCTCCACACCTCCTGCAACCAACTCGCCTGTCTGCGGATTAATCGGAATCATACCAGAAGTAAAAATCATCCCATTCACTTCAATTGCCTGTGAATATGGTCCAATCGCTGCTGGTGCATTTTTAGTTGAAATCTCTTTTTTCATAACAATACCTCATTTCATTTTTACTAACAATTTTTAACATCATGATATCTGGGTCAAAAAATATTTTGTTCCCAACTGTACTGAGTATAGCACTATTTCCATTTTTTCACTAGTATTTTTTCAAATTTACAAGTATACTGTTACTATTCACACTAATTTCAGAAAACAAACGGCCCTGTAACATAGTAACATAAGAAAGTAATTGTTTTTTTAATTTAGTACGCAGACTATATGAAACAACATAAGTAAAATGGATGCTGCGGCTTTGCATCAGCAGAAGGCATGGCCATTAAAAGCAGCGCAGAAATGAGGATAATATGACACAAAAAATTGAACTTGGAAAATATCAGGAACTAATCGTCACAAAGGAAACGGACTTTGGCGTTTTTCTAAATACCCCTACCGGTAAGGAAAATGAAAAAATTCTTTTGCCAAAGTCACAGGTACCAAATGGCACCAGATTAAAAGATGTACTGAACGTATTCGTATATAAAGATTCCGAAGACAGGCCCATTGCCACGATGCAGGAACCATTAATTACTCTTGGCGGTGTTGCAAGATTATATGTAAAACAGGTAACCTCAATCGGTGCCTTTTTGGAATGGGGGCTTTCCAAGGATTTGCTTCTTCCATTTAAAGAGCAGTTATATGAAGTAAGAGAAGGAGATGCCGTTTTAGTCACTCTGTATCTGGATAAAAGTGAACGTCTTTGTGCTTCCATGCATGTATATGATGCTTTAAGAAATGATTCCGAATACCAGAAAGATGATACGGTCAGTGGACGTGTTTATGAAATTAGTGAGAACTTCGGCGTTTTCATTGCCGTAGACGATTTATACTCCGCCCTGCTTCCCCAGAAAGAAGTATTCGAAAAATACCGCATTAACCAGCCTGTCTATGCACGTGTCGCTCAGGTCATGGAAGATGGGCGGCTTACTCTCAGCGTCAGAAAAAAGATTCCTGAGCAGATGACGGATGATGCTGCATTTATCCTGCGCTGTCTGGAAGATGAAGACGGCTTTCTTCCGTTTCATGACAAAAGCAGCCCGGAAGCAATCAAAAACCGTTTCCATATGAGCAAAAATGCCTTTAAACGCGGAATCGGACATCTTCTGAAAGAAGGAAAAATCACCATAAGCAATGATGGTATCCGCATTCAACGTTAAAAAAGGGAAATGCCAAAAAGGTTTTCAGAGTGATAGCGTCTCCGAAAACCTTTTTTGTTCATATCTGCGTTAAATAGAATGGCATTCACTTTCGTGAATTTTTTAATTGTGAATAGAATTGTTTCGTTCGTTTGGAAGATATTACTGGCTGATGTGGATAAGAAACCGACGATTATTTCTTGTCCAAAGGCATGCCAGTAACCTTCCTATTATAATATTGTGCAATTTGGGTATTTAGATTATCCAGTGCACTGCATTTCCTCAGTGCAGTCCCAACATAATTTGTATATTCACTCTCCAGCTAAAGAAGAACGAATGATACCAGCTACTACTACATTTTAAGATTTTTACCTGCCGGCCCGAAGCTATCTTCCAAAGAAAATTTGGAAAAGCTCCCAAAAATCATTAATGCCGTAAGGCATAACCATCACATCCACTCCCTTCAATATATAATAGATTGCAATCTTTGTAATGCCCACTATATTCCAATCTATTCCATTTTGCAAAGGCTTTGCTTTAAACGACGGATTTTTGCTATAAAGAACATTTTTCAATCCTTTATAAGGATAAAGTATCTTAAATGCTTTTATAGCTTCAATTTTACTTTTGCCTCTACCATACCATGCTCCATATGCCAATGGGCTGTCCCGTTGTACTTTTCCACAACGCGGCGCACATTGGATATGCCATATCCATGATTTGCTTCCTGTTTACTGGTATGTGAAAAATCTATGCTTTCCTTTGTAGTATTATTAGCAACAATCAGATACAGCCACTCATCATATCTTTTTACCTCAATCTGGAGCAGTTTCCTCTCCTCCTTCTCTAATGCCTCCACAGCATTATTTAATAGATTGGATAACAGGATGCTAAAATCGATATCCTCCATTGGAAACTTTTCTGGAAAATGTCCATCTATCTGAAAAGAAAATTTCTCCTCCGCCTCCAGTTCCCGAATTGCATGACTGATAATGCAGTCTGCTACAAAATTTCCAGTATGTACCACCTTTGCCTTATCATAGCTTTCCGTCATCTTTCCAATGTATTCCTTTAATTCTGCATCCCTTCCCTCTCTGCCCATTTCTGAAAGTATATGCAGATGATTATTAATATCATGACGAAATCCTCGCATATCTTCATATTGTTTTAACGAACTTTCATAATAACTTTTTTGTAATTCCATATAATTATTATTGAATCGATTAACCTCTTCCAATCTTTCCTTAGAGCGCCGTGCATAAAACAACCAAAGATAGAATAATAGAAAAACTATGACTGCAATAACTCCAAAAACATATACAAGTTCTCTTTTCGATGTAGTAATTACATCATATAAATATCCCTGCATCCCACCAAGAATCATGGAAAGCAGCCATAGTACAAGTAATAGAAGCAAATACTCCCAGAAAACTATACTATCCCAAAAATCCTTAACGACTCTTTCTAACCTTTTTGCCTTCCAACTAAATACTCCTATAAAAAGACCACCAATACAACCTATCGTTATTTGCATCCTTATATCAGTTTCAGGAAAAACAGCAATCAAATAAAAGGGTACACAAACTATTGTATCTGTAAGAGAAACTAAAAAGCATATCACAAAAGATACTTTGACCTTTTCCAATACCCTTCCTCTAAAAAGGCACAGTATTACTGCTATTTTCCACAAATACTTCATAATATATAAAGTATTTGTATACCCCAAGTCCTCTACTAGCAAAGCAAAAACCAAATAGGGGCATAACAGAAATCTTATCTTCCCCTTATTCCACTCATACCCAAAGAAATAATGACCTACAAGTAAGACTTTTATCCCCTCTACTGCTATCCAATAAATCCACTCACAAAAACTCATCAAAAATACCTCGCATTTTTCTCGCAGAAATTTTCATACATTTCCTCGAATGCCTCCCGATATTTTCTAGTTACAGTATACGCTTCTCCATTGACAAGGATATCCCACCTATCTATCCTTTTCACATAGCACAGATTCGCAATCCAACTTCTGTTTATTCTGGCAAAGCCAAAGTCATGCAACTCTTCTCCCAGATTTTTTAAACTGCCTCGCATCAGTTCTGTCATACCGTCTTTAAAAAACAGATTGCAGTATTCTTTTTCCGAATGAATTTTTACTATCTCCTGGCTCCGGTATTTTCCGTCAACCATAATATTTCTGCCCGCCAGTGTAATAGCAAGCCCCAGATATCTTGGTAACTTTATCTTAAGCCACTCCTTGCCGATAAATCCAATTACATTTACACCAAAGGCTTCCACCATCATTTCATCATGGCCGGTCACAAAAAGAACCAATATCTGCTTATCGTCTCTTTGCAGTTGATTCTTCAAACTCACTCCGTCCATACCTGGCATCTCAATGTCTAAAATCAATAAGTCAATCAGTACCTTTCGCTCTAATACCTTGGCGGCACTGTCCGCCTCCCAGATATCATAAGACAATTTCTTGCTTTGGAAGAATTCCTTGCAAAGCTTCCGAATAAATTCACGTTCTATTTTTTCATCATCACAAATACAAATATTCATAGGCATCTTTCTCCTTCAGTAGTGCTATCGTCACTATTCACAATAAGTATTAACGCAACTCAGTTGATACAAATACCATTTGCATCCGCTGATGATAGGAACTCTACCTTGCTCTACAACTTTCACATTCTATCATCATAATTATAACACTTTTAAAAATTTTTAGTTAATAATTTATAAATTTTTAAAAGTTTCTACAACAAACTTATTTCATATACAAAAATACCCCGCAGCAAAGTGCGAGGTATCAAAAAACGAAATATATTACTATTCACAGTAATATATTATTCCATGAACTCACCAAATTTACGAAAACGCTGATATCTGTTTTCCAAAAGAACATCTAACTCTTCCTGCATCAACTGTGGGATTGATGCAAGCAATGCCTTCTTTATTTCTGTCGTTGTAAATTCCAAATTATTTTCCAGACCTTCCTTCGGCTCTAAGAACATTCTGTCAATTACTTCATTTTGCAGTAAATCCCTCGCTGTCATTTTCATTAAGGCAGCAGCTTCTGCAACACGTGATGAATCTCTCCAAAGTATACTTGCAAATCCCTCTGGGGATAATACCGAATACATACCATGCTCTAACATCCACACATAATCGCCTACCGCAAGGGCAAGGGCGCCGCCACTGCCACCTTCTCCAATAAAAATACTGATAATCGGCGTTTTTAAACGGGACATTTCCATAAGGTTTCTGGCGATTGCCTCCCCCTGTCCGCGTTCCTCCGCACCAATCCCGCAAAAAGCTCCTGCTGTATTAATAAAAGTAATGACCGGACGATGAAATTTCTCTGCCTGCTTCATTAACCGAAGCGCTTTCCGGTATCCCTCAGGATTTGGCGAACCAAAATTGCAGGCCACATTTTCATCCAAAGTATGCCCCTTCTGAATTCCAATTACCGTAACCGCTATTCCATCTAGAGAAGCTATTCCGCCAACCACTGCGCCATCATCTGCAAAAAGCCTATCCCCATGAAACTCTAAAAAATCCTGAAAAATTGCTGAAATAAACTGCTTTGTATTGGGACGTTCTATCATCCGGGCAATTGCCACAGACTTCATTGCATCACTCATTCCATCCCCTCACTTTCTGACGAATTGTGTAAGCGAAGTATCATACCAAGCTCATCCCTCAGCTTCTCCCGGTGCACAATCCTGTCCACAAATCCATGCTCTAACTGAAACTCTGCGCGCTGAAAACCCTCTGGAAGCTGCTGATGTATTGTTCCCTGAATCACTCTCTGGCCTGCAAAACCAATCAATGCCTTTGGCTCTGAAAGAATAATGTCACCTAACATGGCAAAACTTGCCGTCACCCCGCCTGTAGTCGGATCTGTCAGCACCGTGACGTATAACAGCCCGGCTTCATCATGCCTGCCTAATGCCTCTGATACTTTTGCCATCTGCATAAGGGAAATAATCCCTTCCTGCATACGTGCACCGCCGGAAGTTGTAAAAATAATGATTGGCAGACGTTTCTTTGTCGCATACTCTACTGCCCTGGTGACTTTTTCTCCCACGACAGAACCCATGCTTCCCATCATAAAATGGCTGTCCATAATAGCTAACACTACGGCCTGACCATGAATTTTACATTCACCTGTCACAACAGCCTCCCGTATACCGGATTTCTTCTGTGCCTTGCTGACAACCTCTTCATAATCCGGATAATCCATAGGATTCTTAGGCCGCATCTTAACGTCTAATTCCTGAAAGCTCCCTTCGTCACAGGTCACTGCAATTCGCTCTGCCGGACTCATACGAAAGTGCGCATCACAGTTCGGACAAAGTTTATACTCTGTTACTTCTTTCTTATAAATAATCGCCTTACAGGTATTGCACTTAATCCACATTCCATCCGGAATCGAAGGCTCAGCCTTTTTATGTCTTTTATCATTCTTCCTTGACCGTTCTCCACCATCAATGGAGACATAACTCTTTTTACCAAATAAATTCAAAGCAATCTCCAGTCCTGCACCCCATTGGTGCATTTTTTATATTTTACTTCCGAAGTAATATAATGTTTGGTCAAAATGCCCTTTGATTCTGGCATCATAATATTTTATTCTCCAAAAAAGAGGTATCAAATTTTCCCGCCAGATAATCCTTGTGATTCAAAATGCGGTTTTGAAACTCTATGTTGGTATCAATTCCATCTATAATAAATTCATACAAAGCACGCCGCATCTTTGCAATTGCTTCCCTTCTGTCCTTTCCATGAACAATGACTTTAGCAATCATGGAATCATAGTAAGGAGGAATCTCATAGCCTTCATAGACTGCTGTATCGACACGAATTCCAAGTCCACCCGCTGGTAGCAAAAGATAATCAATCAGTCCCGGACACGGTGCAAATCCTTTATCGGGATTCTCCGCATTAATCCTGCACTCAATTGCGTGTCCGCTAATCATAACATCCTCCTGCTTCATGGAAAGCTTCTCTCCATCTGCGATACGAATCTGCTCCTTGATGATATCAATTCCTGTAATCATCTCTGTGACCGGATGTTCTACCTGAACTCTTGTATTCATCTCCATAAAATAGAACTTGCCTGCCTTATCATACAAAAATTCAATTGTTCCAGCACTCTGATATCCAGCCGCTTTCGCTGCCCGTACTGCTGCAGCACACATTTCCCCACGTACTTCAGCAGAAATAGCCGGACTCGGAGCTTCCTCCAAAACCTTCTGATTCTTTCTCTGCAGGGAACAATCACGCTCCCCAAGATGGATGACATTTCCATAGTTATCTCCAAGCACCTGTACTTCTATATGCCTTGCATTCTCAATAACCTTTTCCATATACATCGTATCATCACCAAAGGCTGCTTTCGTCTCACTTTTTGCTGACTCATACGCCTTTTGCAGCTCTTCTTTCTTATGGACAATACGAATTCCTTTTCCCCCGCCGCCCGCAGAGGCTTTCACCATAACCGGGTATCCTAACTTCTCTGCTGTCTCATAAGCCTGCTCCAGATTTTCCACAATGCCGTCGCTGCCCGGAATCACTGGAACATCTGCCTGAATCATCATATTCCTTGCATTTGACTTATTACCCATAGCATCAATTACCGAAGGAGCCGGGCCGATAAACTTTATGTTACATTCCTCACACATCGCCGCAAATGTACTGTTCTCCGACAAAAAACCAAATCCCGGATGGATTGCCTGCACTTTTTTTTCAACCGCAGCACAGATAATATTCGTCATATTATTATAACTGTCTGCTGCCTTTGCAGAACCAATGCAAACCGCTTCATCAGCAAGCTGTGCATGAAGTGCCTCTCTGTCCGGCTCTGAAAAAACAGCTACCGTCTTTATTCCCATCTCGCGGCAGGCCCGGATAATACGGACAGCAATTTCACCGCGATTTGCAATCAAAATCTTGTCAAACATTTGCGCCTCCAACTATTCGTTTCTTTAATTAATTATAAACATAAACTGTTCTACCTGTGCTGCTACTTCATCACCTACATAGGCAGTACCATGACCAATTCCAATATTTTTCTTTAACTTATCAATTTCCAGTTCCAAACGAAGAGTATCCCCTGGAACTACCTTTCTTTTGAACTTGGCATTTTTAATTGCTCCAAAATACCCTATCTTACCACGGAATTCTTCCATAGACATAATTGCTACAGCACCGGCCTGAGCCATCGCCTCAATAATCAGCACTCCCGGCATAACCGGCTCCTGTGGGAAATGCCCCGCAAAGAACGGCTCATTATAGGATACGTTCTTCAGTGCGGTAATAGACTTTCCCTCTACCATTTCTTCCACACGGTCAATCAGCAAAAAGGGCTGTCTGTGTGGAATAATTTTCATAATGTCATTAATATCCATCAACATATCTCTCTTCCTTTCAAATATACCAACTATACAGGCATTCTATTTCAAACGGAAAAGCTCCTGTCCATATTCAACGAACTGTCCGTCTTTTACGAGAATTTCAGAAATTGTACCACTCACCCCGCTGTTTACCTCATTCATAAACTTCATAGCTTCAATGATACACACCACATCTCCCTCTGAAATAGTATCTCCAACCTTTACAAATGGCGCCTCATCCGGTGCTGAACTCTGATAAAAGGTACCAACAATCGGAGCGGTAATGACCTTCTGCCCAGATTCTTCTACGGCTGCTTCCTTAACACCCTCTGCCTGAACAGTTTCTGTCATCCCCTCAACCGGAACCTGCACAGCAGGCGGGGCTGCTGCCTGTGCTGCCATAGGCGGTGCCATATTCGGTAACGGCACCTGTGGTACTGGCATCCACGGAGAAACAGCCCCACGGTTCAAACGAATTCTTGCATTATCTAACTGTACCTCCATATCGTTTAAGTCCGTCTTCTCAAATATAGCAATTAACTCTTTGACCTCTTCATACTGCATTTCCCACACCATGCCTTTCTATAATTATTTTTTATTTCCCAGTCCACTTTTTAAAGCAAAGTACACCATTGTGTCCGCCAAATCCCAATGAATTAGACAGTGCATACATTGCATCCTTTGCCTCTCTTCCTACATTTGGAATATAATCCAAATCACATTCCTCGTCCGGTGTATGATAATTAATGGTAGGAGGAAGAAATCCTTCTTCCAAAGCTTTCACACAGCAGATTGCTTCAATTGCACCTGCTGCTCCAAGCAGATGCCCGGTCATGGATTTGGTAGAACTGATTGGAACTTTCTTTGCAGTCTCTTCCCCAAATGCCAGTTTAATTGCCTTTGTCTCACCTACATCATTTGCAGGAGTGCTGGTTCCATGTGCGTTAATATAGCTAACCTGCTCCGGTGCAATTCCCGCTTCCTTCATCGCCATTTGCATTGCCTTTGCTGCTCCCCGTCCTTCCGGGTCCGGGAGCGTCACATGATACGCATCTCCTGTTGCACCATACCCTACAATCTCTCCATAGATTTTAGCTCCTCTTGCCAGAGCGTGCTCCAGCTCCTCTAAGATAAGAACACCGGCACCATCACCCATTACAAAACCATTTCTTTCTTTGTCAAATGGTTTACATGCCTTTTTCGGGTCTTCTTCTGTCGACAATGCTGTGAGATTTGTAAATCCTGCAACGCCAACCTTACAGATTGCACCCTCTGCGCCGCCTGCAACACAGGCATCCAGATAGCCATGTTTAATATTGCGGTACGCTGCTCCAATACAGTTTGTTCCTGTAGCACAGGCAGTTACAATATCTTCACAAATCCCTTTTGCACCAACGCGGATTGCAATGTTTCCTGCAACCATATTGCCAATTGTCATGGTAATGAACATTGGGGATACCCTTGCCGGCCCCTTTTCATTCATTCTGGTAACCTGTTCTTCCATAGTCATTAAGCCACCGGTACCGGAACCGACAATCACACCAACCCTGTCAGCATCTTCCTTTTCCATATCAATACCGGAATCCTCAAATGCCTGAATTCCTGCTGCCAGACCATAGACTGCATAAAGGTCATTTCTTTTCACATCCTTTTTGGACATATAAAGCTCAGCATCAAACCCTTTTACCTCGGCAGCAATCTTCACCTTTAAGTCTGAAGCATCAAATTTTTTAATCGAATCAATCCCACAGACACCATTTCGAATGCCGTCCCAAAAAGTCTCCACTGTACTCCCAAGCGGAGTAATCGCTCCCAGTCCTGTGATTACACATCTTTTTTCCATCTCAATCCTCATTTCTGCAGGGTAAAGCATTCCCCTGCTTTTTACTACAAACTAAACTATATTTTACATTACCATTCCGCCATCTACATGAATCACCTGGCCGGTAATATATGTGTTCTTTGCTAAAAATACTGCCACTTCCGCAATATCTTCCACTCTACCATAACGCTTTAATGGAATTACCTCTAACATCTTTGCTTTCTGCTCATCCGTAAGCACATCTGTCATATCTGTTTCGACAAATCCCGGTGCAATCGCATTACAGGTAATCCCTCTCGCTGCCAGTTCTTTTGCCACAGACTTTGTCAAACCAATAATCCCTGCCTTAGAAGCCGCATAATTAACCTGCCCTGCGTTTCCCATAACGCCCACAACAGATGCCATATTAATAATCGCTCCGCTCCTCTGCTTTAACATAAGATTACTTGCATGGCGAACCATATTGAAACAACCCTTCAGATTTGTATTGATAACACTGTCAAATTCTTCCTCACTCATGCGCATTAAAAGCATATCCCTTGTAATCCCTGCATTATTTACCAGAATATCCACAGAGCCAAGCTCCTTCTTTACCCGCTTCATCAGGGAAGCAGCAAATTCAAAATCACTGACATCTCCCTGAACCGGAAGACAGGTAACTCCGTAACCTTCAATCTCTTTTATCGTGTCTTCTGAGACACTACTATGATAATTCAATACAATATTACAACCCTCTTTTGCAAATGCCAGAGCAATTGCTTTTCCAATTCCTTTGGCAGCACCTGTTATAACCGCTGTTTTTCCTATTAACATTTCTTCCTCCACATTCTGGATGAATCTGCACCTGTTGATACATTGCTATTTGCAGCCATCCCCACATTTATACGTAAAACTTATACAATTTCATCTAACTTTGCCATAGTCTTTGCCAAAGAACTCTCATCCTCTACATTTAAGATAGTTACTCCCTTAACCGTTCTCTTCACAAATCCACACAGGGCTTTCCCTGGTCCCAGCTCAATAAAAGTATCCGCTCCCATTCCATGCATATTCTCAATAATATCGGAGAATCTGACCGGACAGCAAATCTGCTTTGTCAGAATCGGAATAATATCCTTCTCAGACTCTACGATTTTAGCATTTACATTTGTAAATACCGGAATTTCCATAGGCGCAATATGCATCTTCTCAAGCTCTGGTCCTAATTTTTCTGCCGCTGGCTGCAGCATCTGCGTATGGAATGGCCCGCTAACCTTTAATTTCACTGCCATTTTAGCACCTTTTTCTTTTGCGATTCTTGCAGCTTCTGACACTGCACCGGTAGCTCCCGCAATTACAATCTGTCCCGGCGCATTATAGTTAGCCGGAACTGCAATACCAAGACCAAGGCCGGAAGCCTCTTTACAGGCTGCTTCCACTTTCTCTGTATCTAAACCAATCACAGCAAACATCGCTCCTTCTCCCGAAGGAACTGCCTCTGCCATAAATTTCCCTCTTTTCTGCACCAGCGCAACTGCTTCCTCAAAATCCATTGCCCCACTGGCTACATAAGCGGAATATTCTCCTAAACTCAGTCCGGCTGTCATCTCTGCACGAACACCCTGCTCCTGCAGTACCTTCATAGCAGCAATGCTCATTGTTAAAATTGCCGGCTGCGCGAACTCTGTCTCTCCTAACTTTTCTTCATCATTAAAACAAATATCTTTAATTGAATATCCCAAAACCTCATCTGCGCGGTCAAATATTTTTTTTGCTGCCGAATACTTCTGATACAGTTCTTTTCCCATGCCTGCATACTGTGCTCCCTGACCGCTAAACATAAATACTGTTTTCATATATTATAATACTCCTCTAAACTGCCGGTTATCACAACCAGACATTGAAACACTCTATTGTCGGAAATTCGTTACTGTTCACTTCACGACCAGTAGTGTAAATTCTTCCATCTCATTTTGTGGTTAAAACGGCGCTGTAAAGCGCCGCTTTTATACCTGCTGCAATACTGCCTTCCCAAATACTTATTTGTGGCTTTCTACAAAATCAACGGCATCCTTTACCGTTACGATTGCTTCTGGATTTTCTACAGAGACATCAAATTCATCTTCAATATCATTGATAATCTGGAATAAATCTAAGGAATCCGCATCAAGGTCTTCCTTTACATTAGTTTCTAATGTAATTTCCTCAATATCCTTCCCTGTCTGCTCTGCAATAATTTCTCTGATTTTTTCAAAAACCATAATCTTTTCCTCCTGAATTCATTTTTTAATTTATATATACTGCAATTGCAGTTATACACTACCATGTAATTAACATCGTCCCCCATGTCATTCCTCCGCCAAAGCCGGACAAAATAATCTTGTCCCCACGCTCCAAGAGCCCTTTTTCATTCAGCTCATTCAGTGCAATCGGTATGCTGGCTGATGACGTATTTCCATAACGCTCCATATTTAAATAAAATTTCTCATATGGAATCTTTAATTTCTTAGAAATCACTTCCACAATGCGGGCATTTGCCTGATGCGGTATAAAATACTTAACCTCTTCCTGAGTAATTCCCTCCAACTCCATTACCTTCTGCATACTCTTAATCACATTTTTCGTAGCAAACTTAAAGACTTCTCTTCCATTCATGCTTACATACCAGTGCTCATCCATGCCTTCCGGCTGGTCATTAAACACATTGGTACATGCTGTATATCCCGCCGTCAAAATATCATACTGGCTTCCTGCTGAACCAATATCCTCACAGGTAATACCGCTTTCCTGTGATTTTTCCACATAAGCGCCGCCTGCCCCGTCACCAAACAGTACACAGGTAGCACGGTCTTTCCAGTTTACAATTTTAGATAACGTCTCACCGCCGATTACAATTGCATTTTCATAACTGCCGGTTTTGATATATTTATCTGCGATACTCAACGCAAACATAAAACCACTACAAGCTGCTGAGATATCAAAAGCAACCGCATGAACTGCCCCAATCTCCTTTTGTATCATGCAGGCCAGTGACGGTGTATTATAATCCGGTGTGACAGATGCTACAATAATCAAATCTATGCTTTCTGGAGTAACAGATGCCTTTTCCAGTAACTGCTTTGCCACATTGACAACCAAATCTGATGTATTTTCGCCAGAGGATATTCTTCTTTCCTTTATCCCTGTCCGCTGCGATATCCATTCATCACTGGTATCAACCACTTTGGCTAAATCATCATTTGTAATAATCTGCTCTGGCGCATCTGCAGCAGTTGCAATCAATCTGGTTCTTATCATTTTTTCTATCTCCTATTTTGTATTATATCCCCATACACATTTCAAACTTCATTCTTAACATCCATATAAATTTGAGTATATTCTATAATTATAAGATTAGTCAACCATTCATTTGACACATTTTTAGCAAAAATTGGATTAAATTTTTGTACATTATAAACATATACAATATCTGTTTTTCAAAACTACTACTTCTGTTATTTCGTATCCCCTTTTATCTCCATTAAAAAGGGCACAGACTTCGCTTGTGCCCTAGCAAGAATTGCTTCGCAATTCTTGTTGGCGTACTGCTGCATTTCAAGCAGTTTCCTATAAGTTTAAAAAGGATGGAAACTTCGGACACCCTGAATTTCCATCCTCTTGTATTATTTACTCTCTCTCTGCTTTGTTAACATCTCTAATGTAGCTAATAATACATCATCTTCCCATGGCTTTGGAATCAGATATTTTAATCCAATCGCCTTTACTTCTTCCAAAGTACCGGAATCACATAAAGAGCTCAACATTAAAATAGTTGCGTTAGGATCCTTTTTCAGAAGAATTTCCGCTGTTTCCAGTCCATCAATTCCCGGCATAATAATATCCATAATTACAATATCTGGATGAAGTTCCTCGTACATATGAATTCCTTCCTCACCATTTTTAGCATATCCAATCATCTCATATCCGTTCTCTTCTACCAAATCCTGAATTTGCTTTGATGCAAACGGAGAATCATCAACTACCATAAGTGTCGTCTTTCCCATTTATACTACCTCCTCTTATTCATTCTGAAAAGAATACTTTACTAATATGTACAACTTTCCTACTTCAGTATGATACAGAAGACTCTTCCCCCCATAAATCTCCCACTTTTCCCCCATCTTTTCCAAGCCCTTGAAAAAATATGGAATAGAAAGCCTGGAAGAATGCCCTGCCATATCATTCAGTTTCGAAACTGCATACCCACACGCTATATTTATGTACTCATTAAGAAATAACGAAATTTCCTCTTCTGAAGGAGTCGTCCCACCATTCATCATATCTGTTATATAATGAAACAATCCATCTGAAAACCAGCAAATAATTTTGGCATTTAAATACCCATGTGTTTCAATCGCTTCCCGATACCCCTCAGCAAAGAAACTTTCCTCTTTTACCCCACATATCTTTTTTAACTCTAAATTGACAAGTTTTTTGGTAACGTTGCAAAAAGCTTCATCAAAAATTTTTTCCATATCTACACTTAGCAAGCAACCACCTCCCATCAAACAGGCAAGCCGGATTAGTTACCAAGAAAGCGCATCTTCCCTTTTGAACTTTTCTTCTCATCTTTTTGTTCAACAGGATTCTGCTGATACATACTGGTAAACTTATTTGTCATCTTTCCCTTACACTCTTTGCAATACCGTCCCGTAAGAATCGGCCTTCCACAAGACTCACAGTCAATGGATATTCCTGCATCTTTCGAAAAAATCAGACGCTCCTGACGCACCCATTTCTTAATCTGCTGGATCGGTACATCATTTTCTTCTGCTACCATTGACATATTTGCAGAAGGATTCTGATATATGTAATCCCTAACCTCAAAAAACTTATCCTCCATCTCTTTCTGGCACATTGGACACAATGAATCCCCATTAAAATTAAAGAGTTTTCCGCACTTTTTACAATTTCTTACATCCATAAATAACCTCCTAAATTCCTTGACCAATACTTATACATAAAAAGAATATCTTTTCAATTCCCTGTACACGTAAAGTTTTAGAACAGGCTTCTATCGTACTCCCTGTCGTAAAGATATCATCAATGATTATAACACAGTTTAGATTATTGTACAACTCCCGTGTAACACTTCTGACACAAAAAGCATCATATAAATTCGAAAACCGCTCTCTTTCGGAAAGTTCTTTTTGTGGCAATGTATTTTTTCGGCGCTCCAGATAATCAGATATTACTGGTATTCCGCTGCGTTTTCCCAACTCCTTTGCCACAAGTTCTGCCTGGTTATATCCACGTTTTTGATATCTTTTCTTATGAATCGGAACAGGGATCAGTGCATCAGGCGACACACTCCGAACCCATCCTCCAAACCGTTTATAAAGCTCTTCTCCATAAAACTGTGCATATTCACATCTGCCATGATATTTGAATCTGGAAATTGATTTCTGCATCAGGCTGTCATATAAAAACAATGCCCGTCCACTTTCATAGGAAGTCTCCCTGCCCGCACAATCTGCGCAAAACTCTTCCCCTTCTCTGACAGGCTTCCCACACTTCATACAATAATCTTCTCCAATATATATCACAGCATTCCCGCACTTCTGACATCTGAGCCTCTCTCCCACAGGCAGAACACCATCGCACAGGGCACAGCGTCTTGGAAATAAAATATCCCATATAAACTCTATCAAACTTATTTGTAATCCTCCTCTTTCATTTCCTGCAATCTCTGGCACAAACTGGAATAACGTTTCTGCTCAAATACATTACGAATCATCTGATGCACTGTCCCACTGCTTCCTACAATGGTCACACACTGTTTTGCTCTGGTCACTGCGGTATACAAAAGATTTCGGTTCAACAGCATTCTTGGTCCTGTCAGAATCGGAAGCACAACTGCCGGATATTCACTTCCCTGCGATTTGTGTATTGTAATTGCATAGGCAAGCTCCATTTCATCCATCTGACCAAATTCAAATTTTACCAGTTTCCCTTCCTCAAACTCTACCTCAACTGTCTCTTCTGCTTCCAGAATGCGCCTGATAATACCTACATCACCATTAAATACGCCGCTCCCTTCTTCAAAAACATCTCCATATCTGGTCTTCTTTACCCATTTGATTTGGTAGTCATTTTTAATCTGCATTACCTTGTCCTGCTCTCTGAAAAGAACCCCATGAAATTCCCTTTCCGTCTTTTTTCCATTCTGCGGATTGGCATAACTTTGCAGGATTTTGTTCAAATTTTCTACTCCCAGTTCGCCTTTCCGCATCGGAGTAAGAACCTGAATATCATAGACCGTTGCATTTACATAAGAAGGCATATTTTTCATAACAAGCTGTATTACCACATTGAT
Source organism: uncultured bacterium (assembly GCA_947643145.1). Taxonomy (GTDB): domain Bacteria; phylum Bacillota; class Clostridia; order Lachnospirales; family Lachnospiraceae; genus Butyribacter. Next base: position 21,244 of record CANRVD010000005.1, on the reverse strand, counting down.
AATATCCTGAACATTCTGCCTTTCTAAATGGAAAAAATCCCTGTTTTGATTATCGAATGAAATCTCCTGTCCGGCATTAATTTTATGGGCATTGACGACAATCTGGCTTTCCGCTGCCTGTCTGAAAATCTGGTTCAGCCGTACTACATTACAAAATCCGGCTTTTATCATATCCCGTAGTACATTTCCCGGTCCAACCGACGGAAGCTGGTTTACATCTCCTACCATAATTAGGCGGCATCCCGGTACCATTGCCTTTAACAGTGCATTCAGCAAATAGATATCCACCATAGAAAACTCATCCACAATTACAACATCTGCTTCCAAAGGCTGGAGTTCATTTCTTTCAAAGTGCATACCGCTCTTATCATCCGTATCCACTCCGCCATTCACTTCCAAAAGCCTGTGAATCGTCTGCGCTTCCCATCCGGTCGTCTCTGACATTCTCTTTGCCGCCCTTCCCGTTGGTGCGGCTAGAAGCACATCCATTCCATCTTCTTCCAACACTTGCAGAATCGTATTAATCGTAGTCGTCTTTCCTGTACCCGGCCCACCTGTGATAATGGTTACACCATTTTGTACTGCCTGATAGACTGCATTTTTCTGTAAAACATCCAGTGTAATTCCCTGCCTGCCTTCTATTTTCGCTACTCTCTTTGCCAGCTTGTCATCTGAAACAGAAAATGCAAGATTCAAATCTAGCAGCATCCTTGCGCAGTTCATTTCCATATAATATAAGGTACTGGAATACAGCCTTCTTTCTTCTCCGCTCTCTTCAATTAATATTTCTTTATTCAACGTCAGGGCATCCAGCTGTTTGGAAACCGCTTCTCTCTCGATTCCCAAAAGCGATGCCGTTGCTGTTACTAATTCCTGCTCTGGCAGATAGCAGTGCCCCTGACTGCCCGACTGCTGTAATGTATATAAAATCCCGGCGCGGATTCGGTATTCAGAATCCACATAGAAACCAGCTTTTTGTGCAATGGCATCAGCAATCTTAAATCCGATTCCGGTAATATCTTCTGCCAGGCGGTATGGATTTTTCCGTAATACTTCATAAATATCTTCTTTGTAATAGCGGTATATTTTCACTGCCATATTCATGGAAATTCCATATTCCTGCAGGAATATCATTGCCTGACGCATCTGCTGCTTTTCATTAAACTGTCTTGCAATATTTACTGCCATTTTTTGGCTAATCCCTTTGATTTCTGCCAGCCGTTCCGGCTCCCTTTCCATCATGGTAAAGGTTTCTTTTCCAAACTTCTTAATAATCCTTGCTGCCAGTGCAGGCCCGACCCCTTTAATCGCCCCAGAGCCAAGATAACGCTCCATTGCTAATACATCATCCGGCTGTTTTGTTTCATAGCTGTCTACCTGAAACTGTTCTCCGTAATTCTTATGCACCGTTCTTCTTCCTTTTACAAGAAGATATTCTCCCTCTGCCACAAAGGAAAAACAGCCAACACAGCACTCCTCCTCTTCTTCTTCCGTATCGCTCTGTGGTTTCACCAGATAAAGTACCGTATAACCATTTTCTTCATTACGAAAAGTAATTCTGTCAACGTATCCTTCCAATTCCTCCATGCTCTGCTCCAATCTGTTGTACTAAATTGTTTTACACACAAAGAGCCACTGCATATTACAGTGGCCCCGGATATTCTTTTTATAAGATAGAAAAGTTCTTACTATGTAGTGGTACGCGGGCAAAAACGCTTTAGCGTTTTTGCTAGGGGAATGCGCCAGCATTCCTCTTTTTTACAAATCATAATGACTCTTCATGGAGTCGTATAACTGCTGTGCAAGGCCAACCGTACCGCTATCCACAATGGCATTTGCATACTGCTCATTCATAATATCGCCAAAGTACTTCATGTACTCGCCTTCCTCTTCTTCGTCATTTTCCAAAATAGACTGTTTAGCCTGTTCAATTACTTTTTGAACAAAATATGCTTCAAAACTTTTGCAGGCACTCATCAACTCGTCTGCTGTAGCTGCCTTATCGACATTTCCCAAAGAACTCTGCAAAGAAGAAGCATTGGTACTGCTGATTGTCTGCCCATATGTATTAATCAGGGAGGAAGTATCTAAAATCGAACTCATAAAATCACCTTTCCCTTTCTTATGACCTCAGGTTATTCGCCTGCTGGAGCATTTCATCCGATGCAATTATCGCTTTGGAATTCATTTCATATGCTCTCTGTGTAACAATCATATCTACCATTTCATCTACTGCTTCTACTGAAGAACCTTCTAAATATTTATGCTTAATCAAACTTGGCTTTAATGCGTCATCCTGTGCCTCAATACGTGCTGTCCCGGAAGCTGCGGACTCTGCAAAATAACTGTCGCCTATCTTTAATAAACCAGATGGGTTATTAAACTGTGCCGCACCGATGCGGATTCCCAAATTCTGGCTTGTTCCATCTGTATTTGTATAGAAGATATTACCGGAAGTATCAAAGGAAAGCTTCAAAGTATCTGTATTGGCATCAAACGTAATTTCCCTGCCATTGCTGTCCAGTACGGAATAACCTTCCGACGTTGTAAGTGTTACTCCGCCGCTGCCATTAATTGCCATCAGGAAATTACCATTACGTGTATAACCAACGGAACCATCCGGCATCTGAACCATAAAGAATCCATCTCCCTGAATCGCAAAATCAAATGCTCCCGTACTTGGTGTCAGTTTTCCCTGGCCAAACTCAGTAGAAACGGCTGCAACCTTAACACCAAGACCAACTTGCGCACTAATCGGCTTGGGATTACCTTCATTATCCGTAGTGCGTCCCTGTATCGTCTGATATAATAAGGACTGAAACTCTGTTCTTTCCTGTTTATAACCTGTTGTATTAATATTCGCCAGATTATTAGAAATTGTATCAAGACTGGTCTGCTGGGCTTTCATGCCTGATGCAGCCGTCCAAAGTGATCTCATCATAATAAAACACTCCTATCTGCCGTTCTCAAAGAACTATATAAATTATTTACAGCTCCTTAGCGACGAAACTTATACCTTGCCTATCTGATTAACAGAAGAATCCAATAATGAATCCGTTGTACGAATCATTTTCTGCCCTGCCTCATACGCTCTGGTGATAGTAATCATAGATACCATCTCCGAAATAACGTTGACATTGGACTGTTCTGTCCATCCCTGCTCCAAAACTCCTGTTGCGCCTATCATGGTAGCTCCGTCTACTGCATTAAACATATTATCTCCATATAATTCCAGATAGTCGTAGTCTGTAAAATCCACTAATTCAATTGTATCCACCGGAACATTATCTGCAAAAATAGTACCATCTTCCTTTATAATAATCTCTCTGGCATCTACCGGAACCTGAATATCTCCACCGGAACCCTGCAGATGATTTCCTTCCGCATCAACAATATAACCGTCCGATGTACACTTGAATGTACCACATCTTGTATACTTGACGGAACTGTTTCCATTTGCATCTGTTACACGCATTTGAAAAAAACCATTTCCTTCAATGGCTATATCATAGGTATTCCCTGTCTCACGAAGAGAACCCTGACCCCAGTCCATATAAGTTTCTCCAAGCTTAACACCCGGATTAAAGGTTCCAATCCCTTCATCAATGTAAGCATTGGATTCATCACGGATTTTGATAGCCATAAAATCCTTGAACGCCTGACTGGTAACGCCCTCTGCTTTATAACCTACTGTGGCAGAATTAGCAAGATTATTACTTATAATATCTAACCTTTTCTGTTCGTTTAACATACCTGTATAGGCTGTATACAGACCTCTTACCATCTCTGCTCCCCTTTCTTGTCTGCGTATCTCATTTTGCCCTCAAACACTGCTGCAGACTGCCTGCTGTGTTGTTTTACAGTTACATCCCTGCACCATATAATATTATATCGTCATATCCTGTTACTTTCTTAACCACTGGAAAAATATACCTTTTAACAACGTACAGGCATATACCAATGTTATTCCTCATCCCGCTTTCCAGCTAAAAATTCTACAAACTTACCAGTTCCTACGGCAACTGCGGTCATCGGATCCTCTGCGGTCATCGTATTGATACCTGTCTTTTCCTCAATCAGTTCTTCCAAACCATATAAAAGACTTCCACCACCTGTCAGAACAATTCCCCTGTCCGCAACATCTGCTGCCAGCTCAGGCGGCGTCTTTTCAAGTACACTGTGAACGGCTTCCACAATCTGTGAAGTAATCTCTCGCAGTGCTTCCAGTGTCTCATCCGAAGTAACTGTAATCGTCTTAGGAAGTCCTGTAACCAGATTACGTCCACGAACATCCATTGCCACAAGTTCCGGACGCTGGTATGCAGAACCAATATTTATCTTTATTTCTTCGGCTGTCCTCTCACCAATCAAAAGATTATGCGTTTTTCTCATATAACGCACAATTGCCTCATCAAAATTGTCACCAGCCACCTTAATAGATGTGCTGACTACAGTGCCGCCCAAAGATATCACAGCAATATCTGCCGTGCCACCGCCGATATCAACAATCATATTTCCACATGGCCTGGCAATATCAATTCCTGCACCGATTGCTGCTGCAATCGGCTCTTCAATAATCAACACTTCACGCGCACCTGCCTCATAAGTAGCATCCTCTACTGCCTTTTTCTCTACTTCTGTTACACCACTTGGCACGCATACACTGATACGTGGTTTACGAAAACGTGATTTACCACAGGACTTCTGAATAAAATAACGAAGCATCTTCTCTGTCACTGTATAATCCGATATAACACCCTGACGGAGCGGGCGGACTGCCACGATATTGCCCGGCGTACGTCCAAGCATCAGACGGGCATCCTCCCCAATCGCCTTAATTTTGTTCGTATCACGGTCAAAAGCAACGACTGACGGCTCTCTTAACACAACACCTTTTCCTTTTATATATACAAGTACATTCGCTGTACCAAGGTCAATTCCAATATCACTACCATTCATGAACTGTTTTCTCCTTTCAAAGCTGCATCTCTTCCTTCTATTTTTTCCAAAGTAGCTCTAATTAAACATATACTTTTGTATTATATACCATTTTATAAAAATAAGAAAGGGCAATTTGGCATAAATTTCCTTCTATATACCTTAAAATTTATGTCACATTGTCCTTTTCGATATCCATCATAAATAATATCTTAACTTCTTAATCTTATCTCCGATAAAACCGGATCACTCTTTCAACCTTCCTGTCAACAGCTTGTTAAAGAAAAATACTGTCAGAAAACCTGCCGCAAAATTATACAGCACGAACACAACATATGTACTAAACCTATAATACCACATCATTTCCTGTAAGAAAAGTACACCCGCAATCCGCAACCCCCACATCACTACAATGGCAGCTATTACAGCAGTTAAACAATAGACGAAAATTTCAAAATAACTGATTTTTCTTAAAAGTTCCATCCTCATTCCAATAAATTTAAGCACCTGAAAATCCTTTATCCGTATCTTCATAAAAGAACGCAAAACCAATATCTCCGCTAAAAATATGACAACCAGCCCTATGATGGAAATTCCAAGAATTGTCAAACGCTCATTCACCCGCTCCTCTTCATAATCTGTTACACTGACACGGTAAGTGCTTTTCGCCTCATATCCCATCTCCTTAAGCTGCCGGATTACAGAATCTGTTTTGGCATAGCTGGTAATATATACCGATGCCTGTCTGTTTTCCCTCTCTCTCGGATAAAATTGATAAAAAACCTCTTCACTTACCTCTAACATCTTCTGTGTCATTTCATGTGGTTCCTCTTTTGGGGATAAGACATTAATCTCATAATTTTTGCTTTCTCCTGTCACCGTTCCCTCTTTGTTAAATTCATCAAACCGCAATATAGTCTCTCCAAATGGCCCTTCTATTAATCCGGATCTACGGTCATAAAATTTAAAAGAAACCTTCGCATCATTTCCACTTAACTCTTCTGCAATCATAGGAAAAAACTCTGGATTTTTATCCGCATAACTCACATGGTACTCCGCATAATCCATCCTTTGTGAAAGCATATTGCATAGCTCCCTTGTAAAATATACCTGCCTGGTTTCTTCTTTTAAAAGCCCGACAACTGTTAAGTTTTTACCATAATATTCATTTGGCCCCCAGATATTAACTGCCTGAAAGTAACACATCACCTCACTGCCTAATATCTTTTCATCTGAGGAATACAAAACAACCTCGTTTCTTGATTCTGGCATACGCCCTTTCCTTAAATCTTCTTTTGAAATGCAGTCTGTCGACATCATAAACTTATCTTTATTTAAAAAGGACACAATCCTGAATTCCTTATCAGAGAGACCGCTCTGCTCTGATCCATAAGCATATCGATAATCCTCTCCTTCTTCCAAATAAAAATTGATATCATTTGCATAGTCACAGGAATCTACCATTTCAACATTATGGACAGCTCCTATCTTTTCAATATCTTCTTGTGTGAATTCCTTTCCATCGTTACGTTTTGCCACCAGCCTGACCTGTGATTTCTTTTTAAAAGCTGCTTCACTATACTCTTTCGTAAAAATATCATCTGCCTGAAAATATAGTTCTCCAATAAAAAGAAATGACACTACACTGACTACAAAGAGAAATGCCGTGAATAGAAAAGCACGCCCTTTCTGTCCCCTGCGGTTCATACGCGCAAAGTATGCAGCATTTTTATCCCTGCGAAGCAACGAGCCAAATGATGCCTGCACATCCACCTGACTATCATGAGGCCTTTCTTTCATTTTTTCCTGCTGCCCTTGCTCTTTTTTAGTTTGCTTTTGTCCAACGTTTACATCCGAAACCACCACTCCGTCATGAAGCCTGACTTTCCTTGTTACATACGCTTCTGCCTGCTCATAATTGTGAGTAACCATAATTACCAGACGTTCTTTTGATAAGTCCCTCAGCAGGCGGATAATCTGTTCTCCTGTCTCACTATCCAGATTACCGGTTGGTTCATCTGCCACAATAATTCCAGTATTTTTCGCCAAAGCCCTTGCAATGGACAGACGCTGCTTCTGCCCACTGGAAAGCTTTGACGCCTTCTGATTCTCATATCCCTTCAACCCCACCTGCTCCAGATACTCTGCAGCAATCTCCTCTGCCTGCTCCTGCCTGATTCCCATAACCAAAAGAGCACTCATAACATTTGCCAGTGCGGAATAATGCCCCAGCAGGCTATAATCCTGAAACACATAACCTATTTCATTTCTACGGTACTCCTCCCACTCCTCCTCATCATACTGTGAAGTTGTCTCCCCATCAACAAACATTTCCCCTTCATCGAAAGCATCTGTACCGCCAATAATGCGGAGCAGTGTAGACTTACCACTTCCGCTCTCACCAGTAATTGCAACAAATTCCCCTTCCGAAAAGGACAAATTAATTCTGTGCAAAGCCTGTGTCACAGTAGTTTCTGAATAATAGCTTTTACAAATATCCTTTAATATAATTTTTTCTTTCCCCATTTTTTCCTCATTTCCGCAAGGTGAACTGCATTCCCCTTTGCTTCTTGCACATTTTCGATATTTGTGTCAGGCAGCGAGCAGACACAAATTCATGATATCTATATTATATCAAGACACAATTAGTACATATGTAGATAAACTGTAAACTTTTCGTAAACAATGATTTACTATTTTTGGAAGCTGCTGTTCACAGTCTTTTTCTTCTATTTTTTGACTTCTTGCCATTCTTCCTCTATAATACCTATAATACCCATAATACTAATTACACTTATCACAAAGCTTTTTATTCCGTTGGAAGTAATATATTAGAAATGAGGACTATAATGCAGAAACAGCAGAATGCACAGATTTACAAAGAACAAAGAAATATCAGCCGCTACACAGGCTTGCTTATTTCCAGAATTATATTAATGGTATGCCTTTTTTTCCTTTTGGTTGTTTTACGCCCATTTTCTTTTTACTTTTTTGCATTGCTTTTGCTTTATCCGTGGATTATTGCCAATATACTTGCTGAAAAGAAAAAATTTCCAAAGACTCTTCTTGCCTCCTGTGCCAAAAAATATTTTTATACCCCGGAAAAATTTACTGCTGAAAAGCAGCTAAGTTATTATATTATTTTTGCGTTGGTCGTATGGCAGGCATATATTAATACAAAACCGTTAGATATTGTATTCTTAAATCCGGCACCAGGCTTTTTGCTTCTAATCTATTTGATTAGCAGAATTGCGGCAACTGCCATCACTTCCCGCAATATTCATAATTATTATATCAGTATGGAAATTTGGGACAGAGACTAAAAAAGCGCACCGACTTCGCTGGTGCGCTAGCAAAAATGCTAAAGCATTTTTGTTGACATCCCGTTACACATGGAGAACTTTCCTATAAGTTAAAAAAGCGCACCGACTTCACTGGTGCGCTACAAAAATGCTTTAGTATTCTTGTTGATATCCCGTAATACATTGAGAACTTTCTGAGTTTCAAAGAAAAACATTGCAATATACCACTATGATAATGGCATCCTTTCAGCAAAAGAATTTTCCACAATATCGTCTATCTGTGAAAAATCAAACTCCTGACCCTGCAGTGCTGCCTGATTCATCTTCTCAATTGACTGGCTTTCCGAAGCTTTTTCCTGACTGGAAGCTGCCACTGAAGACTGTGCTGTTGTTCCCTGCATCAACGCAGATGCCTTGGCAGATACCTGCTCCGAAAAATACTCGTATAATTCCTGAACCGTTTTATATGTAAGAGAAGATGTATCTTCTGTCTGGGATGCCTCTTCCAATACAGAAGAAAGCTTATCTGCCATAGAAGCTGCTTCTATGGACTCCTCATAAGAATTTGTTGTAACTCCAGATATATAATTCTGCAATATACTGGAAAAATCCAAAATCGAACCGGTTGTCCCAAGTGAGCCTAATGCACCAAGGGAACCCAGTGCACTATAGCTATTGTCCGTATTGTTTCCTGAAATTGCATTCAACATTGTACTTGTAGAATTATTATTGATTAACCACTGATAATATAAAGTTTTCTCGTCTAATGTTACATTTGCCATTTAAAACTCCCCCCTGTATCATGGTTTCTTCCTGCCATGATACTTTCAATCAAATCTATTGTTAATAATTATCCTGTTAGAAACACAAAACAATATATTATTATATTATCACGCACATCCCAAAAATGCAAGCATCTATCTGCAATCAACAATACGAAATTCCACATTTCCATACATCTGGTTAATTTCCGGCTGGTACAAAATATCTACGGCATACTCCTGCCCCCTTCCTTCTTTCAAAGCCTCCCACGCATCATTACCATACCGCTCCCGAATCCCTTCGCCCAAATGAAGCTCGCACCTGAAATCAACTCCACGGAATAACCGGATGCCTTCTTTCAGCTGTAATCTGGCAATCTGATTTTCTTTGCCACACAGATTTACCGATATAACAGATACATTTCTGACTGCAAAAACAGGCTGTCTGTTTGCTTCGCCAAAAGGTTCCAGATAATCAAGCTGACGCACAACCTGCTCTGTCATCTCTTCCAGTGGCACTTCCTTTTCAAAGAAAATCTTTTCTACCAGTTCATCCTCCGTAAGAGAACAGTTTTTATTTAATGTTTCACGAAATATGCCTAAATTCTCTACCGGCAGGGAAAAACCAGCCGCCATTGCATGTCCGCCATATTCTGTCAAAAGTCCCCTGCACTTTGCCAGTTCCTGCTGCATATGATATCCGGGAATGGAACGCGCCGAACCCTTCAGACCTTCTTTTGTGTCGGTTACAATGAGTGTCGGTTTATAATATTTCTCTCTGATTCTGCCTGCTACAATTCCTGCCACACTTTCATGGCAGTCCTTTATGTATACTACCAGCACCGGGTAATGAAGCATATTCTCCGTTTCTATCAGACGAACAGCCTCTGCTGTCGCCTTCGCCGTATAGTCTTTGCGCTCCTCATTCAGTCGGACAAGCTCCTTCGCCCGTTGCTCAGCCTTGTCTGCATCCTTCTCTAACAGCAGTTCAAAACCTATTTTGGCATCTTCAAGCCTTCCTGCAGCATTAATACATGGTCCAATGCGAAAGCCCAAATCACCAGAAGTGATTTTTTTCTGAAACTGTAGTTCTTTGATTAACGCACGCAAACCAACATTATTGCTGTTTTCCATAAGTGCAAGCCCCATTTTGACCAAAATTCTGTTTTCATCCAGCAGAGGAACAACATCGCATACTGTTGCAATCGCAACAAAAGGGAGAAGTTCTCTGCCTGCCTCTTTTTTTCCTTTTCGCTCTAAAAGATATTCTATCAGTTTAAAGGCAATACCTGCTCCACAAAGCTGCGAAAAAGGATAACTGCAATTCTCCTGCTTTGGATTGACAACTGCGTCTGCGGGCGGCAGTAATTCCCGTCCTCCTTCTCTTGGTACTTCATGATGGTCTGTTACCAAAATTGTAATTCCCAGTTCTTTTGCTTTTTCTACCGCAGACATTGCCGAAATCCCATTATCACAGGTTATAATGGTGTCATATCCCTCTTCATAAGCCTCCACTGCCATATAGTCCCGCATCCCATACCCATCTTCTACCCGATGCGGAATCCGGCATCCGGCCTTACCGCCTAAAAGCTCAATTCCATGGTATAAAATATAAGCAGACATGATTCCGTCTACATCATAATCACCGATTATCTTTATCTTTTTTCCCTGTTCTATTTTTCGTGCCAAAAGCCCTGCTGCTTTTTTCAAATCTTTCATCAAAAGACCGTCATATAACGCATCTTCTTCAGGAAACAAATAACGCTCCATTGCATTCCAGTCAAAAAGCCCCCTTTTAACTAGAACATCCGCCATAATTTCTGAAATCTGGTATCTGTCTGCTATTTTTTTTAAATCTACCTGATATCTTTTTGTGACCCACTGCTTCATCTCTTTATTTTCACTCCTAGATTTATTCCCGCGAAGCAATAAGCCACGCACGAACTCGTTCGCATTTGGCGATTGCTGCAGTTTAAGGTTTTTAGAACAGCCTGCACGCCAGTTTAAGAAAATAATCATCCTCTTATGTGCAAGCACGATGGTCCTACTTATTGTAACACCATATCATATTTTGGCTTCTCTTGCAAAATATGGTACAATGTTTCTTACAAATCAAATGTATAGGAACTTTTAGCTCTTTGCAAGCATCGCGTCTGACACGTTGCTTCGCAGGAATCAAAAATGGAGGACTACTATGAAATGGATTCGATATGATATTCACACAACAACAAAAGATGCAGGAATTATCGGGGATATTTTGACAGAATACGGAATTGGAGGATATGAAATCTCTGACCATGTCCCATTAAGCGAAAAAGAAGAAAAAATGATGTTTACGGATATTCCTGCCAATCCTGGCCCTGATGATGGCCTCTCCGTCCTGACTTTTTATACCGAAGCACTGGAAAATGAAACAACAGAATTTTATAGTACCGGTTCTTCCCTGCGGGATGCTGAAATGGAGAACACCACCCTGCGCTGTGCACCGGAAGAATTGATTGCTTCCATTCAGGAAAAAATCTGTCAGATGCAAAAATTTATACCAATTAAAACACCGGAAATCACTCACTGTATTCAGGATGATTCTCTTTGGAAGGATAAATGGAAAGAAAACTTTCAGCCATTTCATGTGGCAGAAGATATTATTATCAAACCAACCTGGGAGCCGCTCCCCGGTGATGCAAAACCAGATGATATTATAATTGAAATCGACCCCGGTTCTGCTTTTGGTACTGGCACACACGAAACTACCAAGCTTTGCCTTCTGACACTCCGCAAATATATCACGCCAGATACCACAATTCTGGATGCCGGATGCGGCAGTGGAATCCTCGCCATCGCAGCCCTGCTGTGCGGTGCTAAATCTGCATTCTGCCTTGACATCGATACAACGGCAGTAAGCGGAACTTTAGAAAATGCTGCCAAAAACCATATTGACAACAGCAGAATTACCGCAATACATGCTAATATTCTGGAAGAAAGCAGTTCTGTTAAAAAGCACTGTGGCGGCACTTTCCATATTGCCGTAGCAAATATTCTGGCAGACGTTATTATTCCACTTTCCGACTTTATTGGCGATTTTATAAGGGAAGATGGCATTTTTATTTCTTCCGGCATTCTTGCCGAAAAAGCCGACGCCGTGGAAAATGCCCTTTTGAAAAACCATTTTACCATAATAGATAAAAACACAATGGGTGAATGGGTTGCTTTTGTTGCAAAGAAAAACACGTCATCCACACACTAACCCTATAACCTGTATTCTACAATTTCATGAAATTTCTTTCTTGGGCGTTGTCTCGGATTTTCACCTGCATAGCCTATTGCAACAGCACAAACAAGCTGTTCTTCCGTATTTAAATATGCTGTCAATTCCTTATAGGCAAAACAGGTATTTGCAATCCACAATGCCCCCAGACCCATTTCTTCTGCTGCTAACAGCATATTTTCGACAGAAGCTCCAATAGACAGAGAGTCACATATTTCTGTGATTCTCTCATCATTCCCAATCGGCAAAAACGGAGATTTCCCATTTGTATTCATCACCGCAATGATAATTGGTGCTTCCTGCATAATCCTTAATGTGTTTCTGGCATCTGGAATACCATATTGCGACTCCGGTAAATCCGTAAAGCCTTTTTCCTCTCTTTGTAGTCCGCTTTCCATAGCTTTAAGAAATTCCTTTTTTTGTTCATTTCCAAAAACAATATATTTCCATGGCTGCCTGTTCTTTGCAGACGGTGCAACCCGGCCTGCATCCAAAATTTTGTTCAATATTTCTATTGGTACATCTTCTTTTTGAAATTTTCTTATGCTTCTTCGTTCATATATTGAATGAATTGCCATGTGTTCTCCTTTACGCTTATTTTCGCACTGACAAAGCGCAAGAGACCCCGTATGCCTGACATACAGAGTCTCTTACACTAAATATCCATAAATTTATTTATTTCCAACCGCTTTCTTTGATGTTTTCCCCTGCATCCTCTTAATTGTAAACCACAAGGTTCCTGTTATACATACGGAAGAGTACGCACCACAGATAATGCCTGCCATAAGAGGAATCGCAAAGTCACGAATGGATTCCACACCGAGGATGGCAATCATCAGTACCATGATAAACGTTGTCAAAGAAGTATTAATACTACGTGTTAAAGTCTGGGTAACACTTTCGTTTACAACCTGAGTCAATGCTTCTTCACTCGTTCTGGTACCAATATTCTCACGGATACGGTCAAAGATAACGATAGTTGCATTAATCGAATAACCTACGATAGTAAGCATACAGGCAATAAATGTATTACCTACTGAAATCTTAGTCAGTGCATAGATAAGCAATACAAAGACTACATCATGAAGTAATGCCAAAATAGCACTTCCCGCAAAAACAATATCCTTAAACCGTAACCAGATATATAAAAGCATACAAATTGCTGCAATCACAACGGCTACAACTGCATCTGTCTTCATCTCATCCGATACCGATGCGCTGATATTCTGATTTTCAATATTCTTTTCTTCTACTTTATACTTTTCCACAAAAGTATTCGTGATATTGTTACGCTGCTCTTCTGAAAGTTCAACCGTCTTAACAGATAAACCATTCGCTCCGGAAATTTCTGAAATAACAACATCATTTGACTTACTCTCATCCATAAATACCTGCTCTATTTCTTTTTTGAAATCAGAGTCTATTTTCTGTGAACTGTCAAATGTAATATCAAATGTTGTACCACCAGAGAAGTCCAGTCCGTAATTCAAAACATTTCCATCACAACGTCCCGCCTGATTTATTATCATACATACAACACAGGCAACAACCATGATTCCTGAAATCAGGAAGAATTTTTTCCTGTTCTCAACAAATTTAATGGTCTTACGCTCTTTCTCAACACCAAAGTATTTCACATCATCCACACCAAGTGCATACATTGCATTCAGTAAAATCTTGGTAACCACTAATGCAGTAAACATAGATAACACAATACCAATCGCCAGTGTTGTTGCAAAACCCTTAACCGTACCAGAACCTTTCACATAAAGCACAAATGCAGCAATCAGGGTTGTTACATTACCATCCACAATAGCTGATAACGCTTTATCAAATCCAAGTTTAATAGCTGACTGTACTGTTTTACCCTTGGCAAGCTCTTCCTTAATACGTGTAAAGATAATAACATTAGCATCTACCGCCATACCGATATTTAAGATAATACCAGCAATACCAGGAAGCGTTAAGGTAATATCCAATAGGTTTAATACAACTAACATTAATACAAGATAGAATATTAATGCAATAGATGCTGCTAAGCCCGGCAAACGATAGAAAATAAGCATAAATAAGATTACCAAAGCAAAACCGATTGCACCGGCAAGTAAGCTTGTCTGAATAGCATCCAGACCTAACTGTGCACCCACAACCTGAGACTGTACTTCTTTCAATTCGATAGGGAGCGCACCAATACGAATCATGGAAGCCAGCTCGTCTGCTTCCTCATATGTCTTAAAGCCTCCTTCAATAACAGCCTCTCCATTCGTAATCTCAGCATTAACGGCTGGATTTGAAATAACCTTACCATCATATACGATATAAATTATTTTATTTGACGGATATGCTTCCTCTGTAGCCTTGGCAAATTTCTTTGTTCCCTTTGTCTTAAACTTCAGGGATACAACATACTTTCTATTTTTCGTTACCTGATCCTCTTGTGTGTCTGCCTCTGCACTCTTGATATCTTTACCGGTACAAATTGTCTCACTGTATACAGGAACCGAATTGTCCTCTCCACTAAGTGTCATGTCATCCTGAGCAACAAAATCCAGACTTCCTTCCTTACCAAGGGATGACAGTACTTCCTCAGCATTGGCAACACCCGGGATATCAATGGTAATCCGGTTGTCTTCACCAAGTACAACAGATGATTCTGTACTATAGACTTCTGCACGCTTCTGCATCATATTACGTGTATCATCCATATCCTTAGCGGAAGGATTGTCTCCAATAGCCTGATATGTGATGCTGACACCACCCGCCAAATCCAAACCAAGTTTAATATTCTGTGCGCTTCCTTTATGCGCTTTAGTAAATCCTACTAATGTCGTAAAAGTACACAGTCCGATTACCACAAGAATCAACAGAATTTGCAGTAATCCTTTCGTCTTGTCCTTCATGCTACATTTCTCCTTTAATTAACTACTATTTGCGTTTATTCGTGCTTGCAAAAACGCACTAGCGTTTTTGTTGGCGTCCCGCTACATTTCGAGCAATCTCCTATCCCACAAAAAATAACGCTAATTTGCATTATAGCATAGTCGTCAAGCACTTTGCAACCTTATCTTTTATATTCATCAGGACAAACGCATAAGTGAAAATTCTGTGAACAAATCATGATTTAATAAATAGTTGATGCCTGTCTTTCAGCATTATGATAGTTTTTGCCCGTTATTTTATAAAACTCATATACCGTAGGATTCTTTATCTTTTCGTGACATTGTGCCTTTGTGAAGATGTAATGTTTTACAGTTTCGATGTTTGATTTATGCGCCTCTTCGTAAACTTGCAGCAATGCGTTATTTCGCATTGCTCCCTCTCTGGGGCACTATGATGCCGTTGGTGCTTATATCCCGTATGGTACATTATTTCCTTCCATCTGTTTACCTGTTATTCTAAAATATTATAATGTACCAGGGATATTACGCACCACTATGTGCATCATGTAGCGGGAGCGGCCCTAAGAGGGAGCAATACGAAATAACGCAGCCGCTTCAGACAAACTACGAGGCGCATATTCATCGAAACTGACAAAACAAACATCTTCACCAAAGTCAAATGTAATACGAAAAAGGATAAAGAATCCTACGGCATATGAGTTAGTATGCAGTTATGGGCAAAAACTACTCAAAATCCCCTGAAGACAGACAATTAAAATTATGCTAACTCATGATTTGTTCACAGAATTTTCACTCGTGCATTTGTCCTGTTATATTCATCAAGGCAGATGGTTTCTCCCAGTATTTCCCTTTTCACATAAACAGACTGGTCCTTTTTCGTTCCCAATGACCATTTTACCAACGAAATACATCGGTTCTCTATCTCAATCCCTGTAATGGCAACAGGGTGAATACAGCTCCCTGTATTAAAATATGGTGATTCACTGGAGCCAACCATCGGATGATGCGTATGCCCGGTAATCAGAATATTGTTATTCTCCTTTGCCCATTCTGTAAAAAGCTTCTCTGCCTCCCTCTTTTTTGTATGGTTCTTCGCCGCACTGGTAGGGTCCGGCACACCAAAAAGCTCCAGATTTTTCCATACATACCGCACCAAAAACCGATTTATTTTCCAAAGTGTACTATTCATAATACTAACCTGATGCCCATGCGTCAGATAAATATCTTTTACATGGAGCGCATCCTGAAGAATAATTCCCGAATAAAAGCAAATACCAGGACAGAGCGAGTTTTCACATAAAAAACTGTCACTATCATACATATCAAAAAATTTCTTTTGAAATGCCTTTTGCTTTTTTACCATATCATGATTTCCATATACGGCAAAAAAACGGTTCTTCTGATAAAATTTTGCAAGCATTTCAAAACTATGGCCGTGTATTTCTTTTATCTTTTTCATAGAACGGTTCTCCCAAAGTTCATCCCCGTCACCAAGCTCCAAATAAACAAAACCACATTGATAATAATGCCTGAGTGCTGCCAGATAAAGAACCTCATTTTGCGTAAAATTGTCATTGGCCCTGCCGGTTCCACGGTGGCAGTCGCTAAAAATAATATACTTTGTCTGTAAATTTAATGGAAGGGAAAGTGCTTTTTCAAAATCTTTTGAAATGCGTTTATGACAGCTCACGCAAACGCACCCCCTTTTTCTTTCCATGAAATTTTTGTCTGCGGTTCCTCTTTCCTAAGAGCAGACACCGGAAAACCACAGGCAGGAAAAAATACAAGTACAATACACGGTCCAGTGTACAGGAAAAAGGCTTTGTGACCAATAAAAACAACTTACAAAGAAACCTGTTCTTCCAGCGTACCCATGATGCCCAAAATCCATGTGCTCCATGCGGCTGTTTTGTATAAGGTCTTGCATATATAAAGGATATCATCGTATCACAAATCGAAAGTTCATTTTTATGGTATCCCATATTTAAGAGACTTTCAGTAAAGGCATAAAGCATCTCATGATTCGTAAAACGAAGCGATACTTTTATAGCTGTATCCTCCGGCTCACAATATTTCCCGACACAAAAACCAGTGAGCCACCAATGCTTTCCGGCACTTTTAAACAACTTCTGCCCCTTATGATAAAAAGACATCTCCACCATAAGAAGCTCCTGATTGGAAACACTTTGAAAACTGGCTGTATGAAACTGTTCTGTCGTAAGAATGCCATCTGTATAATAAATACCAACCTCTCCTCCAAGACAGATACCATACTGCCCCTTCCACAGTTCAATACGATATGTGCGGCCTCTGTAATAAAAAAACACCGGTTCACAGTCAAACACCATTCCAAACCGGGATGCTGTCCGGTCAAAAAGCGAACAATACCCAAAACTCCTCTGCCATGCTTCCACTTTTGTCACAATAATATCCTGCTGCATATGGTAGCAAAAACCAACCGGGTCTAACAGCTTATTTAAAAGGCATACCTTTTTACAAATATCCATCCGGCAGATTTTTTCCCTGATACATTTTCTCCGGTGCCATCCGACCAAAAGAAAAATAAGGCATATTATAAAAAAAATTCCAAATAGTATATACATAGTTTCTATCCCTTTTTTGTATTTACTATATTATATGATATTTGGTTTGAAAGGTATTTTGTCCCCGGCTACCGACATATTAGAACAATCATTTAAAATACCACTTACTTTTTCAAAACTTTATGAGAACAAAATCTCATCCAGAATATCACATGCCTTTTGTATCTGCTCCAGACATGGCCTCTTTTTATAATACTCCTCTGTGCGTGCTTCCGGTTTTGTATCTGTAAATTCCGCCGCTTTTAACCCTGCATTCGCATCAGCCTTCTCCCTGCCAGGCATCGGCACAAGTCCCAAAAGCTCCTTACAAACAATTGAGCCATATTCCTCCTTATACCTTTTGGCTAACCTCTGCACCATATCATAATTTGCCTGTTTTGCCGCCGGGTCCCTTGGCTTCGTCTGCCCTGTCTCCATGCCAGCAACCATAAACATACCGGACACCGCGCCGCAGATTTCGCGCATCCGCCCCATTCCGCCGCCAAAGGATGCCGACACCTTAAGTGCCAGCTCCTTATCCAAACCATATCTCTCTGCATAAGCCACAAAAACAGCCTGTGAACAGTTATACCCCTCTAAAAATAATTCTTTTGCTTTCTCTCTTTCAGATTTCATGCCAATCTCCCATTCTTGCCTGACCCACGAATCCAGGCGCAAGCACAATATTTGCAAAGCGAATTAAGTTCGCTTAATGAAAAACGCTGTCTACGCGTTTTTCATTACTGCTTCACACTATAATCAATGGAACCTCCATCTCATCCTGCGTCAGCCCTAATTGTTGTAATCTGGAAATTTCTGTTTCATTATGTCTCCTTTCTACACCAACAGAACGCTTTGCGTTCCTTTACCACTATGCTGTGGCGAAGTTTCCTAATAAAATAAAAAGCGCACCAGACGTTTATATGCCCAGTGCGCTAATTCATGATAACGGAAATTGCATAAATCATGATTTCCATTTCTCAATGTAAGATATAATTGATATGTATAAACCTACATTCTCATTTATGCACAGGCATATAAGACCTACCAGCTTATAACTGTGCATTTCCCATACCCAGTTATAAACAAATATGTCTATAATACATATACATATAACGTCTTGAATGTAAGTTTTGGTTCATTTTGTATGTTCTCCTTAAATTTTTTATTATACTAGCATAACTATGAAATTCTTGTCAACTTCTTTTTGTTTGTAAAGGAATCCCCAGTGACTATTCAGGTTACTGCTCACAGCCGAATAAATTCAGGCAAACAATTTTTCTACAAGACGCTTTACTACACCATCCTCAACTTCAAAGAAAAACGGCATTCCAGGCTTTGAATTTTTATATGTAGCCAGATAACTTCGGAATAATTCCCTGTCCTTTGTTTTAACCATGATACTGTTACAAGGTATCTCTTCTATAATAAAATCCCGTCCCCAGTCAGCAAAAATAAACTCTGTATTTTCATCAATTCTCCACAGTATTGTATCCTCATCTGGATTATTAAATTCATAACCGTCCATACGATTAAGATATTCCTTCGTAATTCCAAGCTCCTTCAGCCGCTGGGGGTCTGTATCCTGATCTATATATTCTATAGGGTCCACTTCCAGTGTATCCTCTGTCATGAACCTAAGGAACGCACACTCCATGGTATGTACAAAATCTTCATTCACGCCAATAGACTGTTCCCATGTTTCACCAGGTTTACATTCAACAGCAGAAACAGAGTTGGCATATGGATTCTCAACAGTCCCACTCTGTTCAGAATCATTTTTTGCAGAAGAATTTTTATCTGGACTGTCTTTGGAAGAAGCTTCTTTATCAGAAGTATTATTATCCAATGCTGTGTTTTGTGAAGCGGTTACAGAAGAAGATGTACTGTCCTGATTCTTACTGTCAGTGTCCTGTACTTTGGGATTACTTCCTGCCAGAACTACAGTTGAAGCTAAAATAACCGTTGCCACTAATACCCCTGCTATTGTTGGTTTTTTATAACGCAATATATGTTTAATCCGGCTTCCAGTCTCCCCTTCTCCAAATGCAGGCAGAGTTCCTGATAAGATTCTTCTGCCTGCTGCAAGTTTTAACAAAGAAGCAGAATATTCTGCACGTATATCACGGTTCATCTTTTTCATAACCGCCTCATCACAAGACATTTCCATGTCTTTCTCCGATAACCGAAAAGCAAGCCAAACAAGCGGATTAAACCAGTGAATAGCAAGTGCTGTAAATGCCAGTATTTTGCTCAGATAATCCTTGCGGCGGATATGTACCTGCTCATGCAAAATGATATACTCCTGCTCCGAATCAGAGAGCATTGCAGGCAGATAAACTCTCGGCTTCCATATCCCCAGAACAAAAGCAGATGAAACATAATCCGTCAGATAAATATTATCTTTTAACTGTACCGCCCCTATTAACTGTCTGCGGAGCCGTATCAGCGATATGATGCCATATGTAACTATAGCTGCTGCTCCAATAAACCAGAGCACAGTTCCCACAGTTGTAAAAGTTGTAAAAGAACTATCTGAATTGGACTTTTCGCTAACTGTCGTTTTTGAAACCTGCTTGGCTGTTTCGCCTGCTGATACTGCCAGTTCTGTATTTTGATGATGCGCAAAATTCTGTATACCATAATCAATTTGCCCTTCTTCCATTGGAACTTCAACAAACTGCAGTAATGACAACTGCGCTGAAAATGATACGGGGCACAGCAGACGCAACAGTACCACACCCCATAATAAATAGCTGAAAATCTTGGGTGCCCGGCGCAAAAGCACTCTTGCAAACAGAACAACCAGTATTACAACACTTCCTGTAAGGCTCATACGCAAAACCGTTGGTAATAACATATTCCACATAACAAATCCCTCCTATTTTTCCTCAATCTCTCCCTCTCCATAATCAACTGACTTTTCTGTACTATTCCCCTGGTTCTCTGCAATAATTCTCTGTAACTGCACAATTTCCTTTTCTGATAGCTTTTTGTGTCTGGTAAATGCCGCTAAGAATTTGGGCAAAGATCCGGCAAAAGTATCTTCTACAAATTTTTCACTCTGCATGGCAAAAAATTCTTCTTTCGATACAAGCGAAGTTACTATGCCGCCTTGGTTTTGAAATAATCCCCGTTCACAAACTCTGCGCAAAATTGTATATGTTGTGGATTTCTTCCAGTCTAATTTCTGTGCACACAGTTTTACCAGTTCCCCTGAGGGCAGCGGTTCGTGGTTCCAGATAATATCTGCAAACCTCATCTCAATCTCTCCTAATTTATACTCTGCCATAGTTCCCCCTCTCTTTGAGATATTGGTATTGAAGAATACATGAAATATCTTCATTTCTAGTGTCTTGTTAGTTTACTTGTAGTCGACCACATAATAAGTCTACCATAAGTAGACCGTCTTGTCAACCTTTAATCGCCCTGCATTCATGGAGATAACTTTTTAATACAGACTTAACCTAACGGTAAGGATAATTCTACACTGTGG
>CANRVD010000004.1 GCA_947643145.1 uncultured bacterium | reverse complement strand
ATCCCCGTGGATGCCAGTTTGGATTTTGGACTACCCTAACACTAGGCGCTTACGTAAATATAGTGTGTATGCGGTAAAAGAGTTTGGCACAAATAATTAAATATTTGGACACATGCATAAGTCCATAACTGGTTAAGCAACTCGCAATTAGAATTCGTAATCAGATATGGGCTTATTTAGTGTCTGGATGAAAATTCCACTTACTTATTATCGTGTGGGTTTGCGATTAACCGGGTTTGAATAGTTCTTTACCTTGTCGGCATCTGAAAGTCCACAAGTGCCTTGTTCAGATAGTCGTTAAATGGTTTCATGATTCGGAAAATCTCTGCAGCCTTTGCCAGAAATACTTCTGCATTGTTCAAATCTTCATCGTTTAGCGGATATTCCAAATACCAACTCTTAAATTTTAGGTATTCCGCTTGCGGATGTTCTTTCTCATATCCTGCAGGGACATTCTTTAATGCGGTTCCCTGTACAGTGAAATGTTTTTCAAACTCTGTCTCATGGATAATCTTTTCCCATTCTTCGCCATTCTGAGCAATATAATCTCGTATCATCGTTGTTGCATCTTTGAATACATCTGCAAACAAGCCGCCTCCTAAAAACGACTGATTGTCTGGCTTTATCATAAGGTAATATCCAACAGGGACTGGCAGTTTGCCTTTAGAGGAAATATGAGCACGGAATGCAGGATTATAAGGTGATTTGTCATGGCTGAAACGGGTATCCCTTACAATCTTAAAGGTAAGGTCCTTTGGATTATTATACAAAATGCTGCTGTCAAACTTTCCGATTTCCAACATTAAAGCCTGCAGTAGTTCTTCAAACACAGCATTTGCTTTTTTGTAATCTTTCTTGTTTGCATGATACCATTCACGGTTGTTATTCATGCTCAATGCAGATAAGTAATCTATAATGAACTGTGTATTCATAATTTGTCCTCTCCTTTACGAATTCTGGATAATAGAAAGCTGTGTGGAATCTAACAATTCCTGAATCAGATGTTTCGTCTGTTCGGGAGATTGGTAGGGTTTACAGAACGAAAAATCCTGTGATAAGTCGTCAATATCTTCCATAGCACTTTTCACATCAAGTATAGTCTTAATAGGAATTTCTGTGGCTGTCGTATAATCCAGTTGCAGCGGATTTATCCTATGGTTTTGTATTGCATAATTCACCCTGTCTTTACATTTGCATTTGCCGTTGCCATATTCTCCACAATAATGTCCAAGAAAGTCTGCCATTTTTTTACGTATTCGGGAAAGCCGTTGACGATACGCTTCTGGGGTAATTTCCAAAATATCCCCTGCAATCCGGCTGTCAATTTTAAACATTGTTCCCAATATGAAAATACATCTGCTTTCCGTATCAAGGCATTGCAGCATCACGTTGGTACAGGACATTTTTAGTTCCTCTGCCAGAATATCCTTTTCCACATTTTGCGTTAAATCCGGCACATCCTGTATTTTTCCGTTTTCTATGTCATCCCCATAATACTCGAAACTCAACGGATAGTGAGCAAACATATGCTTTTTGTAATTTTTCAGATGATTGGCAGCAATGCTGAATACCCATGTTGTAAATGAACTGTCTCCTCTAAAAGAAGATAGATGGGTAATCATTTTCAGCAGGATGTCCTGTGTGGCATCCTCCGCATCTGCAAATGTGCCGAGCATCCGCAGGGATAAATTAAATACAATGTCCTGTACACTTGTAACAAGAGTTTCAAGGGCTTTTTTATCCCCTGCTGTGGCTTTCTCGACCAAAGCCTGTAATTCTACATTCGTTTTTTTATTCATAGATTTTACCTCCTACTTAATTAGACAACGCTCCCATGCCTGTGTGACAGAAAATAATTATTTTTATGGAAAATCTTTTCAAAGTCGTATCTTATGATGTTGAGGTCAAAAGGTAAATTTACATATCGACTTCGTCAATTTGCACAATGATACAATAATGCAGAAAGCGGTATAATAATTTTCATTCAGGACACGCTTTCGCTTGGCGAAGCACGTAATGGGGCATAAAACAGCAAACGACGCTGTTTAAGCACCAACGGCTTCGAACAGTCCTGAGATAAAAATGATTATTCTGCTTTCTTAGTTATCTTTTTCTTTTGTGCAAATTGACGAAGTATAGACAAAAATTTACCTTTTGACCCTAACATCATCTTATCCGATTATAATACATCCTCTATATTATAGAAACTCTAAAATTGCTGTCAAAACGGTTTGATGTTGCGCAGCTTGAAAAGAGTGGTTATGCCTGCCTCCAAATACATCTCCAGTCCAGTTATGGGATACCTCATTACCTTTCGTTCCAAAAAACCAGGCGATTCATTCCATATTTCCTCAAAACAGATATTTTTTGCCGATATAATTAATGCAAGAAGTACGATGAATCAGCAGGATGGCTGTTGATTATTTGTAACTTATTTATGCCTTTATAAGATTCGAGGTGATAAATTTTGAATATCGCAGTAGTAGATGATGACAAAGTGATAAGGGAGCAGATGGACAGCCTGATAGAAATGCAGATACCGGACTGTTCTTTGGAATCCTATGCCACAGGAGAGGAACTGCTAGGGGCAGGAAAACGGTTTGACATCGTTTTTCTTGACATAAGGATGGATGGCATGGATGGTATTGAAACGGCGAGGAGACTGCGGGAAAATCAGGATGATGTTGTTCTAATCTTTGTCACAGGCAACAGGGAATATGTGTTTGACGCGCTTGATTTGTATGCATTTCAGTATCTGTTAAAACCTGTGGATGAAAATAAATTCAGGGAGGTGCTGGAACGGGCAGCCGGGGAAGTGGCAAAAAAGAAGGAAAAGCGGGTGCTCTTTATTAAAAAGAGAAATCTCACACTTAATCAGGCTGACATTTTATATATTGAGAGCAGGGCGAAAAAGGTGGAAATTCATACTGCCAGGTCGAAAGATTCGATAGAAATTTATGCGACAATGGAAGAACTGGAAGGACAGCTTGGGGAAGATTTCTACCGCTGCCACCGGGCATATCTTGTGAATATGGCACATATTACGGAATATGACAATGACAGCATTACGATTACAAACGGCGATACAATTTATCTGACCAAGAAAAAGTATGGGGATTTTGTAAAGGCATATATGTGGTACCTGCGGGATGGGGGGATATCCAGTGTATAGGGTGTTGGAGTTGTTATATATGATAGTCATTCTGTTTCAGGGATATTGCCTGCAGTATTTTTTAGGGAGCTTTCTGGAAAGCAGATGGAAAAACAGGTGGAATGACCTGTGTGTAATGTTTTTGTATACTGCAGGGCTGTATGGAATTTCAGAGATATTTAATCAAATCTCGCCAGCAGGATATAACAATTACTGGGAGGCGGTATGGAAACTGGTAGTATCACTTTGCCTTTTATTTGCCCTTGCCATGTGCTTTTATAAGGCGCTGCGTCCTGTTTCGGTTTTTCTTTTAGCAGCTTTTCAGGCAGTTACAGACCTTAGCAAATATGCGGCTGTCATTTTGTTTTCGAAAATAGGAGATGGTGTGATTGCTGTATGGAACTGGTGTGTGGGGAAAGGGATGTTTACATCAGACAGGGCTCTTATTCTGACGGTAAATGGCAGTCTGTTAGTGGTACAGATTTTACAATATCTGTTGATTGCTCTGCTGTTCTATGTATCACTAAGAAAGATTGTGCGGGACTTTAAGGAAAAAGACTATGAAATCCGTAGGACAGAGCTGCTGTTTCTCCTTACTCCCGCTGCTGCCGGGCTGTTCATTTGTCTGCTGCTGCGGATTATCATGGTCACGCTGGAGGATAAAGTTCCTAAAATGCTGTATGACAGGTATCCTATACTGATTTTTGTACTTCCTGCAATCCTTCTGCTATCCCTGCTTTCTATTTTGTATGGGGTAACGTTGTTTCAGGATATGATATATCGAAACAAGGCGAAGAGCGAAAGGGTAATTCTGCAAAATCAGGTAAGCAGCCTGCAGGAACACATGGAGGAAATGGAGCGCATCTATACTGAAATACGGGGGATGAAACACGATATGAAAAATACTCTTGCCATAATTGGGCAGCTTTCCAAAGAAAAAGAGTGCTTTTTGGAAGAAAAGGGGGAACTTCAGGAATACCTGTCAGATTTAGACCAGGCATTTGACAGGCTGGATATGCGTTTCAGGACGGGAAATACGGTAGCGGATACCCTGCTTAACATGAAATATCATGAGGCAGTGCGCCTGATTCCGGATTTGGAAATGGATACAGATAAGCTGCTGTTTCCGCAGGATTTGAAAATCCACAGCTATGACATAGGAATTATTCTTGGCAATGCGGTGGACAATGCAGTCGAGGCATGCAAAAGATTAAAAGAGGAGGAGCCTGGGGCGAATGCTTTTATTCGGTTTGCTTCTATGCAGAAAGGCAACCTTCTGGTGTTTACGGTGGAGAACAGCTTTGACGGAAAACTGGTACGAAAGCCACAGAAGGAATTTCCCATAACGGATAAACCGGATAAGGAAAATCATGGGATGGGGCTTTCCAATATTAAAAATACAGTAGAGAAATATCATGGGACAATGGATTTTATGGTTAAGGGCAGGGTGTTCATTCTGTCCATAATGATGAAAAATGAAAGATTCCCATCAGATAGTTTTAGCTGAAAATGGTAAAATATGCCTGGACTTTTTGTAAAGAGGGCATGGCTGGTTCTGAACGACAGAAGAACCAGAGCTTAGAGTATGGGCAATTTGTGTCTGTACGCTGTTTGACACAAAGTTGCTTTATGCATAGCCTCAGCGAAGCTGAGTCATTAAAAGCAGCGTAGAAAAGAGGATTGATATGAGTATTTTTGGAGTAGAAGGTAAATTATGGGAGTATGGCTTTGTCAGCCGTACCGATATAATGACAGAGAAGAATGAAGATGGTAATTTTATGGAAATTGCCGGGAAAAAAGCAGTAGAGAAAGATGCAGCCTTGAAAAAGAGGAATGAAGTGAGGACAACTGGTGTTGGAACTTATATGGGTGAGTCTTATGAGGAACGCATTAGCAAAATAACGGATAAAGCGGCAGCTAGTGCCTTTCAGTCAGCCTATGCAAAGAAAATGACAGATTCTATGGACTATATTTCAAACATTAGCAGGGCATATAGCACCGGAAAAGTGGGGGCAACGAATTTTGAGGATGCCTTTTTGCGATATGAGGTGATAACCCATGTGGGAAATGCCAATATTGCTTCTGGTAACTGGCAGAGAAATGATTTTCCTTTTTGGAAGTATTTTGACAAAAATACAAGTGCAGATGCCTTAAATAACTGGAAACCTGAAGGAGCAAATCCGCCGCAGACACGTGGTGATTTGCAGAGAAATTACAGTAGTGTAGGCTCTGGGCGGATTGCAATTCTTATACCGGAGAGTCTGCAGCAGAAAATGGATGCAGATCCTGACTATGCAAGGCAGATTATCACAAAGCTGCAGGAATGGAAGGAGGATTATGACCGTTGGGATAATACAGTGGCAGCATCTTACGGTTATAATGTGGCAGAATATCAGGCAGGAAAAAGCTATGTATTTGATTTAGATGAAAATGGAGATGTGCGGAACTGTACGGTTACCAGCCCTGGAAGAATCACTGGCCCTACAAAGGAGGAGTTGGAGCAGATTGAGGCGGAGCAGGCAAAGAAACGGGAACGCCGTGTTAAATACATTCAGATTTTACAGGAAAGTGCCGAAAAGAGAAAATTGCAGGAGCAGGAAACCAAGAGCGATCAGACAGAAACAGCATTTTTAAGAGATAAAGAAGTAGAAAAGCCCGAAAGTGTTGTCGACCAGTACAAAAGAAAATATCCGAAAGATGCGTCACATGTGGATGCACAGGTGCAGGCTGGAAAGGCTGTAATCAAAAAGAATGGTGTGGACAATGTTTCCAGAGAAGATATGACGATGGAGGAATATAAGAGTTTTATCAATGGCCTGCTAAAAAGTATACCATTTGATGCCACCAGAAGATATGACAAAGAAATTATCTCCATCACAGATGCAGGATGGGAACAGATGAAAAATGATGAGGATTACGAAGCGTGGGTATTGGGATATACAGTAGAAAACAGGTCTGTGCGCAATCCGTTTTTTGGATGGCCGGGTGCGTCGGGAAGTGTTTATGTGGAGAAATTTGGTGCATCCATTGAAGAACATATTGGGCAGAGTGTAGGTACATCCGGGCCTGGCAGCACTTCTGGCCGTGTGAAAGATGAAAAATCCTGGTGGGAAAAACGTCAGGAAAGGATGGATGAGTTGATGGAGGAGCAGGCAGAAAGGGCGATGAAAAAAGCACAGGCTCGTATGGCATATGAGCAGGAAGTGTTTTTGAACGGACATCTGGCCGGCCAGCAGAAATTTCTGAGTCTGACAATGGAAGGAAGCGATATTCTTCGTGACATGGAGATGTTTAAACGCATTAGCAGTAATTAATAAAATAAATCATTGCGTCGTCTTCCAATGCAAAAGGGAAGATATTTTGACAGATAAGAGGCAGGTATGATACACTATATACTTGGTGAATAGTATTGTATGTTAGGAGGAGAAATAAGTTTATGAAAAATACAAAACGAATTTTTGCATCGGTTCTTAGCCTGCTTCTTGTGATTACTGCTATATGGGGAAAGTCTGCTGACAATACCAAAGCAAATGCAGCCGGATATGACCTTAGCAACCCGGTAATAGACAGTGATGGTGTTACCACATGGGACTGTATCTGGTTTGGATTTTACAGACAAAGCAGCAAAGCAGTAAAAGAGGCCATTAAGTGGCGAGTACTTTCTGTAGATGGTGATGATGCTTTTTTGCTGGCAGACCAGAATTTGGACTGTCAGTTCTATCATACAGAATCTATAGAGATTACATGGGAAAAATGTTTTCTTCGTGCATGGCTGAATAGTAGTTTTTATCAGAATGCATTCAGTTCGGCAGAACAGGCAGCCATCCGAACCACAACTGTCGAGAATGAGGCGAATCCTTATTATAAAACAGGTGCTGGAAAGAATACATCGGATAAGGTATATCTGCTCTCGATTGCAGAAGCCAGTGATCCGGTTTATGGCTTCCATTCAACATTTAATGAAAATAGTGATTCAAGATGTGCAAAAAATACAGATTACGTGAAGGGAAAGGGAGCTTTTAGCAGCAGTGTTGAGAATTACACTGGCAATGGTTTATGGTGGCTGCGGTCATCGGGAAGTAATTTATACAGTGCCGCAAATGTGAGTGATGCTGGTTACGGCTCTGCAGATGGTGGTAAGGTTGTCATAGATAACCGTGCTGTACGTCCTGCGTTGCATATTAAGCTTTCATCTTCTGTATGGAGTAAAGCAGGTACAGTAAATTCGCTTGGAAAAAGTGTAGGAGATGGAAACAGGCCGAGTCCGATAGAAATAAAAGATTCACCGGTTACTCCATCATCACCAGCAGATAATAATACAAAATTAAAAGATTCAACCGGGGCTGTATATACGCCTGTAAATTCCAGCGCATCAAAAAAAGAGGTATCCTATACTGCACCGAAAAACAAAAAGATTACATCAGCTGCAATACCAGCTGCCGTTACAATCAAAGGCGTGCGTTATCAGGTTACGTCGATTAAGGCAAATGCATTTAAGAACTGTAAGAAGTTAAAAAAAGTAACCATAGGGAAAAATATTAAAACCATAGGAAAAAATGCATTTTACGGGTGTGCAAAGCTAAACAGTATTACGATTAAAACGACAAAACTGACGAGCAGCAGTGTGAAAAGCAATGCATTTGCAAAGCTGCATAAAAATGCAACATTTAAGGTGCCGAAGAAAAAACTGTCTACCTATAAAAAACTGTTAAAGAAAAAAGGTGTGACAGGAAAGAAACAGGTAATAAAGGCGTAGATTGGAATAAGAATGAGATTTAACAGCCGAAGCACTAAATAGCAGCTATAATAAAACAGCACTAAACAGCGGTAAAACTATCACAGATTTACCGCTGTCTTTTAATTTATAAGAGACCATAACCAAGCCTGACAGTATTTTGAGTAATCCGGTTTTTGACTTTTCTATTTGTCGAATGGAATCCACAACGAAAACTTGAAAAAAACTGCCTAAAGACGTATAATAAGAGATGTATGCGTTGCAGTCAGCTGCTGCTTTTAGACATGCAGTATGCATTTATGATAATAGGATTGTTTGTAAAGCCTGCAACCTATAATATGGACAGATGGAGAGTTTGTGGAGGTTTTATATGAAGGGTAAAAAGAATGTTTTTAGCAGGATAGTTGACGGATTCCGACTGGTTTTAGGAGTGGTTGGAGGTTATCTGGGCGTGCTTTCACAGGTTTTTGGAACAATGCTTGGAATACTTTCCTCTATTTTAGTCATATGTATGATTGCCGGAATTTGTGTCTATGTAAAAGTACTTCCTATGTTTACAGAAGCAAGAGAGGTGGCTTTTGACAAACTGGTTAATATGAGCGAAGATGATTTTATTATGAGTGAAGATACCGTTGTTTTTGATGCGAAGGGGAATGAAGTAGGTTCGGTGAATACCGGGCGGTATACGTATGTTGAAATTCAGAATATTTCTCCTTATCTCTATAACGGTTACATCGCAGTGGAAGACAAGCGTTTTAAGACACATGCAGGTGTAGATGTTCTGGCAACTCTCCGTGCCGGAGTTGCTCTTTTAAAGCATAATATGCAGATTACGCAGGGTGGAAGTACGATTACCCAGCAGGTCATCAAAAATAATCTCTTGACACAGGACCAGAATTTTATCAGAAAAATAACAGAAATTCTTTTGGCGCCAGCAGTAGAAGCGAAATTTTCAAAAGATAAGATAATGGAATTCTATTGTAACAGTAACTTCTATGGAAATCGGTGCTATGGCGTAGAAGCAGCAAGCCAGTATTATTTTGGAAAGAACTGTGCGGATTTAGAGCCGCATGAGGCAGCCATATTGATTGGGTTGTCCAACAATCCGTCCCGCTACGATCCAGTGGCCAATCCGGAAAATGCCTTGAATAAGCGAAATTCAGTATTAAAAACTATGTATGATGAGGGAGCGATTACGAAGAAAGAGTACACTGCCTCCATAAAAAAGAAAATTAAGGTATTGCAGATTGCAGAAGACGGAACGAACGAAAGCTATATCACAAGCTATGCCATACACTGTGCTGCTCTGGCTTTGATGGAAAAGGAAGAATTTAAATTTCAGTATACCTTTACGGATAAAAAGGATTATGAGGAATACAAGGAAAATTACAGTGAAGTGTATAGCCGGAAATGTAATGAAATCCGTTCCGGCGGTTACAGGCTTTATACTTCCATTGATATGAATAAGCAGAAGAAACTGCAGAAATCAGTTAATGAAGGCCTTGCCTATAATAAAGAAAAGAATAAGGACAGTGGAAAATATGCACTGCAGGGAGCAGCAGTCTGTGTGGACAATGAGACAAATTATGTGGTTGCCATTGTTGGCGGACGTGGAACAAAGGATGCGTATAACAGGGCATATCTTTCCGCAAGGCAGCCGGGAAGCTCCATTAAGCCTTTAATGGATTACACACCAGGCTTTGAATCAGGTGCTTTTTCGCCAGCAACGGTTGTAAATGACCATCAGATTGAAAATGGACCAAAGAATTCCGGTGGTTCTTATTATGGCAATGTGCATATCCGTGAAGCAGTGGCACGTTCTTTAAATACTGTAGCATGGCAGGTGCTGCAAAAGCTTACTCCAAAGTTTGGAATGTCTTTTTTGGATAAAATGCATTTTCATAATTTGAGCTATGTAGATAATGATAACCTTGCACTTTCCTTAGGTGGCTTTACAGAAGGAGTACGTGTTGTTGATATGGCAAAGGCGTATTCTGCATTGGCAAATGGGGGAAGCTATAGTGACAGAACCTGTATCAAAAAAATTGAGCATGTCTCAGACGGTGCAGTTTACAAAAATTCAGAAGAAAAGAGTCAGGTATATTCGGAGGATGCGGCATGGCTTATGACGGATGTTTTAAAAGGTGTCTTTAAGGAGCCATATGGTACTGGGCGTTCGCTTAAGCTGGAAAATAAGCAAATTTGTGCAGGAAAGACAGGTACGACTAATTCCAGCAAGGATGTTTGGTTTTGCGGTTATACGAAATATTATACAACCGTTGTCTGGGCAGGATATGATACGCCGAGGGCGATGCCTGGAGCAAGCGGTGCTGCTATTTCCGGTAAAATCTGGAAAAATTACATGGACAAGATACATACGAAGCTGGAGCCATTGGATTTCTATATGCCGGAGACAATATGTCTTGCAAAATATGACGGTACGGGAAATCTTGTTTCAGGGACAGAATCCCGCGGCACGAATAAACGTGTAGCAGGCAAGGATTATTTTTCAACCCTGATTTTGGCAGAGAAGGCCGAGTATGCTGCCCTCTTAGAGGATGCACAATACGGAAAGACAGTTCTTAAGAAATTAAAGGCATTTGAGGCAATGACAATTAAGAATCTGGAGGATTACTATAAATTAGAAGAAAGTTACGAAAATCTGCGTAATCTGATTTCTGCCATGGAGGATGATGATTTGCGTAAGTCGTATGCTACCCGGGCGAAGAATAAATATGATTCTTTAAAGGATGATACCATAGAATGGGAAAAGATAGCCAAGGCATATGAGAAGTATCGAAAAGAAGAAAATGAGGTACTGGCAAAAGAGCAGGAAAAGGCTTCGAGAGAAGCAAGGGAGGAGCAAAAGAAGCAGACACGGATTAAGTTAGCGAAAGCACGGATTAGAAAATTAAAACTATATGATTATAGGCCTGCAAATGCAGAAGATCTGATTGCAGCAGCAGAAGAGGCAGTAGAGGCTTGTAAGAATTATGGAGAATATAAGAACTTAAAGAAGCTGTTAAAAAATGCGGTAGCATATTTGGAAAATTTACCGGATACCAGCGCAACGCCAAGGCCGGGAGATGAGGAACCACCACAGCCGTCTAATGAACCGCTGATAACACCAGAACCTGTTTTTGAAGAGTAGAAAGGGGGAGCAGACATGAGTTCTAAAATGGATAATGGAAAGACGAAATCTGCGCAGCCTCCGGTGGATGAGATGCTCAGGGAAAAGAGAACAGTTGTATTCAGGGAAGAAGCGCCAGACGACAGAGGAACCATTAAGATGCCTGATTTATCTATGAGAAGAAGGCAGCAGGAAAAAAGGGACGAAACGATAGAAAGGCAGCCAGTACAAAAACCGGAGGCAGCATCTGATAAAGAACAGGATAAAGCCCAGACTGTATCAGATGCGGATAAGCCGTCGGATGATGTTAGAAGAAAACTGCATTATTACGGTGAAATCGGACAGTGGTTTCAGTTGATTTGTTTTGTTAAAATACCAGTGTTTGGTTTCTTTTATATCTTGGTACTGGCACTTCGGAAAAAAACACCCAAACGGAAAAGGACTTTTGCGATTGCCTATCTGCTATATAGGATTTTAGTTCTTTTACTTGCTTTGACGATTCTATATATTTTATATAAAGTAGGTTTGGGCTTTGTTGATGAGATATTACGTTATGCGGGCGGTGCCCTAGTGGTCAGCCCATTTTAAGGAGCAGCAGGATGGCAGACTGGTACTGGTTTGAGAAATTAAAGGATGGCGGACTTCGCCTGCTTCGTGTTTTTGGTTCTTCACCGGAAGTTGTAGTCCCGGAACAGATTATGGGAGAGCCGGTTGTGGAGCTTGGGGCGTACTGTTTTGCTACAGGAAGCCATGCAACAGTATATGAGACAGCTTCAGAAGAAAGTGCAGGGAAGGAAGCCAGCAAGGAACTTGAGAAGCTATTGCTTCAGGGAAGGGTCAAAGAGCTGTCGGGCAAATATATTCAAAAGATAGAGCTGCCAGAAATGGTTCAGGTACTTGGAAATTTTTGTTTCTATCAATGTAGTGCCCTGCGGGAAATTGTGATAGGCAGGCATCTGGCAGAAATAGGGAGCGATGCCTTCATGAATTGCCTGAAGCTTAGAAAGATTACCGTAAATGGAAGTGTTACAGAGCCAAGCGGGTTGAAGCAGATTTTGGGGCAGCGTTCTTTGGAGACAGAAGTAGATTTTATCAATCATGGCAGGAAGGAAGCTGTGCTGGTTTATCCAGAATATAGCGAAACATATGAGGAAATTGGCCCGGCGCATATCTTTACCCTGAATATAGAAGGCGAGGGTTTTCGTGCAAGGCAGTGTTTTAGGAATGGAATTGTGGATTTGGCAGGATATGATGCGGTCTTTTTGCAGGCTGTTGCAAAGGAGAGTGTGCGAACCTTGTGTCATATGGCATGGATGCGCCTGTACTATCCTGAAGGCCTGCGGGAAGAGAGCCGGAACGTATATGAGGATTATCTGAGGGAACAGGAAGAGTCTGCGGGAGCATTGCTGGTGCAGGAAAGAAATTTGGATTTGCTGTTTTTTGCAGGAGAAAATGCTTACTTTAGCGAAAAGACGGTAGATATCTGTACCAGACTTGCAGTTCAGGCAAATTGGACAGAAGGGGCAGGAATGCTTTTGCAGAATAAGAAAAAGTGGTTTGGTGGAAAGAAGGAGGAATATTTTTTTGATGGATTCTAATTCAAAGGTACAGACACAAACAGAATGGGAAGAGGTAATGTCTTATAAGATTTTGAGGTTTGTACATGATGAATTGTATCTGGAGTTTCGCTTTTTAGGAATTGCATTGTCAGCATTGGCACCAAGGCCGGATAAGAGGCTTACGACCTTTGCTACGGATGGGACGGTACTTGCTTTTCAGACGGAGCAGACTTTGCGTGTTTTTCAAAAAAATCCCAGTTATCTTAACAGGCTTTATCTTCATACTGTCTTTCATTGTATATTTTCCCATCTTTTTATTGGCGGAAAAAGAGAGCGCTTTCGCTGGGGGATTGCCTGCGATATTGCAGTGGAATATACAATAGATTCTTTGGATAAGGCTTGTACCAGAAGGATCGTCGGATGGCTCAGACAAAAGACATATGAGGAGTTGCAGGAGAAAAAGGCAGGAATCTCAGCAGCGCAGATTTACAGGTGGCTGGCTGGAAAGACTTCTGAGGAATTGCAGGAACTGCACCAGGAATTTTTTGCAGATGACCATGTATTCTGGCCAAAGGAAGAGGAACTTTCTGCGCAGATGGAAGCGGCAAAGAAAAACTGGAATAAGATTACCAGACAGACGCAGATGGAGCAAAAACGCCGTGGAGAAGAAACAGGTGAAGGAGAAGAAGTCCTATCTAAGCAGCTAAAGGCAGAGAGAAGCCAGAGAAGATACCGTGATTTCCTGAAAAAATTTGCTGTATTAGAAGAGGAGCTTCACTGCGATTTGGATGAATTTGATTTGAATTTTTATACTTATGGCCTGCAGCTATATAAAAATATGCCGTTGATTGAGCCCTTAGAAAGCAGGGAAGTCAAGAAGATAAGGGAGTTTGTTATAGTGGTTGATACCAGTTATTCGACAAACGGCCAGCTTGTAGAAAATTTCTTAATAGAGACTTTTTCTATTTTAAGTCAGGAGGACACTTTTTTTCATCAGTGCAGGCTTCATATTCTGCAGTGTGATGAAGAGGTGCGGGAAGATATTGTAATTACAAACCGACAGGAGTTAGAGAGCCTTTTTGAACATTTTAAAATTCGTGGCGGCGGAAGTACGGACTTTCGTCCGGCATTTACGTATGTGGCAGAATTACTGGAGCGTAAAGAATTTGAAAACTTGTGCGGATTATTGTATTTTACGGATGGAAAGGGAATTTATCCCGTAAAAAAAACGCCATATAAGACTGCATTTCTATTTTTAGAGGAGTATGAAGAAGAGAAGGTTCCGGCATGGGCAATTCGGTTACGTTTGGAAGAGGAAGAATTTTTGTGGCAAAAGTAAAGCCAAATGGGCAGGCAGGGCGATAGTTCGAATTGTGAATACAGGTGGCGATTGCGAGAAAGCATTTGACTTTTAAATATGGCAGTGTTGCTGAAAGCAATATGCCGGTATAGAAAAGGATGAAGAAAAAGAAGAATAGGAGAGAGCTTAAAACTTATGAATATAAAAGAAGCAAAAAATGAGATAAAGCACACGGTAGAGGCATATCTTAAAAAGGATGAGGAGGGGGAATTTCTGATTCCGGCGATTAGGCAGCGTCCGGTGCTTTTGATGGGACCGCCGGGAATTGGCAAGACGCAGATTATGGAGCAAATTGCAAGGGAGTGCGGCATTGCACTGGTTGCTTATACGATTACGCACCATACAAGACAGAGTGCCGTGGGGCTTCCGTATATTAAGGAAGAACGGTTTGGCGGAAAGGATTATTCTGTAACGGAATATACCATGAGTGAGATTATAGCAAGTGTTTATCATAAAATGGAAGAAACAGGGCTTTCCCAGGGGCTTCTTTTTATTGATGAAATCAATTGTGTTTCGGAAACGCTGGCACCGACGATGTTACAGTTTTTACAGTGTAAAACCTTTGGAAACAGGCAGGTACCGGAAGGCTGGATTATTGTGGCAGCAGGAAATCCGCCGGAATATAATAAATCCGTCAGGGAGTTTGACATGGTTACATTAGACCGTGTGCGCCGGGTGGATATTGAGGCGGATTACAGGATATGGAAGGAATATGCCAGAAAGGTTCAGGTGCATAGTGCCCTGTTGAGTTATTTGGAACTGCGTCCAAAGAATTTTTACCGGATTGAGTCGGATGTGGATGGGCTGCAGTTTGTCACTGCCAGAGGCTGGGAAGATTTGAGTGATTTAATGAAGAGCTATGAGTCTTTGGAAATTCCGGTAACAGAAGAAGTCGTGTATGAGTTTTTGCGCCATAGGGACGTGGCGGAGGATGTGGCTGCTTATATCGATTTATATTATAAATATCAGGACGATTATGGGATTGAGGAAATTTTGCAGGGCAATGCCAAGGCAGAAGTATACCAGAGACTTTTGCAGGCGGCTTTTGATGAGAGGCTTAGTGTGGTAAATCTTTTGTTAGACGGCCTGCTTCGGGAAATGAGGAAAGTGCAGGACACAAAGCAGTTGACAGATTTGTGGTATCATTTTCTGAAGGAGTACCGCAGTCAGGCAGAGCAGGCGGCAGACACAGAAAAATGTTATCTGGCGCTTCTTGACAGGGAAAGAGAAGAGTATGAACAGAAAAAGACAGGAAATCTTTATACGAAAAAGGAAGAACGGCTGCAAAAGAAGCTGCTTGGCATGCTAAAGGCTGCCTGCCCGAAAAATGCTTCACCACAGGAAGCGTTTTTGGAGGCAAAGTCACATTTTGATAAGCAGAGGGAGCAGTTAGAAGAGGTCAGGGTATATACCAGGGAGATATTAGAACATGCTTTTGATTTTATGGAGGAAGCATTCTCTTCCGGTGAAAAAGTTTCTTCTGGTGAAGAAATGGTTATTTTTGTAACGGAGCTTACCATTACGTCAGAAAGTGCCTTGTTTCTGGCGGATTACCAGTGTGAGCGGTATCAGAAATATAATCAGGAACTTTTAATTGGAAGCAGGAGAAGAGAACTTCTGTCAGAGTTACAGGACAGGGATTAAAAAAGAAAGACAAGGTAAACTCTTTGTTTACCTTGAAGAAAAGAGGAGAATTATGGGAAAGAAGGTCTATGCCGTAAGAAAGGGCAGAAGGACGGGGCTTTTTGATACATGGGCGGAGTGCCAGAAGCAGATAAACGGGTATTCCGGGGCAGAGTTTAAAGGTTTTTCAAATGTAGAGGAGGCAAGACGCTTTTTGGAGGGAAGTGTGAATGAAAAGACCATTCACACAGGAAGAAACGCCCGCAACGCGGGCTTGCTGCAAAGCAGCATTCTTCCCCCTGATTGTGTCAGTGAAGATGGTATGCTTGAAAGTGTGAATGAAAAGACCATTCACACAGGAAAAAATATGTGCGATGCGGATACAGCGGTTGCTTATGTGGATGGAAGTTTCGACAAGGTTTCAGGGAATTTTTCGTATGGCATGGTGATTTTATATCAGGGAGAGGAACTGAAATTCTGTCAGAAAATACAGGATAAGGATTTGGCACAGATGCATAATGTGGCAGGAGAAATTAAGGGGGCAGAGGCAGCTATGCGTTATGCCCTGGAGCATGGTTATAAAAAAATAATCATCTACCATGACTATGAGGGAATCGCAAAATGGTGCAGTGGGGCATGGAAGGCTGGTAAAGCAGGAACCAAAGCATATAAGGCATATTATGATTCCGTTCGCGGGAAGCTTGAAATTGAGTTTGTAAAGGTAAAAGGCCATTCTGGTGACAGATATAATGATATGGCCGATGCATTGGCAAAAGAGGCACTGGGAATTGGAAAGCAGGGATGAGGATATGGAAGCTGAAATTTTATTATGGATTCAGGAAAATCTAAGGATGTCAGGGCTTAATTCTCTGATGAAAGGGATTACTCATTTGGGAGATTTTGGAATCGTCTGGATTCTGGCTGCTATTTTACTGTTGCTTTACCCAGAGAGAAGAAGGATGGGCTGTATGGTTATGGCAGGAATGTTTTTTTCCTTTCTTTTTAATAATCTGTTATTAAAAAATATAGTAGCAAGGACACGTCCTTATGAAGCCGTCGAGGGGCTGGAGCTTTTGGTGGATAAGGCAGTGGATTTGTCCTTTCCTTCCGGGCATTCAGCAACCTCTTTTGTGGCAGCAGTCATTATCGCGGGACTGCTGCCAAGGCGGTATGGAGTGATGGCGGTGATATTAGCAGCCCTTATCAGCTTTTCAAGATTATATGTTGGAATACATTATCCAACGGATGTTTTATTTGGCGTAATTTCCGGCAGCCTGATTGGAATGGGAGTTGTGGCATTTGCAAAGCACTGGCAGGGCAGAACTGCTATAAAAAGCTCTCAAGAAGCATAAGCGCGGTAGGAATCTGTTCTAAGGTCAGGCCAGAATAATTTAAAATCAGGGTATGCTCCGGCATATCTGCTGTCGGTTCAAAGTAGTATTGCGACAAACAGGAAAGATGGAGACCATGTTTTCTGGCGGTTTGCAAAAGTTCCCTGTCTGTCTGGTCTGTGTCAATCTGCATTAAAAAATGAAGTCCTGCATCTTCTTCCGAAATCTGGATTCGGGAGGAAAAAGGACTTTTTTTAATGGCTTCTAAAAGAGTATCCCGTATTCCCTTATAGTGAGTGCGCATCCGGTTGATATGCTTTTCGAAATACCCGTCGGACAGGAAGCGGGCAAGGGTGTACTGTTCGAAATTTGAAACGGTGCAGGAATAAAAGCTTAACTGCCTGTTAAACATTTCAAATAAATGCTTTGGAAGAATCATATAGCTTAAGCGAACTGTTGAGGACAGGCTTTTGGTAAAAGTGTTGATGTAGATTACCTTTTCGGAATGGTCAATGCTTTGCAGAGTGGGAATCGGCTGGCCGGACAGACGAAATTCTGAGTCATAGTCGTCCTCAATAATGTAGCGTCCGGGATGTTTGGAAGCCCATGCCAAAAGCTCATACCGTCTGCTGACAGAAGTGACAATTCCTGTTGGATAGTGGTGGGAAGGGGTGATATGCGCAATGTGGGCATGGGAATCTTCCAAAGCAGAAACATTCATTCCATTTTCGTCAAGAGGAATGGCATGATATTTCACTTGGTAGCTGTCATAGATTTTGGCAAGTTTCTGGTAACCGGGATTTTCAATCGCATATTCCTTCTGAAATCCAAAAAGCTTAATTAGAAGTCCGTATAAATATTCTGTCCCGGCGCCGATAATTACCTGCCCTGGGACAATGTCCATATTACGGAAACCTTTTAAATGACGGCAGATAGCGGAACGAAGTTCCATAATTCCGCCGCATGGCGGTGAAATCATAAGTTCCTCGCTTTTTTCAGAAATCGTTTCACGAATCAGCTTGGCCCAGATAGAAAAAGGAAAATTATCCGGTGTCGTTTTGTTATTGACAAAATCAATCTGATAGCACTCCTTCTTTTCGGTGGTCTGGACTTTGGGAAGAGGGGCAGCAGGAGAGAGGAGGGCAGGCCGGATGATTTCTTTGACAAAGAATCCCTTTTTTGGCAGAGAGTAAATATAGCCTTCTGACTTTAGCTGGGCATAAGCATTTTCCACAGTAATCGTACTGATGCCCAGGTTTTTTGCGAAACTGCGTTTCGAGGGCAATTTAGTATCCGGTGTAAGTGTACCGTCTAAAATATCTTTTTTGATGCAGTTGTACAAATGGATGTAGAGAGAGTCAGAACCGATATCGGTAAAGGAATAAGTCAGCATCGTCGTATAACCTCCTTATCTGACCTTATTAATTAATTTCGTTTTGGATATTTTAATATGGTCAATTCT
This sequence comes from uncultured bacterium, assembly GCA_947643145.1. Lineage (GTDB taxonomy): Bacteria > Bacillota > Clostridia > Lachnospirales > Lachnospiraceae > Butyribacter. The sequence continues at coordinate 84,125 of CANRVD010000004.1, read as the reverse complement.
CATTATAATAAGAACGGTAGCATTTGTAAATAGTATTAGATGATAATAAACAGCAGGAGAATCGAATATGGTTACTGTTCACTTCGTATCCGGTCACTCGAATATCCTGCAGAAATGAGGATTGATATGGGAAAACAATATGAATTAAACAAAGAACTGGCGCAGATGTTAAAAGGTGGTGTAATTATGGATGTTACAACACCGGAGCAGGCAAGGATTGCGGAAGCAGCAGGAGCATGTGCCGTTATGGCGCTGGAGCGTATTCCGGCTGATATCCGTGCAGCAGGCGGAGTGTCACGCATGAGCGACCCCAAAATGATACGGGGAATTCAGGAGGCAGTTTCCATTCCGGTTATGGCAAAATGCCGGATTGGCCATTTTGTAGAGGCACAGCTTTTGGAGGCAATTGAAATTGATTATATTGACGAAAGCGAAGTACTTTCGCCGGCGGATGATGTCTATCACATCGACAAGTCAAAATTTAAAGTGCCTTTTGTCTGTGGGGCAAAGGATTTGGGAGAAGCACTCCGCCGAATCAACGAAGGAGCTTCCATGATTCGTACCAAAGGGGAGCCTGGAACAGGTGATGTAGTGCAGGCGGTACGTCATATGCGTATGATGAATTCTGCGATTGCTAAAATTTCTTCCATGAGAGAGGATGAGCTGTTCAATGAGGCAAAGGAGCTTGGCGTGCCATATGAGCTGGTAGCTTATGTCTATGAAAATGGAAGGCTGCCTGTTGTAAACTTTGCTGCGGGTGGTGTCGCAACACCGGCTGATGCTGCTTTGATGATGCAGCTTGGTGCAGAGGGGGTATTTGTAGGCTCTGGTATTTTTAAATCCGGAAATCCTGAGAAAAGGGCAAATGCAATTGTAAAGGCAGTGACAAATTACAAGGATGCTGCTTTGATTGCAGAGCTTTCTGAGGATTTGGGAGAAGCAATGGTTGGAATTAATGAAGATGAAATTGAGCTTTTGATGGCAGAAAGAGGAAAATAGGTTTGCTGGCAAAGCCTGCAATCTGTTGTTTGTGCCGCAAAACGGCATGGGAGGATTAGTATGAGAATAGCAGTAACGGCAGTACAGGGAGCATTTGAGGAACATGAAAAGATGTTAGAAGCTTTGGGAGCCGAGGTAATCGAGCTTCGCAAAGCGGAAGATATGAACCAGCCCTTTGACGGAATTGTGCTCCCCGGAGGGGAAAGTACGGTTCAGGGAAAGCTTTTGAAAGAACTTGGAATGTTTGAAGTATTGCAGCAGAAAATCAATGCTGGAATGCCAGTGCTTGCGACCTGTGCCGGACTGATTCTTTTGGCAGAGGAGCTTTCTAATGACGAGAAGCGTTATTTTCAGACACTTCCGATAACGGTTAAAAGAAATGCCTATGGAAGACAGCTTGGAAGCTTCTATTGTGAAGAGGAAATAAAAGGGATTGGCAGATTTCCTATGGAATTTATCCGGGCGCCTTACATAGAGAAGGTTGGAGAAGGAGTAGAGGTTCTTGCAGAGGTAGACGGACAGATTGTTGCTGTCTCTTATCAGAACCAGATTGCAATGTCTTTCCATCCAGAGCTGACAAAAGACTCCAGAATTCATCAAAGGTTTTTAGAACTGATAAATAGAAAATACCAAAAATAATATTAAGGGTACCAAAAAAATAGCATTCCTGATTTTTTTAAAGTTAGGGATGCTATTTTTTTATTTTGTGTTATATTATATGTAATGAGACAAGACAATAGTGCAGCGAAAAAAATATTAACACACGAAGAAAAATGCAAAGAAAGCATTTCTCGTTTGTCCGGTGGAGTTGATATGTTTGAGGGGTGAACGAAAGCAGGAGGGAGGAAGATTCTGTGGAAAAGGACAGAAAGCTCAATCAAGAAAAGCAAAAGGATTTTACCGATAGAGAAGGTGCGGCAGCATTTATCAGCCAGATTACCGGTACTCTTTTCAAAAGAGATTATGAAATGGTAGGGGTCATCTATGGCAATACCAGAACTTTTCAAGTAATTCATAGTGAGAGATGGTATGGGAAAGAATCAATGGAACCAGTGAATTATGATAAAGAGCTTGGCAATTATTACAAAAGCATGAAGCCAGAGGATGCCGGACAGCTTTTAGATAAAATTAAACTGGAAAGGGTAGAAGAGGAGTTAAAAAAGCATCCTATCTATTCTGTTGAATATGATATGTATGACGAAGGGGAAAACCGGCGTAAACAGCTTCGCTTTACGTATGATGGAAAAGATTTGGATGTTATTCTGGTTACCCGTATGGATATTAATGACATTATGAAGAAAGAGAGGGAAAAACAGCATCAGTTGGAGGATGCATTAAATCTTGCAGAGAAGGCAAATAATGCAAAGTCGGAATTTCTGTCAACAATAAGCCATGAAATCCGTACACCAATCAATGTTATTATGGGGATGACACAGCTTGCAGAGGAAGAGAAAGATAATCATGAAGCAGTTATGGGGTATATAGAAGAAATTCGTCTTTCCAGCAGGCATCTGTTAAATCTGGTGAATAATGTATTGGATATGTCAAAGATTGAAAGCGGTGAGTTTTCTCTGCATCCACAGAGATATACGTTTGAGGAACTTCTGAAAAATGTTAAAACAATGTTTAAGCGGCTTTGCGAAAAGAAAAATATAACATTCCGGACAGAAGAGTATGGCGGACAGCCGGATATGCTTGTGGATAAAATGCGGTTAAACCAGGTAATCTTTAATCTTATGAACAATGCTGTGAAGTACACAGAGGTCGGTGGTGAGGTTGCATTTACCTTTCTCAATCAGGTGCGGGAAGAGGAAATGGATGTCAAATTTCTCATTCAGGATACCGGAGCTGGAATGAGCAAGGAATTTCAGGAGCAGATGTTCAAGCCATTTACACAGGAGAGCAATGAAGTGTTGGTTTCCAGTCAGGGAACCGGACTTGGGCTTTCTATTTCAAAAGGGATTATCGATAAAATGGGTGGTGAACTTTCAGTAAGCAGCGTATTAGGAAAAGGAACTACTTTTTGTGTATGTATTACCATGCCAATTGCCAGAGAGCGCAATGCAAAACAGTATGAAATGCCGGCAGAACCGGAGTTTGACTTTACCGGAAGAACGATTCTTGTGGTAGAAGACCATAATCTGAACCAGATGATTATAAAAAAGCTTTTAAAAAAGAAGGGCGCAGATGTTATTGTTTCTGCAAATGGGAAAATGGGTGTAGAAGAGTTTGCATCCAGAGAGATTGGAAGTATCGACGCGATTCTTATGGATATTCGTATGCCGGTTATGGACGGGCTGCAGGCTTCCAGGGCAATTCGAAGCTTGAAACGTGAGGATGCAAGGCAGGTGCCGATTATTGCAATGACTGCAAATGCATATGATGAGGACAGGCAGAAGTCAGAGGCTGCAGGGATGAATGGGCATCTTGCCAAGCCAATTGACACAAAGGTTTTATATGAGACGTTAGAATACAGTTTTGGCTGGCAGTCACAATAAGTTATAGAGTACTCCTTTCCTTTTGAAAAACACGGAAATTTGATAAAAACATCATACGAAGTGGAAAATTGGTTATAGTAAAGAAGCGGTATTTGAAAAAGTGAAGGGAGAAAGGCAGCAGAATGTACTATATGATATTGGAAGACGGAATCCGCAAGGTCGATAAGAAGCAGTTTCTTTCCTGTCTGACCGGGGTTTGTGTTCTTTCACTGGAAGACTGGCAAAAGGATTTGGAGTGGAAAGAGCGGTTTGGAATTTGGCATGAAGTGGATTCTGTGCATTATTGTAAAATGGAAAGCCACAGGGATTTTCTTTACGGAACGATTCGCATACCAGCAAAACGAAAGCAGGAACGGAATACGGAATTTGCGGTTTATATTCAGAAGGAACGGGTGATTTTACTGCAACGGGAGAATGAAATGGATAAGCAGATAGACAGGCTGCTAAAGGGGAAGACATATAGGGATTATTCTATTGAGAGGTTTCTCTATGACTTTTTACAGTCCTTTATCGTAGACGATTTGATTTTTCTGGAAGGGATAGAGCAGGAGATTGCAGGTATGGAGGAAGAAGTTCTGAATGGGAGAACAGAGAGGTTTAGCATTCAGATGCTTCGCATAAATAAGATGGTTACCAGATTCTATCATTATTACAGCCAGTTGACAGAAATAGGGCAGGAGCTAATTGAGAACCGGGAAAAGTTTTTTGAGGAGGAAGATATAAATACTTTTCGGATGTATTCTGACAGAGTATACCGCCTGTCGGAGGAAGCAAAGCTTCTGAGGGAATATGCAATGCAGGTACAGGAGGTATACCAGTCGGAAATTGGAATCCGTCAGAATGATGTCATGAAAATGTTAACAGTTGTTACGACCATTTTTTTACCGTTATCTCTGATTGCGGGCTGGTATGGCATGAATTTTTCCTATATGCCGGAGCTTTCCAGCCAGTATGCGTATCCTTTGGTAATCGGTGTCAGTATTATTATTGTAATCGTCAGTCTGCTAATTTTTAAAAGAAAAGGTTATTGGTAAGTCTGTGAATCAGACAGTTCCGTATCCCAGAAGAAAAGTTTCCTAACAATGTTTTTGTAATAGTCAAAGTCTCTTTCCTGAACAGTTTCACCTGCAATAACAGGTGACTGGGACAGAAGTTCCCCGTTTAGGTAGTACTCCTCGTATCCGAGAATATCACCCTGACGTACCGGTGCTTTTAACGTTTCCGGCAGATTTAGTTTTGTAGTTATTTTATCACTCCGGCACAGCATAAGCGTGAGGGGGTTTTTATTGGTACGCTTTATGGAAAGCTTGTTTTTTGTGCCTTTTATGACAGGAAGGGTATCTGGTAATTTCTGGCGTTTCAGGGAAACGGTATCAAAGTTTGTAAAGCCGTAGTCCATCAGTTTTTTGGTATCACTCCATTTATATTTTTTATTCGGAGGCCAGCCGCAGGCAAGGACACTGGAAATCAGTGTTTTGCCATTTCGTTTTGCAGCGCCGCAGAAGCAGTAGCCAGCCGTTCCGGTAAAGCCTGTTTTGATACCGATTGCACCGGGATAGCTGTTTAAAAAGGCATCGTGGTTATGAACGGAATATTTTCTGCTTCCTTTGCAGTTTGCAAACTGGTGGGAAGGCGTATTGATAATCTTTAAAAAGGTTTTATTTTGTATGGCATAGCTTGCGATAATGCAAAGTTCTCTGGCGGTTGTATAATGTTCCTTGGCATCCAGACCATTCGGTGTTACAAAGTGGGTGTCATGGCATCCTAATTCGGCCGCTTTTTTGTTCATCAGTTCCGCAAATCCTTCAACAGATCCGCCAATATGTTCCGCGATGGCGACAGCAGTATCGTTATGGGATTCTAACATCAGGGAATATAGAAGGTCCTTTAGATAAAAGGAATCGCCTGACTGCATGTTTAGCTGGACATCCGGCATGGAAGCCGCATAAGCCGAAACAGGAACTTTGCTTTTTAAATCACCTTTTTCCAGGGCGATGATGCAGGTCATAATCTTTGTGGTGCTTGCCATAGGCATTTTATTATTTTCGTCTTTACCATAGAGAACCCGCTTTGTATCTGCATCAATCAGGCAGTAGGACTTTGCATACATTCCGGAAGGGGTGCTTTTGGAGGAGGGAAGAGAGAAATCTTTTCCACTATAGGTCTGTTTTTGCGGAAGCGTGGCATCCGGGGTACTGCAAAATGGAGGGAATGCAGAGAGAAACTTTCCGGCGGAACTGCTTGTTGAAAGAGCCAGCAGAAGAAGGCTGAGCAGTAAAAGGACAGAGCTGATAGTTTTTTGCATGATAAGCCTCTTTTCTATATTTCATGTATTTTTACGAAGAAAAATACAGACACTTTTTCACTATCCTATGCGGATTCCACGTGAAGTATACATGATTGCTCAGGATAAGACTGCTGTTACCAGGCGGAGTGAACAGTAACACATAGTAACGGTGAACGGCGGTTAATCATAAAAAAGTTGTTGCTATTTTTTCCCAAAAGCGATAGAATTATAATTGGTGTAAATTTGTTTTATTAAATGGCTTTTGCCAGGTCAAATAATACTATATTGGAGGGCTGAACATGAGTAACACGAATGCTTTGTCAGCAAGAGACCGTATTGTGTCTTTAGTTGACGAAAACAGTTTTGTTGAAATTGGTGCGAACATTACAAAGAGAAGCACAGATTTTAACATCCAGGAAAAGTCAGTACCGGCAGATGGCGTGATAACCGGATACGGACTCGTTCAGAATACGCCTGTCTATATTTATAGTCAGGACGCATCTGCTTTAAACGGAACTATTGGAGAAATGCACGCAAAGAAGATTGTACATGTCTATGAATTAGCCATGAAGACAGGCGTTCCTGTGATTGGACTGATTGATTGTGCAGGCATGCGTCTTCAGGAGTCCACGGATGCACTTGCCGGCTTCGGTAAGATTTATCAGATGAAAGCAAAAGCATCTGGTGTTGTTCCACAGATTAGTGCAGTTTTTGGTAACTGCGGCGGTGGTGTGGCCGTCCTTGCTGCCATGAGTGATTTCACATTTATGGAAGAAAAGAGCGGCAAGCTTTTTGTGAATTCACCAAACACATTAGAAGGAAATTATGCAGAGAAGCTTGATACTGCATCTGCAGCTTTCCAAAAAGGTGCTTCCACGGTTGATTTTGTTGTAGAAGGGGAGGCGGAGCTACTGAACGGAGTTCGCGAGTTGATTTCTATTCTTCCTGAAAACAATAATGATACGGCATTCTCAGATGAGTGCATGGATGATTTAAACCGCATGGTACCTGATTTCGCAGCAGAAACAGCAGACCCGGCGCTTGCTTTGGAAGATATCAGCGACAACAATTTCTTCCTGGAGGTAAAGTCTGGTTATGCAAAGGAGATGGTAACCGGTTTTATCTGCCTTGATGGAATGACAATCGGAGCAGTTGCAAACCGTACAGTAGTTTTTGATGAAAATGGCAAAGAGACAGAGAAGTTTGATAGACGCCTTACAACAGCAGGCTGTGAAAAGGCTGCTTCCTTTATTCAGAAATGTGATGCCTTTAATATTCCGGTTCTTACCCTTACAAATGTAGAGGGATACGCTACTACTGTGGAGGAAGAAAAGACAATCGCAAGCGCAGCAGCAAAGCTTACAACTGCATTTGCTGAGGCTGATGTTGCCAAAGTAAACCTGATTGTGGGCAAGGCATACGGCAGCGCTTATATTTCTATGAATTCCAAGCATATTGGTGCAGATATGGTCTTTGCACTTCCGGATGCAGAGATTGGTATGATGGATGCTTCTGTGGCAGCAAAGATTATGTATGCAGGGGAAGACGGCGTTGATTTGGCACAGAAGGCTTCTGAATTTGCTGCGCAGTCCGGTACAGATGCAGCTGCAGCAAGAGGTTATGTAGACTCTGTTATTGCGCCTGAATCTGCAAGAAAGCAGCTTCTTTATGCATTTGAGATGTTATATTCTAAAAGTGAATATCCAATTGGTAAGAAGCATGGAACAATCTAAGTGAGGAGAGGCATATATGAAGAAGAAATTAGTTTTAATGCTTTGCGTGATTTCTTGCCTGATATTTGCAACAGGCTGCAGCCTGACCAGGGAAAATGAAAACCTCAATGAGAAAAAGTTGTCAGAAAATGCAGAGGCATTTGTTACCCAGTGGTTCAGCTATGATTTTGCAGCTACTGTTGAGCAGTACAAAGACCAGATGACAAGTGATCAGGCTGAGTCGTATGAAAATTATGTGAAGATGCAGGAAGAGCATGGGGCAATGAAAGAGATTGTAGATTCCGGTTTTTCCCTCGCTTCGGACACAGCATCTGTTACAAAGACGGTTACGACAGAGAAGGGCGGCAAGCTTGTCTTTACCGTAACCTATGACAAGAATGGTGAAATCAGTGACTGGAAGGCTGAGGAATATCAGTCAATTGGCGAGATTATGGGACGTGCAGGATTAAATACTGTCATGAGTATGGCAATTGTATTCCTTGTATTAATCTTTATTTCCCTTCTGATTAGCTGCTTTAAGTTTATCGGAAATACCCAGAATAAGCAGAAGGTTCAGGAAGAGGTAGTAGCAGAAGTGCCTGCTGCGCCTGTTCAGGAAGAAGAAAATCTGGTGGATGATTTGGAATTAGTTGCCGTTATTACAGCAGCAATTGCAGCAGCCAGTGAAAATGAAAGTGCAGACGGACTGGTCGTTCGTTCTATTGTACGCCGTTCATAATATTATAGTAAACGCATCAAAAGGCAAGAATTTTGTTCGTTTCCTATAAATTTTGTATACGCAAAGTGCGTGGATTGATTAGGTTATATTTGGAGAGAAATCTCACATTAGGAAAGAATATGGAGGAAAAGAGAATGAAGAATTACACAATTACCGTAAACGGGACTGTATATGATGTTACAGTAGAAGAAGGAACAGGAGCAGCATCTGCACCAGCCGCTGCAGCACCAAAGGCAGCTCCTAAAGCAGCACCGAAGGCAGCAGCACCTTCAGGCGCACAGGGCAGTGTTAAGGTCAATGCGCCAATGCCTGGTAAGATTTTATCTGTAAAAGCAAGTGCAGGACAGGCAGTGAAAAAAGGTGAAGTTCTTTTAATTCTGGAAGCAATGAAGATGGAGAATGAAGTAGTTGCACCACAGGATGGTACTGTTGCAAGTATCAATGTGGCAGCAGGTGATTCCGTAGAAGCAGGAGCAGTATTGGCAACTTTGAACTAATTAGGAGGGACTGACATTGGATTATGTTATTACGACCTTAGAGAATTTAGCAGGCCAGACTGCGTTTGCCAATCTTACGCTTGGCAATTACCTGATGATTCTGGTAGGCTGTATTTTTCTCTATTTGGCGATTAAAAAAGGTTATGAGCCATTGTTGCTGGTTCCGATTGCATTTGGTATGATTCTGGTAAATATTTACCCGGATATCATAGCAAGTCCTGAGGACACTTCCAATGGCGTTGGTGGTTTGTTGCATTATTTTTATCTGTTAGATGAGTGGAGTATTCTGCCTTCCCTGATTTTCCTTGGGGTAGGTGCAATGACGGACTTTGGTCCGCTGATTGCAAATCCGGCAAGTTTCCTTTTGGGGGCGGCTGCACAGTTTGGTATTTTTTCGGCATATTTGATCGCTATCCTGATGGGCTTTAATGATAAGGCAGCAGCAGCGATTTCTATTATCGGTGGTGCTGACGGCCCAACTTCCATCTTTTTGTGTGGTAAGCTGAAACAGACAGAATATATGGGACCGATTGCGGTAGCGGCATATTCTTATATGTCACTGGTGCCGATTATCCAGCCGCCGATTATGAAGTTATTTACAACAGAGGAAGAGCGTAAGATTAAGATGGAGCAGCTTCGTCCGGTATCAAAGCTTGAGAAAATTCTCTTCCCAATTATTGTTACAATTGTAGTATGTTTGATTTTACCTACAACAGCACCATTAGTAGGTATGCTGATGCTTGGTAATCTGTTTAAGCAGAGTGGTGTGGTTGACCAGCTTGCAGAGACAGCTTCTAATGCCCTGATGTACATCGTTGTTATTCTGCTTGGTACTTCTGTAGGCGCTACGACAAGTGCAGAGGCATTCTTAAAGTTCACAACATTAAAGATTGTTGCACTCGGACTGGTTGCGTTTGCGATTGGTACTGCAACAGGTGTTCTGTTTGGTAAGCTGATGTGTAAAGTGACAGGCGGCAAGGTAAATCCTCTGATTGGTTCTGCCGGAGTTTCAGCCGTTCCGATGGCAGCACGTGTGTCCCAGAAGGTTGGATCTGAGGCGGACCCTACAAACTTCCTTCTGATGCATGCAATGGGACCAAACGTAGCCGGTGTTATTGGTACAGCGGTAGCTGCCGGTGTATTTATGGCAATATTTGGAGTATAGGAACGTGAATAGTAACAAACAAATAATTTATATGCCGTATTGTGGCGGCAGAAATGAGGTATAACATGGCAGAGATGGAAAAGAAACCTTTAAAGATTACGGAGACAATACTCCGTGATGCGCATCAGTCTCTGATTGCTACACGTATGACAACAGAGCAGATGCTTCCAATTATTGATAAAATGGATAAAGTTGGATACCATTCCGTTGAGTGCTGGGGTGGCGCAACATTTGATGCTTCCCTTCGTTTCTTAAAGGAAGATCCTTGGGAGAGGCTGCGTAAGTTAAAAGCAGGTTTTAAAAATACAAAGCTTCAGATGCTGTTCCGTGGTCAGAATATCTTAGGATATAACCACTATGCAGATGATGTTGTTGAATATTTTGTGCAGAAGTCGATTGCAAATGGTATTGATATCATCCGTATTTTTGACTGTCTGAATGATATCAGAAACCTGGAGACAGCAGTTAAGGCTGCCAATAAGGAAAATGGTCATGCACAGATTGCACTTTCCTATACATTAGGAGATGCCTATACGCTTGATTACTGGAAGGATATGGCTAAGAAGATTGAAGATATGGGTGCAAAGTCACTTTGTATCAAGGATATGGCAGGTCTTTTGGTTCCGGCAAAGGCAACAGAGTTAGTAACGGCATTGAAAGAGTCTGTATCTATTCCGATTGACCTTCATACACATTATACTTCCGGTGTTGCATCTATGACATATATGAAGGCAGTGGAGGCTGGATGTGACATTATTGATACGGCAATGTCACCATTTGCAATGGGAACCAGCCAGCCGGCTACAGAAGTTATGGTAGAAGCCTTTAAGGGAACTGCTTATGATACAGGTCTTGACCAGGCAAAGCTTGCTGAAATTGCGGAGTACTTCCGTCCAATGCGTGAAGAAGCGCTTAAGAGCGGACTGATGAATACAAAGGTACTTGGTGTTAATATCAAGACACTGATGTATCAGGTTCCGGGTGGTATGCTTAGTAACTTAGTATCACAGCTTAAGGAGATGGGACAGGAAGATAAGTATGAGCAGGTGCTTGAAGAAGTACCTAGAGTTCGTAAGGACTTTGGTGAGCCGCCTTTGGTTACACCTTCTTCCCAGATTGTTGGTACACAGGCAGTATTGAATGTAGTATCCGGTGAGAGATATAAGATGGTAACAAAAGAGTCTAAGAAGCTTCTTTCCGGTGAGTTTGGACAGACGGTTAAGCCGTTCGACCCTGAGGTTCAGAAGAAGTGTATTGGGGATGCGACTCCGATTACCTGCCGTCCAGCTGATTTAATTAAGCCGCAGCTTGCTGAGCTTGAAAAGGAAATGAAGCAGTACAAGCAGCAGGATGAAGATGTATTGTCTTATGCTCTGTTCCCACAGGTAGCGATGGATTTCTTCAAGTACCGTGAGGCACAGAAGGATAAGGTGGATGGTTCTGTAGCAGATAAAGAAAATAAGGCTTATCCGGTGTAAGGCAGATATAGGTTTGATTCATTACCATTTGAGCCGCAGAAAGCGCAGCATGAGGTAGTGTCTTAGTGAACGAGGTTCGCATATATAAGTGAGAATAATGGCATTCAAAACAGTTTGTTTTTGGATGCCATTTCTATCGGATAGGAGAAACAGCTCGAAATGTAGTGGTGCATCAGCAAAAATGTTTGACATTTTTGTTAGGGGAATGCGCTGGCATTCCCCTTTTCTATAAAAATATGGATTAGGATTGGAGTATGGTTCGATGGAGTTAGAAAAGGCAGAGGATGGATTAGAAGAAAGGGTAGAGCTTTCCTTATTATATGATTTTTACGGCGCTTTGCTGAAAGAAAACCAGCAGAGGATGTTTGAGGCAAGTATTTTGGAGGATTATAATTTTACGGAAATTGCCGAGGAGGAGGGGATTTCCAGACAGGGTGCGTATGATGCGATTAAACGCGCTTCCAGACAGTTAAGGGATTATGAGAAGAAACTTGGATTAGCCGCCCGCTTTGAGAAACAAAAGGAACTGGTGAAAGAACTTAGGGAGGTTTTGAAGTCGTTGCAGATACCACAGGAAGAGGCGGAATGGAAAAAAGTTTTTCAGAAGCTTGAGGAGATATTGGAGGAGTAATAAAAAAGGGAATGCAAACGCATTCCCCTAACTTGCTATGACGCTTTGGCTTAATAAGCAGAACGTAAATAATTCCAAGAAGATTTCACATCAGCAGTTCTTAAATCCTGTGTTGTCTTCTTCTTTAACTTTGCTTTCTTAATTGTGTAAGTAAAAGTTTTCTTTCCACCCTGTAAAATGGTTGTTTTTGTGCTTTTCTTTGAAAAGGTACCAATTGTTTTGCCGGATTTGTCCTTAACTGCTATCTTGATATTCTTTAACTGTGTTATCTTATGTCCGCAGTTGTTAAGGAAGGATGCCTTAATTACAAGGTCGCCTTTTTTGTTATAAGAAACTTTTGTGATACCGATGTATGCATTGCCATAAGGACAATTGCTGACAGTAAGTGCTGGCTCTGTGTATGCATTTGCCTTTACGCTTACAGAACAGTTCAAAAGCTGACCGTCCGTCGTTGTTGCTGTAATGGTAGCAGCACCAGCAGATTTTCCGGTTACCTTACCATTTTTGTCTACAGCGGCAACTTTGGAATTGCTGGAAGTCCATTTGCTTACGGTACCGTTTGTAACAGATAACTTCTGTGAGAAGCCCTTCGTCAAAATAATATTGCTGCTGCTGATGGAAGCAGCTGGTTTAGACTGGGCGCCGAATATAGCATATGGGGTATCTGCATCAAAAGTAAGTGCAATGTTATATCCACCGGCTGTCATTCTTTCAAACGTAAGCATGTAGTAAATCATACCCTGTTCATCATAATCCCATTCTGAAGAGGTGATGGTATCTGTATATACAGTATACGAATCACTGTTACGGGTAATTGTGATAGTCATGCCAACTTCTTTTGGTACAACAACTTCGATTGCGGCATATGAAGTTGTTGTGGCTTCAAATTCATTATTTACTGTAGTGTTAGCGGTAGCACTGCCATTGGGAATATTTACAAGGTCAAGAACAGAACTGTCATCGGCAGCCTTTGCTGTGCTTGGAGCAACAAAAAGGTTGCTTGCTACGACTACAACTGCCAAAAATAATGCAATTGCTTTTGATTTTGTAAAAAATTTCATTTTTTCACTCCATTTCTGCGCTGCTTTATTGTGCATCTTCAGGTTTGCGGCGAGCAGCGCGTAAACACAAACCTGTCAGGGCAGAAAACAAGTTTCTGCAATAACAATAACAACAAAAGTATTATAGCGAAACAGGAGGAAAAGTGCAAGAATATTTATGGAAAGAATTACTTTCGCTGCCCTTTCTTGACGCAGGAATTGGTATACAGCAATATTTTTTACATTTCAGGTACAGTGTTTTGATGAACCTGTTTTCACTCAGATTATGTCCTATGGCCTGCATGGGGTATCTGAATCTAAAAAGCTGTAAAGTGGTGTAAAGATAGAAAGTGCCGTGTATGATGTGATGTCAGAAGATGGATAGGCTTTATATGCTTGTTATGATATACCGTTATTTTAGAAGTTAGATATTGTAAGATTAATAAATGCGGGCAAGCTCACACTTGTCTTGTTGCTCCGCATGAATAACATTAACATGATATCCAATTAAAGAAGTAGCGCCTGACACGTAAAATGCAATGTATAAGCGGTATATTGCATTAAAAGTAACACTATCGTCACTGGGGGGTTATCACAGAACTTAACAGAATAAAAGAATAGAATTCATAATTATGGCAAATGGTGCAAAGCCTATTATGGCAGCACCCTTTGTTTTGGATATAGTGGCAAATCGGAAAGTTAGGGATTTTTGTCAAGAAAAAAGCTTGACAAGAATATGCTTTTCGGTTACACTGTGTTTTGTGCTTTGGTGTTGTAAAAAGCAGACAGGAGGTATTTATGGCATTCGATAATTTAACAGAAAAATTGCAAAATGTTTTTAAAAATCTCCGAAGTAAGGGGAGACTGACGGAGGATGATGTAAAGGCTGCTCTGAAAGAGGTTAAGATGGCGCTTTTAGAAGCGGATGTTAACTTTAAAGTCGTTAAGAATTTTGTCAAGACAGTACAGGAGCGGGCAATTGGGCAGGATGTACTAAACAGCCTTACTCCAGGCCAGATGGTAATTAAGCTGGTGAATGAAGAGTTAGTAAACCTTATGGGAAGCGATACAACGGAGCTGGTGCTAAAGCCTTCCAATGAGATTACTATAATTCTGATGTGTGGACTGCAGGGTGCAGGTAAAACGACCACAACAGCTAAGATTGCAGGAAAGTTAAAGCAGAAGGGCAGAAGTCCTCTTTTGGCAGCATGTGATATTTATCGTCCGGCAGCGATTGAGCAGTTGCAGATTAATGGTGAGAAGCAGGGTGTTGAGGTGTTCTCTATGGGGACAAACCATAAGCCTGTTGATATTGCGAAGGCGGCTATTGAGCATGCCGAAAAGAATAAGCATAATGTAGTATTACTGGATACTGCGGGACGTCTTCATGTGGATGAAGAGATGATGGAAGAGTTACAGGAAATCAAGGCAAATGTTGTGGTGGACCAGAGTATTTTGGTGGTAGATTCCATGACAGGACAGGATGCTGTCAACGTAGCAACTACCTTTCAGGACAGGATAGGTATTGATGGTGTTATCTTAACAAAATTAGATGGTGATACGCGTGGCGGTGCGGCTTTGTCCATTAAGGCAGTTACCGGATGTCCGATTCTCTATGTCGGAATGGGTGAGAAATTATCTGATTTGGAGCAGTTCCATCCAGACCGTATGGCTTCCAGAATATTGGGAATGGGTGATGTACTTACCCTGATTGAAAAAGCGGAAGCGGAAATCGATGAAGACAAAGCAAGAGAGATGGAAAAGAAGTTCCGAAAAGCAGAGTTTGATTTTAATGACTTTTTGGAGCAGATGGCGCAGATGAAGAAGATGGGTGGGATTCAGAGTATTTTGAGTATGCTTCCCGGTATGGGGCTGCCATCTGATTTGGAAATAGATGACAGTATCTTTAAAAATATAGAAGCAATTATCTTTTCCATGACTTTGGAAGAACGGGGAAATCCGGCTATTATCAATCCGTCCAGAAAGCGCAGAATTGCGAAAGGCGCAGGAGTTGATATCTCTGAGGTGAATAAGCTTATGAAGCAGTATGAGCAGTCAAAGAAGATGATGAAACAGATGTCAGGAATGCTTGGCGGCAAGGGCAGGAAAAAAGGAAGATTTTCCATGCCAAAGATGCCTTTTGGCTTCTGACAGGATACATTGGTTTGACTCTGCACAGGCAAAAGCAGGTGTGGATTTAAATATACTTAGTAAAAATCAAGGAGGTGAAAAAGATGGCAGTAAAGATTCGCTTAAGAAGAATGGGCAAGAAAAAAGCTCCTTTCTATAGAGTAGTTGTAGCTGATGCTAGAGCACCTAGAGATGGTAGATTTATCGAGGAAATCGGTACTTATGACCCAAATCAGGATCCAAGCGTTTTCAAATTTGATGAGGAAAAGGCTAAGAAATGGTTAGCAAATGGTGCAAAACCAACTGAAACTGTAGGTAAGCTATTAAAAGAAGCAGGTATCGTAAAATAAATGTTGGTATCTGCGAGTAGGGAGGTTTCAGGTATGAAAGAATTAGTTGAAGTTCTTGCTCAGTCGCTTGTTGACCACCCGGAAGCGGTCACTGTAACAGAGACTGAAAAAGACAATGAAATTATCTTGGAGTTAAAAGTTCATCCGGAAGATATGGGAAAAGTCATTGGTAAGCAGGGTCGTATTGCAAAAGCAATTCGTGCCATGGTGAAAGCGGCAGCTTCCAAAACGGATAAGAAAGTAGTTGTAGAAATAGGACATTAAATAGTTACTATTCAAACCGCCTGTGCCGTTTGGCATGGGCTTTTTTTAGAAATGGAGATAGGAATGGTAGATTTATTTCGGGTGGGAGTCATTGCAAATACACACGGAGTTCGCGGGGAAGTAAAGGTTTTTCCAACAACAGATGACCCAAAGCGTTTTGACAGTTTAAAGGAAGTTCTTTTGGATACCGGAACAGAGAAAATACCGTTAAAGGTTTCTCATGTACGGTATTTTAAGAATTTGGTAATTGTGAAATTTAAGGGAATTGATAATATCAATGACATTGAAAAATATAAGGGAAACGATTTATATGTGACAAGAGAAAATGCAGTTCCTTTAGAGGAAGGCGAGTACTATATTGCAGATATTATTGGAGCAAAGGTCTATACGGACGACGGAAAGGAATTTGGTATTTTGTCAGATGTGCTCGAAACCGGAGCAAACCTTGTATTCGCCGTGAAGCATGAGGGGAAGGAAGTACTGATTCCTTCAATTCCGGACTGTGTGAAAGACTTGGATACGGAGGCAAAGAAGGTAGTTATCCATCTTTTACCGGGGCTGCTGGATTAGAGTAACAAAGGGAGGCTTTCATGAATTTTCATGTTATGACATTATTTCCTGAGATGATTGAAAATGCAATGAATGTCAGTATCACAGGAAGGGCAATTAAGGCGGGGCATATCCGTGTCAATGCGGTAAATATAAGAGATTATGCGAATAATAAGCATAGCAGGGTGGATGATTATCCATATGGCGGCGGAGCTGGTATGGTGATGCAGGCGGAACCGGTATACCAGTGTTATCTGGATATCAGAGAGAAGCATTTTTCAGAAGATGGTCAGGAGAAGCCAAGGGTCATTTACCTTTCACCGCAGGGCAGGGTCTTTTCGCAGGAAATGGCACAGGAGTATGCAAAGGAAGAGGATCTGGTATTTCTGTGCGGTCATTACGAGGGGATTGATGAGCGGGTTTTGGAAGAGATTGTAACAGATTATGTTTCAATTGGTGATTATGTGCTGACTGGTGGGGAACTTCCGGCTTTGGTGATGATGGATACTATTTCCAGGCTGGTTCCCGGTGTTTTGAATAATGATGTTTCCGCACAGACGGAATCTTTTAGTGATAATCTTTTGGAGTATCCGCAGTATACCAGACCAGAGGAATGGAATGGAAAAAAGGTTCCACCGGTGCTGTTATCGGGAAACCACAAGCTGTTAGCAGAGTGGTACCGAAAACAGTCTGTGATCCGGACGGCATTATACCGCCCGGATTTGCTTGAAAAAGCGGAATTGTCGGAGGAAGAGAGGAAATTAGTTCAAAGTATAGAGTCAGGAGATTGAAATGAGACATAGAACAGGAAAGAAAAGGATGTTTTTGTCATATTATAGGAAAGTTCTCAGTATGTGGAAGCACGTCAGCAAAAAGCGGAGCTTTTTGTCAGCGCACCAGCGAAGTCAGCGCGCTTTTTTACTGCTTTTTGCAATTCTTGTGACAGGGGTTTTGGGTTGTGCACGGAAAGAAGAAAAGGAAAATTTAACAGTAACAGGTTTTGCTTTTGATACAATGTATACAATAACCTTGTATCAGGGCGGGAGTCAGGAGGTGCTTGACTCCTGTGTGGAACGCTGCAGCGGCTATGAGGAGATTTTTAGCAGGACACTGCCGGAAAGTGAGTTATACCAGATAAATGAATTGGAGCAGATTTACAGTGAAATCATTATGTCAGAGGAGTATTTGCAGGGAAAGCAGAAAGCAGCTGGATTGGAAGAAAAGTATACGCAGGAAGAAATTGCTGACATAACAGGAAGGATTGGGCAGCAGAGGCCAGAGAAAAATATAGCAGATTTTACGCTTCGGGCAGATGGAGGTATGGAGTTTACTGTGTCGGATATGCTGTGTGACATTTTGCAGACAGGCCAGCGGTATTCCGAGGCTTCTAAGGGGAATTTTGACATTACGATAGCGCCGGTAACTTCTTTATGGGATTTTAAGACGGAGAACCCTGAAGTGCCGGATGAGAGAGTAATCAAAGAAGCGCTAACGTATGTGGACTACCGAAAGCTTTCTATCAAAGGCAACAGTCTTTGTATTATGCAGCCGGGGCAGAAAATTGATTTGGGGGGAATTGCAAAGGGATATATTGCCGATGATTTGAAAAGATATCTGCAAGAGCAGGGAGTGAGCGGTGCAACGATTAATCTGGGAGGAAATGTGCTCTGCATTGGAGAAAAGAACGATGGAGAGGCCTTTCGGATTGGCATCCAGCAGCCATTTGCGGACAGAAATGAGACAGCGGCAGTGGTAGGGATTAAGAACCTGTCTGTAGTATCCTCTGGAATCTATGAAAGATATTTCAGGACAAAAGACGGCGAGTTGTATCATCATATTATAAATCCAAAGACGGGATATCCATTTGAGAATGATTTGTATGGGGTCACAATCCTTTCAGCTAATTCGGTAGATGGTGATGCACTTTCTACTACCTGCTTTGCGTTAGGGAAGGAGAAAGGCATGGAATATATTAATTCCCTTGAGGATGTGTATGCCTTATTTATTACATCGGATGGCAGGCTTTGGTATTCGGAAGGTTTTGAAGCATATGTATTAGAGTAGAATGTTGCGGAGGAACATTTGAACAGGCAAGAATTGTGATATTTACTTGATGAAGGAATCAATATCGCAGGAGTGGGGAAGAGATGACGGAAAAGAATCGAAAAGAGAAAACAGTGGCAGAATACTTTTTTTCAGAAAAGAAAGAGACCGAGTTTGCTGTGTGGATGGCAGGGTTGCTTTTGGGAGTTTTTGCTTTGACAGTGCTTTTTCTTGATTATTATACTCCATTTTCAATTGCAAGCCTGCAGTATGACTGCTGGATACGGAAACAGGGAGGCTTTTACTGCCCGGGCTGTGGTGGGACGAGAGCTTTTTTTGCCTTTATAGGGGGCAGGTTTATTCAATCGTTCTTTTATCATCCGGTTGTGCCTTATATGGGAGTGATATATATTGTTTTTATGCTGCGGGGTGTGTTGCACTTTTTGTCAAAGGGGCGGTTTGCCTTTATGCGCTTTAGGGAAGGATATATCTATGTGGCAGTAGCCATTACAATAATACAGTTTATTATTAAGAATGTTTATCTTTTAAATTACAGATTAAAATAAGGAGAAATAGGAGTTGGAAACGAGCCGTACTGTCCGGGCTTGCTGCCTTGAAGTTTGAAGTCTTGCAAAAAGTAGGTGAATCCGTTGGCGGCATTCAACCAAATCTTTACAATGATAAGATTAAATGGTATCATCTTATCATTGTAAAGATTGGAGGAAAGCTATATGAATGAAAAGTCATATCATCATGGTGATTTACGACGTGCTTTAATCGAAACAGGAATAGAGTTCATTAAACAGGAGGGGGAAGAAACGTTATCTTTACGCAAAATTGCTGAAATGTGTGGTGTCAGCAATGCGGCACCTTACGCTCATTTTAAGACCAAAGATGAATTTATAGTTGCAATGCAGCAGTATGTTATGGATTTATTTTCTACTGCATTAGAGAAAGCAGCTTTGGAATATAAAGATAGTCCCTCTTTGCTTCTTATGCTTGGAAAAACATATGTGATATTCTTTTATCAAAATCCATTTTATTATGATTTTCTATTTTCACGTAAAAATATTATGTGAAGAACTATGAAATTTCATTTTCAAATTCAATAGAACACTTATGCAGGGAGGTAACTGCCAGATGAAAATCTGCATTATAAACGGAAGCCCCAAAGCAAGTAAAAGTACATCCGAATTGCTTATTGAATATTTAATACCATTTATTAAGGGAAACAAAGTAGTAATATACAATGTATGTAAAATGGATTTTTCTAAAACGCAGTTTTCACAGATACAAAACAGTGAGGTACTTATATTTGTATTTCCTCTTTATATTGACAGTTTGAATTCACGCTTGCTACGCTTTCTTATTGAGCTTGAAAAAAGGGGATTCAGCAATAAGAATATTAATGTTTATTGTATGATTAACAACGGATTTTATGAGGGTTGGCAAAGTTGTGTGGCTGCTGATATGAAAATGTCATTGATAAAGACCGCAATATGCGGTGATATACAAAAGGAGCTGGAAATAATCCGGGCAGCTTTAGATACCTATGCAAAGGCACATTCTGAATTACTATTCCGGCTGCAAAACAACAGGCTGATTATCGTTTGTAATAACACCTGCTCGGAACAACTGAAACTTTCTGGCAGTCTGCCCGCAGGAAAAGGCATCGGTATTTCGAGTATTCTTACCGTCTGTCAGAAACATGACGGCACTCTGGATTACAGGATAGAAGATGATGTCTGTTCTGCCTGTGCAGTTCTGCATTTATAAGCCTGTCAATCGGTTTGTGAAATTTCATTTAACCAATTATGCCTGAAAATCGGCCAATTATGCCAAAACCACTTTTTTGAGTGGTTTTTTTGCTATTATAAGAAAAACGCAGAAAATCCATTAAGGAGTTTCTAGTTGAATAGTTTCGCAGAGAGTATAGAGGCGAGGCATTGTGCCGCGACAGGGGCATTAAAAAAGTAAAGGAGAGTTAAAATGGAAAAACCTATTTTTACAGGATTATCGCATGTATGTATTTTCGTAGATGATGTGGAGGAAGCGTTTGGGTATTATGAGAGGATTTTGGGCGCAGTTCCGAATCAGCATATCCCTCACTGGAAAAACAAAGGCTTTTTTCAGGCGGGAGGGTTCATTAAGGAGGCAGAGGAGGGTGACGTATCCATCGGCTTCATGGATGTACCGGGAACGAAGTTCACTATTGAGTTAATGTGCTACCACTATCCCGAGGGACGAAAAGAGCCAGTTATTTTCAAGGCGAATGATATCAGCGGTGCAAGGCATGTAGCGCTGAAGGTAGTTAATATTGAAGAAGCGTTTGAATATATAAAAGCGCAGCCCGACGTGACGCTGATCAATACGACAAAAGATTATAAGGTATATCAAATCAGTAAAACAGAGCCTTCTGATTTTTATTACTTTGATCAGAAGAAGGAAAGGGATGCAGAGGCAAAGCAGAAGGCAGCAGATATTTTGGGGAATACAAAGTATTTCTATTTTATTGATAAGTATGGGCTTCAGTGGGAATTTGAGCAGGGACATACGGATATCGGTGATTAAGGAGAAAAATTATGCCATTCATAAATTCAAGGTAAGCATTTCCATGACAGGGCCGCATTTATATAAAATACGAGGAGATTAGTAAATGGGGATGGAATAAATTGATAGAGGAAAAGGAGCAAAGCAGAAATGAAGAGACGATTAGGTGCGGTTTGCATGATAGTGATACTGCTTTTGGTGATGACTGGTTGTGGAACGAAGCCAGCGGGAGATAAGACGGAGCCGATGGGGAACACACAAAACTCTCCGGTATCGGGAAAGAAGATTGCATACATATTGAATATGCCGTCCAGCGAAATTTTCCAGCTATGTGCGAATCAGTGCAAGAAAACGGCAGAAAATCTTGGGATGACCTGTGATATTTTCTTTTCGGATGGGGATGACACCACATTCCAAAACTATATCAGCACTTGTGCGGCAGGAGACTATGACGGCTTGTATTTGTCACATGGAGGGCAGGACTATTCTTACACATTTTTGACGAAGCTTTTGCAGGATTATCCTGACTTAAAGATTGTCACCTTTGATACGCAGTTTAAGGATGCTTCAGGTCAGGTGCAGACGATTGATGGCGTGACACAGTTCTTTCAGGACGATGCGGGTTTTGCAACAGGTCTTTTAGATTACATCTGTGAAGATCTGTGCCCGGATAAAGAAACAGTAAACATCTTAAAGGTATGGGTGGGCCCAAACTATATTGCGGCATTTGACCGCCGCGAGACAGGCTATCAGGAATTTGAAGCAGCAGGAAAGATTAACACGGTAGAGGTGATTGGACCTACGGATTATAACAATGCCACCGCTTCCATGCATGATGTGATGGAGGCAACGCTTATGCGTTATGAAGAAGGCGGTATTGATGCCATCTGGGTGGCCTATGATGCCTATGCGCAGGGCTGTTATCAGGCACTGAAGGAATCAGGGAAAGACATTCCCCTTGTTTCCGTGGACATCTGCAATATGGACATTCAGTATATGCTTGAGGCAGATTCTCAGTGGAAGGCGTGTGCCTGCACGGATTTTAAGGCAAACGGAGAGCAGGGAGTAAGGATTCTCGCATTGGAGCTAAATGGTGATTATGATGCAATCACAGCACCCGGCTCTGCGGATGCGACAAACTATATTGAAATGCCGGCAACACTGATCACGCAGGATATTTTAAACACGAATACAACGATTGAGAATATTTATGATGTGGCTCCAGATACCTATGGAAATGTGGCAAACTATGTAACAAGCGACTGGCTTAAGGAATGTATAGGGTATTAGTTTTATGGAAGAATTTATTTTGACAGCAGATAGGGTCAGCGTGGAGTTTCCGGGCGTGAAAGCCTTGGATGAGGTGGATTTTGAAATAAAGGCTGGAGAAATCTGGGCTTTGGTTGGAGCAAACGGGGCAGGCAAGTCAACGTTTGTGAAGGTACTTTCTGGTATCTGCCGCTCCTATGCGGGGAAAATCCGCTGTAATGGACAAAAGGTATCACTTCGCAGTCCTGCGGATGCCGCAAGGCTGGGAATCCATATCGTATATCAGGAAGTGGACGAGGCGATTCTGCCGGATTTTACGGTTGCGGAAAACTTGTTGATGGGAGATTTGGCTCTGGGGAAGAAAAAGTTATATCACAGAAAAAGCATTGTGGAAGATGCAGCAAAAATTCTTTCGGAACTTCATTTGGAACTTGTACCAGAGCATAGGGGAAGAGAACTGTCACTCTCTGAAAAACAGCTTTTATTGATTGCCAAAGCGGTTCATCAGGAGTGCAGGCTGCTAATTCTGGACGAACCAACAGCGGCTTTAAGCAAGGCGGAAACGGAGCGCCTGTTTCAAGTGATACGCTTTTTGGCACGAGAAAAAGGAAGTGCAGTGATCTTTATTTCCCACAGAATACCGGAAATTATGGAAATCTGTGGGAAATGTACCGTTATGCGTGACGGGCGTATAACAGCAGAATTTGAGATTACGCCAGAAACAAAACAGGATGAAATTATCTGTGCAATGTTTGGGCATTCATCCGTATATGCAAATGGCAGGAATGCAGAAGGCGGCTTTTCAAAGAAAACGGGAAAACCACCCGAGGGCTGTCCGTTTTTTGAGGTAAGTAATTTAAGTGACAGCCGGAATAAGTTCCATAACATATCCTTTCATGTGGAAGCAGGAGAGGTGGTGGGGCTGGCAGGACTTACCGGTGCTGGCAAGACAGAAATTTGCAAGGCGCTGTTTGGTGCAGGGAAAGTAGAAAGCGGAGAGATATATATGGGTGGAAAGCGGATTACCATCAGGAATTCTGTGGAGGCAGTTCAGAAAGGAATTGCGCTGGTTCCGGAGCAGAGGCGCAGCGAAGGCATTTTCCCAACAATGGAAACCGCATTTAATCTCGGCGTGGCTGCGTTACCTGCTTTTTGCCATTTTGGGTTCTGGCAGAAAAAGAAAATGGAAAAGTACATGGATGCCTATATTCGTGAAATCGGAATTAAATGCAGCAGCGCGAAACAGGAAATCCGTTTCCTTTCCGGTGGGAATCAGCAAAAAGCGGTGATTGGCAAATGGATGGTGGCAAAAAGCAATCTGTACATTTTAGATGAACCCATGCAGGGAGTGGATATTGGGGCAAAACAGGAGCTTTTTGCTTTGATACGGGAGCTGGCAGGAGAGGGGCGTGCTGTTATTTACGCATCCTCTGATGTATCGGAGCTGCTTGCGGTTACGAATCGAATTTATGTTTTAAACGGTGGTGTGGTTACAGGAAATTTTATGACAAATGATGTGAATGAACAGGAATTGATGCATCAGATTTTGGAGGTTTCGCACGATGGATAAGGAACGGGGAAATAAAATAGGTTTGTTTTGTCTGAAACAGGCAACGGTTATTGTTACACTGCTTGCAGTTTTGTTCTTTTCTGTATATACAGGCGGTTCTTTTGCTTCCTATGGCAATGTGGTAAATATCCTGCGTTCCATGTCGATTACAACAATCCTTGCAATAGCCTTTACGGTAACTCTTGCATGCGACGGGTTTGATATGTCCACCTGCACCCTGGCAAGCTGCGCTGGGTATGTATTTATGGCATGTTATTTATGGTATGGCTTACCATTATGGCTGTCCATTGTAATCTGTATTGTTTTTACGATGACTGCTTACCTGCTTACTATGTTCTTAATTCTTATATGCAAGATACCGGATATGTTGGCGACCTGTGCCCTGATGTTTATCCATCAGGGAATCGGACAATGGTTTACAGGGGGTGGAGGAATATCCGCAGGGATGAACCTGCCGGACGGAACAATCCCAAAAAGGGTTACATTTGAGGCGGCATTTGCAAAAATTGGGCAGACACCTTGGATTATCCTGATTATGCTTCTGTGCATTGTCGTGGCGCATATATTTTTACAGCATACAAAGCTGGGGGCATTTCTATATGCCATAGGTTCCAATAAAAAGGCGGCGGAGCTATCCGGCATTTCGGTGGCAAAATACCGTTTTCTAGCGGGAATGGTCACGGCAGTTTTTATTGGAATCGGGGCAGTTGTGGTCTGCTCTAGAAATACAGCCGCACAGCTTGGCGGCTGTGACAATTATTTGATGACTGCGCTTGCGGCAGTATTTGTGGGAAGGTCTGTGGGCGGAAAAGAAAAGCCATTTATTTTAGGAACAACGCTGGGGGCAGCACTTATCGTCATATTGGAAAACGGACTGATTTTATGTTCTGTTCCTTATTATGTTTTGCCAGCAGTCAAGGGCTTTGTACTTGCGTCTGCGCTGGCAGCCGTCTATATAAAGAAGAAGGAGTAAGATTACATATGGTGAGCAGACGTAGTGAAAAATTCAGCTTGTCAGCGCAGACGATTGACGAGGTATCTGCAATCTGTGTTCAGATGCGTAAGGCTGCAGGTTTGAAAGACCGGTATAGACAATATGGGCAGGTTCTTCTCAGTGGTTATCCCGATTACGATCCGATAGAACTGAACATTAAAGAGCTAGACAAAATACTCCGCTACTTGGGGCGGACTTCGGGAGAGGATAGAAAATGAGAATAGTAATAATTTTGTCAAAAGTATTAGAAAAACGATTGACTTTTAAATCTTACCGATGTAATACTTGAAAACACGTTTCTATTAAAAGAGTAATTTTTTGCACTAAAATCCTACACGTGTAATATATTGGGCGGATATAGAGATTATGCTTTAATGGAGGAAGAAATGAAATGTAAAAGCAGGACAAAAAAGAGCCGTTATTCGAGAAAAAGAAAATGAAGTTCTTTCAATCAGAAATATATCATACTTGCAACATAGTTGGTATTTCCGCTACAGGAGTTTTTTGCAAAGTTTTATTAAAACATATCGTAACAAAAATAGAAAAACTGATTAGGAAGCAGTTAGAAAAGAATGCATGTGTATTTATTTTAGCGGCCTGCTCTAACAATCATGATACAGAAGAAGAGATTGTCCTAGAAGATGGGAAAGAAGAGCTGGCGGAAGAAAAACAGGAGAAATCGGAAACGGAATTAAGCAGTGTTTTTGAAGAGGAAGATTGCATCAATCTGGATAAGCAATATAGTGTTGCGATAACTGATAGAATACTGTCTATGATTGCATTGATTGTCAAGGGAATCTTCTGCCAGGATGGAGTGATTGCGTTGGACAGCAAAGAGGGGATTGGAACGACATTTCTCATTAAATAATACTTTGGGACAGCGGTTTTGGTATTACGGCTGTTTATGCAAAAATTTGCTTTTTTATGGTAATGATATTATAATGTTGTACTAGGGTTAGAAGGTGAGGGCAAGGGGGATCAAAGTTGTTGGTTTTATGCATGGTATTTAGAACGGTTGTGAACAGTAAAATAGTAGTATATCGAAAAAGAGGTTGAAGATAGTATTATGAAAGAGAAGATAATTAAGACAGTAGGCACTATTGTTGTGGCAGTTACTGTATTTATGGCACTTGGCTGGTCTTTTTTTGATTTAATGGTCCGCTGTAAAGAGCATAAAAAGCAGTCGAAGAGGAAATGGTTTCAATTATCACATATCAAAGTGAATCATCCAAGATATAAATTCGAGGAGGAGTATGAAGGCGGCAAAGAGTGGTGCAGGCGGCAGAATATGCAGGACTGTTATCTTAGGAGCAGAGATGGACTGAGGCTGCATGCTTTTTATTTACCGGCGGAGAATGCAAAAAGATTTGTGCTCTTAAGTCATGGATACAAAGGCAGTGGTTTTGGGGATTTTGCGGCGATTGCCAGATTCCTTCATGAAAATAACTGCAACCTGCTTTTTATTGACCAGAGGTGCTGTGGCGCGAGTCAGGGAGAATATATTACCTTTGGGGCGATGGAGCAGTATGATGTACAGAATTGGGCATATTATATTGCCAGACGGAATAAGAAAAAATTGCCTGTCTATATTTATGGGGAATCCATGGGAGCAGCAGCAGTGCTTATGGCATCGGGACACAAACTGCCGCAGGAGGTACGAGGTCTGATTGCGGATTGTGGTTTTCGCTCCATGAAAGGGCAGGTTCAGGATATGGCAGCTAACTGGTTTCATCTGAAATGGGTTGGGTTATTATTATTCCGATTGAACTTATTTTGCAGGCTTTTAGCTGGTTTTCGCATGAAAGATGCCGATACGACGAGAGCTATGGAGACAAATAAAAGACCGGTTTTATTTTTTCATGGTTTAGAAGATACTTATGTAGATGAGAAGAATACAAGATATAATTATGCGATATGTCAGGCTCCAAAGGAAATTTTCATCATTCCAGAGGCAAGGCACCGTTGTAGTGCATATGTCGCACCGGAATTATACAGGGAAAAGCTGTTAAGTTTTTTTGAAAAATATGATTCGGAAGGAGAAAAATGGTGTCTAAAAAAAGCATAGATGAATTACTTGTTTTATTAGAACAGGTACAGGAGGAAAATGATTAAAAAAGGGGAATGCCAGCGCATTCCCCTAGCAAAAATCGCAAAGCGATTTTTGTTGATGACCACTACGCTGTCAAGATTTTGTCCCGGCAGATTTGGAAAGTGATAAAATTTACTGCCTGTGGGATTCAGGCGGATTATTACTACCGCACATCAGAGATAGATATCAAAAATGAACCAAAAGTTCAGGAAGAAATGGCTCGTATTTTTGCAGATTATGATTTTGTAAAAGGAAATCCTGATAAGGAAGTTTTTTCAATTGGATTAAAGATTACAAAAAAATTATGTTGGTATAAAAGAGTTTTTAGACGGTGTGGATATTCCTAAATTTGTAAGGAGTACTATCTGGTATTATATTATGAAGCAAAGGATATTGAAGATAGCACAACGGGCGAAAATGCCATGATGATGTAAAAAAATGGAAGAATTTCAGTAGAAGAAATACTGAAATTCTTCCATTTTTTCATGTTAAATGATGCAAAAAACTTGAAGCCGCAGTTTATGCAAATGGCTTAAGTAATCATTTAGCATCATAATAACAGCGTAAAGGCATATGGAGAAAGCTTATGTCCTTTTAAATTTTAACTTATTGACAGGTTAGGGAGAACATGATAATATATAGAAAATTTATATATAAAAATTTTACATATATGGGGGATGATATGTACTATCCGATTTCTGCATTATTGATTGAATGTCTGATTCTATCTGTACTGGATGGAAAAGAGTCGTATGGCTATGAAATCAGCCAGACGATAAAAAAGGTTTCCCAGATTAAGGAGTCAACGCTGTATCCGATTCTTAGAAAGCTGGAAAATAATGGGTATGTGACTACTTATGTCAGGGAATACCAGGGAAGAAAGAGAAAATATTATATTATTACGGAAAAGGGAAGGGGCCAGCTGGTCTTTTTAAAAGAAGAGTGGCAGTCTTACCGTGATACGATTGACGGCATTATAGAAGGGAGGATAAGGGATTGAACCGGGAAGAGTATTTAAATCAGTTAAAAAAACATTTGAAGAAATTACCAAAGTCCGATTATGAAAATGCAATGGAGTATTTTACGGAATATTTTGAAGAGGTCGGCGAGCAGCAGGCAATGGAAGAGCTTGGGACACCAGAAGAGGCAGCAGCAGATATCGTAAACAATCTGCTAAGCCAGAATCCAAAGAATGGACATAAAGGAGGAAAACAGGGAAAAATAAAAATCCTGTTTGGCATTTTTCTTTTGCTTTTTGGGGTGGCTGCCATTGTTCTTTTGGCGAGTATGGGAAATAGGAAAGAAAACGGCGATATAAAAGTTGATACAGGAGATATCAAAGTTGGCAATATACAAAAAAATGATACAGATGGTATACAGGAAGATACAAATGGTATCAAAACATGGCAGTCAGATGATATCAGACTGGATTCTGTTAGCAGTATAACAGCAGATTTAAATTATATTGATTTGGATATAGCAGTTTCAGATGATGATGATTTTCATATGTCTTATGAGTTACATTGCATGAATCGTAAAAATCCGCTGTCTTATCATTTGGAGAATGGACTATTGAAGCTGGCAGAGAAAGATTTTAAGGCACCTTCTTTAAGAAGCTGGATTTGGAATACAGACAGTATGACAAATAAGTATTATAGTTACATTACATTGTATGTTCCTTCAAATACTGTTTTAAAGAGCTGCAATTTGAATATGGCAGACGGTGATTTAACAATAAATGGACTTCATTGTAATCTTATGGAGATAAAGGCAGTCGACGGAGATATGAACATTAAAGATGGTTCCTGTCAGAAAGCAGTGCTGAAAGCGGAAGATGGGGATATCATTTTATCAAATAGTATAATTTCAGAAGATTTACAGTTTAATACGGCAGATGGAGATATTAGTGTATCTGACTTGAATATTAAGGGGACAGCCGGATTCGATACAGCGGATGGAGATATCAGTGCATCTGGACTGAGTGTTGATGGGACAGTGCAGATTGATACAGCTGACGGGGATATTTCCTGCGCAGGATTTAAAGCATCAGAAGGAATGAAAATAAAGGTAGAAGATGGGGATATCCGTATTTCAGGCCTTGCTAGCGCAGGGGCAGTAGAAATTTTGTCTGGTGATGGAGATATAGCGATTTCTGATTTTAAAGAATCGAAAGGACTTTTCCTTCAGACAGAATGTGGAGATATTTCAGGATCATCTATTAGCATTACAGGGAAGATGCAGATAAATACAGCGGATGGCGATGTGGCACTTTCAAATCTTGGAGCGTTTGGAAAGATTGATATTGCCAGTGAAAGTGGGGATATTTCGCTCCAGATACAGAAGAAATCTCTTTCTGGATTGAAAATGACGGTGGATACAGAAGATGGCGAGTTATCGGTAGCCCGTTCTCTAGGTGGTAAGAAAAGGAGTGGGCATTATGAAAGAGATGGATCTGCCAGTAAATATCTGAATGTAGATATGGAAGAAGGTGATATTTCGATACAGTAGTCAAATATCCCGCAGCAAGCTTGCCCTTGGTTTGTTGCTTCGCGGGAATAAAAGCAGAACCAGATGTCTGGTGCATGAGACAAGACACTACGTCGAGCTTGGGGAGTAGTGCTATCAGGAAAATAAGCAAGTCAAACTGCCAATTACTTAATATTCGTTGTACTAGTCTATAAGAAAAAGCGGGAGGTCGAGGAAATGAAGCAGGTAAAAATATTTGGAATTACGGTAGCGATATTGCTGTTATGCATGGCAGGGGGAGTTTGTGAAAGCCATGCTGCCAGCGTAAGAGGTGCTGCAGAAGGGGAGGTAAAGGTATTTGAGGGAAATAGGGAGCAATTGCCGTCAATACATAGCATAGAAGCTGATTTGACGGATTTGGATTTAAAAATAGTTTCTACCGAAAAACAGAAAAGTAGTTTATCCTATTCCATTTATTGCAAAAACAGTAAGAATCCGCTTACTTATTCTGTTAAAAATGGTGTACTGTATCTGAAAGAAACAGGAATAAAAAAGCTTTCGAACAAGGAGAAGAAACAGAAGATAGGAAAGAAGTGGTGGGAATACTGGCCGAAGGTAACGCTTTATGTATCAGCAGACACTGTGATAAAGAACAGCAGGGTAAATATGACAGAAGGGGATTTGGCGATAGGCAAAAAGATTCATTGTAAAGATATGAACGTACAGGTGAAAAATGGAGATATTGCTCTTTCTGCCATTCAGGTTTCAGGAACGGCAAAAATCAATGCTGTAGAGGGGGATATTGCAGCGGCAGGTTCTGTTGTATCGGGAAATATGCAGATAACAACTAAGTATGGGGATATTGCTGCGGTTGCTTTGAAGGTATCAGGAAAATTACAGATTAATAGCACAGATGGAGATATTGTGCTTCATCTGGATAAGAAAGGATTTAATTCTTTGGCGGCAACTGTCAGTGCAAAATATGGGGATATACTTGTATTAGGAAAGATGAGAGGTGGTACAAAGAAGTCGAAAGGGGATGGCTGGTACTATGAGAAGAAAGGTACTGGAAAGGGCAGGCTAAAAATCGTAACAAAGGAGGGGGATATTTTATTAAAGTGATTCAGCATATTTAACCGCCTTAGTAATACTGGCACAACGCACATGAAAATCTTAGTTATGTCTGCCAACGGCATACCAAACAGAAAAAAATATATTGTAAAATAATACCAGTCTACTCGTTAAAACCGGTAATTTGAGGAGTATACAAGAATCAAGAGTGAAAAATAAATTTTTCATCTGGCAAGTTTGTGGCTGCGCGTTGCTTGCACAAACATTGCGTTATGCGCAGAAATAAGGTGAAATAGGAAAGGAGGAGGTTCCTATAAAAGTTTCAAGGCTTGTAATTGGTATTATTTCAATTGTTTTATTTCTTCTTATTTCCTTTCAGTCATGTGCCGCAGGATTAGGCAATGCACTGGAGGAAAATGGTGAAGTAAGCGGTTCGGCAGGATTTATACTTGCATGTTGTATGCTTATTGCAGGAATAGTCGGAATCTGCTGCCGAAGATTAAAAACAGGAACAATTGTAGCAGGCTGCTTTTATGCAGTTGGCGGACTGCTGGGAATTGCATATGCAGGCTCATTTTCCGATTTGAGGATATGGTCTGTTCTAAGTTTTATCTTTGCGGCAGTATTTATAATCACAGGAATCCTGCAGAAAGAAAAAAGACTGCCATGATTTTTTTACAAATCCTACAGATGCCTTCTTGGATTTGAGAGGGCATTCAAAAATGAGAAAGGCGGATATAACCATAATGAAAAGGAGAGGAGTATCATTTCTATTATCTGTTGCTATAGTTTGCAGCAGTATATTTGCAGGATGTGCAAGCGAGGATACAACCAAAACAAAAGAGACTTCCGAAGCATCATCAAAAGAGGATGAGAATGTTTCGGAAGATAAAGACGAGGATAATTCTTCTGACAGCACGAAAGCAGACAGTTCCTCTGATGCCAGTATGTTTAATATCGTTTTACTTTTAAGAATATTGGAAAAGAAGATGCCTATGTGGGGGACTTTTCATGCTATGCAGATGGGGAAAAATGTGAAGATGCCTATGTAAATGATTCCGACAGCAATTTGTTTCTTACAGAACTGTCTGCTGGCAGGAAAAAGAACGGAAGTGTTATCTTTGAAGTTCCTAAAAAAGCAAAACTAAAAGACCTTGAATTGGAGTATGAGAATAACTCATTGTGGTCTGATGAAAAAATCATTTTTCTCGGTAAATAGAAAAGGGGAATGCCAGCGCATTCCCCTTTTTTAACCATAACTATAGAGGGCTAAATGGTTCTTCGTCCATTTCAAAAAGTAGTTCATTTATATCCATAATATCCAGATTTTTGTTAAGGGCAAATAGTATAATGGCATCTTTTCTTACCTTTTCATATAATTCATTCATGCCAGCCAGTTTCAGGCAGTGGTTTATATTTGCTAAATCCATTCCGGCGGCAAGGGTAAGTGCCAGTATTTTGTCGCGGCTGGGATTTTTTTCACCCTGCAGGATTTGGTATGCATAGGTACGGCTTATTCCTGAAATTTGGATTACTTTTGCCTTTTCAAGGTTATGCTGCTCCAGATAGAAACTGTAATACGCATGAAAAGTCATGCTGTCCTGCGGGGGCAGTTCATTATTTATGTAGTTTACAAGTTCCTGCCCATTCTTTATATTTTTTAAAATTTTGTGGAGTTCTCCGGTTGTCTTTTTATCCATTTTCTTTCCTCGTCACTTATGTTATTATTATGATGCCAGAGGGAAGATACCTTTTGCTCTTGACATCAGTATTATCTTTACAGAGTTGTGGCTTTCTGTGTGAAAATTCGCACATATGCCATAATATTTTTGCATAATTTTACCATAAACACAATCTAAAATGGTACGCTGACAGCAGACACGCTACTGTACATGCAGAGAATAGTAACGCAGGCACATGAGAGGAAGGAGAAGGAAAATGAATGTAATATCAGAGGAATGCAGACTGTCTTTTTATGAGGAAATTGTACCGTTAAAAGAGAGCAGGCAATTTTTACTGGTCCGCCATAGACAGTCAGGGAAATTTTTTGTCAAAAAGAGATTATCCTCTGCACACAGGGAAGTGTATTATGCGATACAGGGGATTACGTCAAAAAATCTTCCAAAGATTTACGAGTGCATTTCTTTGGAAGATGAATTTATTGTCATAGAAGAATATATTAACGGTGACACGCTTGATGAATTAGTACAGCAGGGGAAAATGAATCCCATATATGCAGCATACATAATGACAGATATCTGCAATATACTGTTTATTCTGCATTCTATGAAACCTCCTGTTATTCACAGGGATATCAAGCCGGAAAATATTATGGTATCAAATGATGGGGTTGTGAAACTGATGGATTTTGATATCGCGAGAACGTATGATAAAAATAAAAATCGGGATACAGAGTATATGGGAACCGCGGGCTATGCAGCGCCGGAGCATTTTGGTTTCGGACAGACGGATGCAAGGTCTGATATTTATTCCTGCGGCATGCTATTTAATTATCTTTTGACCGGGCAGATGCCGGAAGAAAGGTTAGCTGGCGGCTCTTTTGGAAACATAGTAAACAGATGTATCAAATTAAGTCCGGCGCATAGATACCAAAATGTTTTTGAACTGCGTCAGGCATTAAGTGAATGTCTTGGTAACGATGCAAAATATTTGACAGAGAGCAGTGTTTCTCCTGATACATACAATAGTGTACAAACAGATGTAAATAATATTTCTGTTTCTATGAACAATGAACCAGAAACAACAATTTATGCCAAAGCGTGGCAAAAATTTCTTCCGCCGGGATTTCGCACGCTGAAATTATGGAAAATGGCAGTGGCAACGGTTTGTTATGGCATGATTATTGATATAGCTGCCACAACGGATTTTGATTCAAAATCGGCAACGGAACTGATTTTAACGAGAGTCTTCAGCGGAATTGGAATCTTTGGCAGTATACTGGTTCTTTTTAATTATCTGGGAGTGGCGGACAAACTCCCCGGGGCAGGACATTTTAGCAGCAGGGCTTTCTATGTGCTTCGAGGTATTTATGCATTTTTAACATTTATTCTGGTGTTATGCATTTTGGCGATTTTGCTGGATATTGTCACTATTCACGGCTGATTCCAGTGGAGCAACGAGACAAGCGCTAGTACACTGCATATTGATATTTATAAAAACACGCAGGCTATTCGTTCATCTGCAAGGCAAATTTTCGGCGTAGGAGCGTTGGGGGATTTGATTTTACGCATGGCGTACCGGACCAGCTAAATAATAGTAACAGCAACTTGTTTCAAGAATAGGTACTTGCGAAACATCCGGGTTCGTGTTATATTTAGTAAGATAGTGTGCAGACGCTTCCCGAGACTTCTGAAAAGTGCATCTGGAAGGTGGATTTTTCAGTTGTTTCGGTCTATGTCTGCATTTAAGAAAATAAATCAAAGACGCAGTACTGCGTGACAGGGGACTCCCCTGAGGAAGAAAGGAGATATAAATGGCATACAAATCATATTCCATGCAGCTTGCTGGCAGGACACTGACCGTAGAAGTGGGACGGGTTGCAAAGCAGGCAAATGGTGCAGCATTAATGCATTATGGTGATACAACAGTACTATCCACGGCTACCGCATCAGAAAAGCCAAGAGAGGGAATTGACTTTTTCCCGCTTTCTGTGGAGTTTGAGGAAAAAATGTATTCTGTCGGAAAGATACCGGGTGGTTTTAATAAACGTGAGGGAAAGGCATCGGAGAATGCAGTGTTGACAGCCCGTGTCATTGACAGGCCGATGCGTCCGTTATTTCCAAAGGATTACCGCAATGACTGTTCGTTAAACAATCTTGTGCTTTCGGTAGACCCGGAATGCAGGCCTGAGCTTGTAGCAATGCTTGGTTCTGCAATTGCAACCAGTATTTCAGATATTCCGTTTGACGGTCCTTGTGCAACAACACAGATGGGCATGGTAAATGGAGAGTGTATTGTCAATCCGAATCAGGAGCAGTGGGATAATGGAGATTTGCGTCTTACCGTAGCTTCTACCAGAGAGAAGGTTATTATGATTGAAGCCGGTGCCAATGAGATATCGGAAGACAAGATGATTGAATTGATTTATCAGTGCCATGAGGTGAATCAGCAAATTATTACGTTTATTGATTCTATTGTAGCAGAGGTCGGAAGAGAGAAGCATGAATATACAAGCTGTGCCATTCCGGAAGAGATGTTTGCGGCAATCAAAGAAATTGTTCCGCCGGAAGAGATGGAAGAGGCAGTATTTTCAGATGATAAGCAGACCAGAGAGGAAAATGTCCGTAACGTGACCGAAAAGTTAGCCGAGGCATTTGCAGAAAATGAGGAATGGCTTGAAATCTTAGATGAGGCTGTGTACCAGTATCAGAAAAAGACAGTCCGCAAGATGATTTTGAAAGACCATAAGCGTCCGGACGGGCGTGAAATCACCCAGATTCGTCCGTTGGCAGCAGAGGTGGATTTGATTCCGAGGGTGCATGGTTCTGCGATGTTTACACGTGGACAAACCCAGATTTGTACGATTACAACTCTGGCGCCGTTATCAGAGCAGCAGAAGGTGGACGGGCTGGATGCCAACAAGACAGCAAAGAGATATATGCACCATTACAATTTTCCATCCTATTCTGTAGGAGAGACAAAGCCAAGCCGTGGTCCGGGACGTCGTGAAATCGGTCATGGCGCACTGGCAGAGCGTGCATTGCTTCCGGTTCTTCCAAGCGAGGAAGAATTCCCGTATGCGATCCGTACCGTATCCGAGACTTTGGAGTCACACGGCTCTACCTCGCAGGCAAGTATTTGTGCATCTACTATGTCACTGATGGCAGCAGGTGTACCGATTAAAAAGCCGGTTGCAGGAATTTCCTGTGGACTCGTAACAGGCGAGACGGATGATGATTATCTGGTTCTGACAGATATTCAGGGACTGGAAGATTTCTTTGGTGATATGGATTTTAAGGTAGCAGGAACAAAGGACGGTATTACAGCAATTCAGATGGATATTAAAATTCATGGTCTTACAAGACCGATTGTAGAGGAAGCAATTAAGCGTACCAGGGAAGCAAGAATGTTTATTCTCGAAAATACGATGCTTCCTGCAATCAGTGAACCAAGAAAAGAAGTTGGTGAGTATGCTCCAAAGATCATCCAGACACAGATTGACCCACAAAAGATTGGTGATGTGGTTGGACAGCGCGGAAAGACAATAAATACTCTAATTGAGCGTACCAATGTGAAAATTGATATTACAGATGATGGAGCAGTTTCTATTTGCGGTGAGGATAAAGCGATGATGGAGGAGGCAATCCGTCTGATTAAGATTATCACTACCGATTTTTATGAAGGTCAGATTTTGGAAGGTGAAGTAATTAATATTAAGGAATTTGGTGCATTTATTGAATTTGCTCCAGGTAAAGAAGGCATGGTTCATATTTCAAAGATTGCCAATGAAAGAATCAATCATGTAGAAGATGTACTGACGCTTGGAGACCGTGTTAAGGTAGTTTGCCGTGGTAAGGATAAAATGGGCAGGATGAGCTTTAGTATTAAGGATGTAAAATAGGAAAATATACTTTTCAGGGAAAGAAATGCTTTTCAGAAGTGGTAGTACATGGTATTATATTTCCATGTACTGCCATTTTACTATATGGCAGAAAAGTACCGGAACACTGGATGACAGAGTGGAAATGCATATATGAACTGGTATTATGGCAGGTATAAGAATGGGAAGAAGGGGACAGTGGCTATATTGTTTTAAAGTAGTAATTATTTGCATGGGAAGTGGCAGATTGGAGATAATATGAGAAAGATATTAAAAAGGGATTTACGTCTGTTTATCGTATTGGCGCTCTGTTTTTTTCTAAGTATATTTTTGGTGCATGGATTCCGCTATTTAGATGAAGATATTGAAGAAAATTTTTATACGGAATATCTGGAAAAGGAAGAAATGCTTCCATTAAAAAATGATATATATGTTATTACGATTCCATCCATTTCGGATAATGGCTTGTCGGATGAAGCAAAAGAAGAGATGGAAAATAAACAGATTGAAAAGATAAAAGGGCTGGTAACTAATACGTTACCTTCGGCAAGAGGAGTTTTTGTTTTGGGGACGGACTTGCTTTCCGATGTTACGGCAGAAAGAAAATGTATGCCTGCATTTCGTGAAGCGGGAAATGTATTTTGGCATTACAGTACACGAAATACGGGTTATTATTATAAAGAAGATAATTGTGGACAGATTAAATTTGTAGATAGATATTATGGTAGTGAAAATCATTTTGAAATCTTAGGGGAAGCAAGATATTCCAGAAATTTCCTGCCTTATTTTTATATGACAATGGATGGAGGTTCTATTAAGTATGATGAAGAGAACCAAACCTATCTTTACAGGGAAAAGTCTGGTGAGACACATACGCTGCATGCTTCAGAGGATGGGACAATCCGTACCAGACAGGCATCTGAATTTGGCATTACATACCTTAGTCTGGATGCTTTTTATGATATTGCCAAAAAGTATAAAAATACGGACAAATATGAGAATGCTATTGTATTTTTTCAGGATAGAAATTCTTTGTCAAAATATGCTAATGAGGTAAGTGATACACAGGATTTGGCAAGTTACTATATTGATGTTCTGGCAACAATTCAGAATGCAGCAACTACGCCGACACTTCTTTTTCAGGAAAAGCTATGCTTAATATTAGCAGGTATTTTACTGCTGGGTCTTGTCATTGTCTTTTTGTCAGAATTGATATGTATTTTAGTATATGTGGCAGAAACGGGAATTTTATTTTTAGTAAACTTTTGGCTGATAGGAAAGAATATCTGTTATCTGCCAGTGATAGAATTTACAATTGCATTAACAGGTACGTTGCTGATAATGCTGTTAGTGAAACACTGGCTGAGGCGCATTGTTGCAAGAAACCTGCCGATTGATGCGGTAATCCGTTTTACGAAGACAATTATGGATATTGAACATTCTGTTTCATATTCAGAATATCTGATGAAAAACCGGAATGAGATTGAAGAAGATATTTCTGCTTCACTCCTGCTTCCTGTTATGGATAAGGAATCGTTTCTTTTAAAAGAGCTGTCAGCAGAGAACCACAGGGGAAGACGTTTTGTGGAGAATGAATTCTGGCAGGAAAAAGGCGGTACAAGTTCTTCGGTCATACAGACGAGGTCAAATCTGTTTCAGGGAATCAATTACGTGGCATTTGTGCCGCTTCCGGTCTTTGATGTGGAATCGGAAGTTGTGACTTATACGGTAATTGGCTTAAAGAAAAAGTTAAAGCCGCAGAAGGCATCTTATATTTCAATGATGCTGTTTTCTATGTATATTTATTTCAAGGCACAGCATGAGCGCGGAGAGCATCAGAGGATGTATTTTTCCATGCTGTCGTTGATGATTTCTGTAATTGATGCGAAAGACCCTGTTACAGCGGGTCATTCACAGCGTGTAGCCAGCATTTCCAAGGATATCGGAATCTGGCTGAATCTGAGCAGGAATGACCAGTTTGATTTGGAATTTACAGCGCTTTTACATGACATTGGAAAGATTGGCGTATCTGATTACGTTTTAAATAAACAGAGTGTTTATACACAGAGTGATTTCGAGCAGATGAAGTACCATACGATTCGTGGCGCTGAGATGTTATCTGAGGTGGGAATCAGCGAAGAGATTATTGACGGTGTACGCCACCACCATGAGCGGATTGACGGAAAGGGATACCCGGATGGTCTAAAGGGAGACGAGCTGCATCTTTTTGCCAAGATAATTAAAATTGCCGATGTATTTGATGCGTTGACCAGTAAGCGCCAGTATAAGGATGCATGGGAGATTGACAAGGCATTAAACATTATTTATAAAGGCAGAGGAACAGAGTTTGATGAAAAGATTGCCAATGTATTTATTGAGCATATGTCACCGCCTGGCTGGATACCGCCGATTGACGGAAGGGCGGCAGGAGAAAAGAGAAATCCAAATACAGAAAAAGCTGCTTTGATTGTGCGTGATTTTTACAGGCGTTATAAGCAGTATCTTTCTGTGGAATATCCAATTTCCAGCAAAAAAGCAGTGATTGTCGACTTTTTCCGCGACAATGGTTTTATGGAATATGACTGGGGTGAGACTTTTAATAATTCGACCTTTTTGGAAGAAAAACCTGTCATTCTGGCATATGAAAAGGAAACCAAGAGCTTGATTTTTGGACAGGGGAGCAAAGGCAACGGAGTACATAGTATTTATTACTATTTCTTTAAAGGGTTTGTCAATATGGGTGTGTATCTGCTTTTGCCGTCAGATACCAAGGCAATCCTGTCAAGGCTTACGGAACGGTATGGTGAGGCGCTGATTTTAGATGAGCAGATGATGGCGTATGAGGTGAATAAGACAAAGGTGATTTTCTATCATACTTTTGACGATAAGTGCCTGCTTTTCTATATTTCAGACTATATGTGCAGCAATTATATTTTGAATGAGAAAGGGAGTAAAGAATGAAGGTTCATTAAGGCGGCAAAAGCACCGCCCAGGTAAAATTAGGCCAATTCTTTAGAAAAGTGCAAAAGCAGCATTTTTCATTACTATTCATGACAATAGGTTTGCTGGTGAAGGCTGCAATCTATTGTTGTGTTGCAAAGAGCGGCAGGGAGGATTAGTATGAAGATACAAAAAATAACCCGTATGGGAATGTTTGTCGCTGTAGCATTTGTGTTAAGTTATATAGAATCATTACTTCCGATTTCACTTGGGATACCCGGAATTAAAATCGGACTTTCCAATATTGTTGTCGTACTTTGTCTTTACGAAGCTTCCTTAAAGCAGACCTTTGGCATTGCGATAGTCCGTATTGTGCTGTCAGGACTTACGTTTGGAAACCTGTCTATGATGCTGTACAGTCTGGCGGGTGGAACGTTCAGCTTCTTGGTGATGGCTGCTTTAAAGTATACAAAGAAGTTTTCGGTGTATGGAATAAGTATTGCCGGAGGTGTCTGCCATAATATCGGGCAGATTGCGGTGGCGGTTCTTATCTTGCAGCAAAAGGGAATCCTGCTGTATTATCTTCCTTTTCTTTTGGTAGCAGGCTGTATCGCAGGAGCCTGCATTGGATTTGTAGCAGCGCTGTTAGTAAAAAGACTGCATGGTGTGATATCTGATATCTGAATCAAATGCTAAAAGATAC
The DNA here is from genome assembly GCA_947643145.1 of uncultured bacterium. Lineage (GTDB taxonomy): Bacteria > Bacillota > Clostridia > Lachnospirales > Lachnospiraceae > Butyribacter. The sequence continues at coordinate 44,531 of CANRVD010000004.1, read as the reverse complement.
TTGGTGTATTGGCTTTGCCAATTTATTACAATAGATTGACGAAGTATGTACAAAACAGTCTTTGGACATCTGATTCATACATAATAATAGAGATACTGCATAATATAATTCTTATGCAGTATTTTTATTATTCGATGTACTAGTGTCTTGTCTCATTCATAATTAGGCAAACAAACTTGTCTATTTGTACATCTGCTACGTTAAATTTTTTAGCCGTAGCCACCGTTACGCCGTCAAAAATTTGCCTTGCAGATAAACAAATATCCTGCGTTGTTTTGCTAAATACCAACATGTCGGTACACTAGTACAGCAGGTATTAAGTTTTATATGAAAGAATTTAATTTCTATTGTAATAGCTGGCATATCAGGTAGGAGGAAATAGCTGTAATGGAAGAGGATATTAAGGAATTAGGCATTACTGTACTGAAAAGTGAAGAGGAAGGGCATAGCATATGGATGGTATCCATTATTGGGGAGATTGAAGGGCATGAAAATGCACAGGAACGGACAAAGACGACAAAGTACGAGCATCTGCTTCCGATTTTGACGAAGATAGAGGAGACGGAAGAAATTGACGGGGTACTCTTTCTGATTAATACGGTGGGTGGGGATGTATCCTGTGGGCTGGCACTGGCAGAGTTTATTGCCTCGCTTAGCAAACCGACGGTTGCCCTTGTCATTGGTGACAGCCATTCTATTGGAGTGCCGTTGTCGGTGGCGGCAGATTATACGGTGATTGCACCAAGTGCAACGGTTATTATTCATCCGGTACGCATGAATGGTCCGGTTTTGGGAGCACCGCAGACGTATGAGTATTTTCAGTTGATTCAGGAGCGGATTACACGCTTTATTGCCGGACATTCTAAGGCATCGAAGGAACAGATTCAGGAATGGATGGTTGCTCCGGGGATTCTTAGCAGAGACCTTGGAACGATTTTTGTTGGTGAGGAAGCCGTTCGTGCGGGCCTGTACCAGCAGGTAGGCGGTATCAGCGACGCCCTGAAGGTTTTGCACGAATGCATCCAGAAAGAACATTCGCTATAACTGTATAATGGTTTTCTTCTTATGGCACTTATTACTAAGGCGGTTAAATGTCGATGTTTTTACTTGCCTAAATTTCTATCTGCTGCGTTGTCATCAATCGCTGTAGCACTCACTACAGCTCAATCTTCCGCCTTGCAGATAAAAATTTATTCTGCGTAAAATTCATTCGATATTTAACCGCCTTAGTAATAGCAACGTAGCGGCAGCTACGGCTGGTTTTTTCTGCCGCAGTAGATGAACTGCTGTTCCTTGCGATGGTTGATGAGCTTGAACAGCAGGGATATCTAATGGTTATCACAATGTAAGCGTTATTCTCGTCTTCGTGGCTTTACTTTCATGGCAAATGAAGTTATAATAAGAAGAATGTATAAAAAGAAGAAAAAGCTTTATATAGGAAAGGATGTTATTTATGCCAATTTGGAAAGCAGTAATTCTGGGAATTATTCAGGGGGCGGCGGAATTTTTACCAGTCAGCAGCTCAGGCCATCTGGTGATTGTAAAGGAAATATTGGGCGTAGACCTTGGGAATGGCGGTATCTTTTTTGATGTGATGCTTCATCTCGGAACTCTTCTTGCAATCTTTATAGCGTTTTGGAAGGATATCAAACACCTGATTGTAGAAGGGGTACATATTTTACTTGATATATTTTATAATATAGGGGTTTTGGTGCGAAAGGCTGCCCGCAGGGAATGTGGGTATCGCCGGGTGGTTCGCAGCTCTTACCGTAAATTAGTTGTGTTAATTATTGTTTCAACTATACCAACGGGAATTATAGGGATTTTAATGTCTGACATTATTTCACTGGCAAATGGTATGATTTTAGTACCGGGAATCTGTCTGCTGATAACGGCAATGTTTCTGCTGATTGCAGATTTTTCCGATGATGGGGAGAAGCGCCCGAAAGAGGTAACATATAGAGATGCAACAGTCGTTGGTCTTGCACAGGGGCTGGCAACTATGCCGGGAGTCTCACGTTCTGGAACAACAATTACAGCGTGCCTGCTCTGTGGATTTGAGAAGAAGTTTGCGGTAAAGTATTCCTTTATTATGTCAATTCCTGCAGTTATGGGAGCTGCCTTGTTAGAAGTAAAGGATTTGGGAGAACTTAAGTTTTCACAGCAGGATATTATTTCCTGTATCATCGCTACGGTAGTAGCTGCCGTTGTAGGATACCTTTCCATTTGTTTTATGATGAGTCTGGTCAGAGGAAAAAAATACCGGTATTTTGCCATTTACTGTGCACTGATGGGAATCGTGGCAATATCATATTTTTTCATCGTATAGGAAAGTTCTCGGTATATCCGATGTGAAGAACGCTGTTTCTGCGTTCTTCTTAGGTTTGGCTTGGTTTCCACTTCGCATGGTATTTGCATGCGTTAGTGGAACTTCAAACCTTTTTTGGAAGTTAATGCCATTAAAAGCGGCATATTAGTTTAGTTAAAGGAGATTGGAGTGAGTATGGCTGTAGCAAATAAATCTGCAAAAGAGACGAAAACCTCAGGAGCTGTGGGCAGCAGGACAGGGAAAAATACGGCGGACCGGAAAACAGCAAATCGCTCAGGTGGAAATACAGCAGGCCGTTCTAAGAAGAACCAGCAGAATGGGAAAGCGGCTGAGGGCAGAAAAAAATCTTTGGAGAAAATCAACGAATATCAGGATTATCGGGCATTTGAAACAGGAATTACTATTTTTGTAATTCTTCTTTTGTCTGTATTTCTTTATTTATCTTATTTGGGACTTGCAGGAAATACGGGAATTGTGGCAGGCGGATTGTTTTTTGGTATTTTTGGCTGGTTTGCATGGTTTTTGCCGCTGTTTTGCCTGATTGGCTTTGTTTTTTGTATGGTCAACAGAGGCGATAGGAGAGTACCAAGGAGAATCGTCAGCTTTGGAGGTATTGTGCTGGTACTGATGGGACTTTCCGATTTGCTTTTTCAAAAACAGATTATTTCGGAATATTATATCAGTAATCATGTAATGCACAAGAATTTTTTTGAGTGTATGTTTTTAAGTTGTAGAAATGTTATGAAACAGGGAAAATTTAATGGCGGCCTGATTGGACGTGCGGTAGGCGGATTTTTTTCCTCTGCCCTTGGACGTGTTGGGGCAAGTATTATATTGTTTCTGCTGCTTTTGCTGTGTCTGTACATATTTTATGGGATTGAAATGATGGGGATGCTTCGGAAACGGAATGCATACCGTCAGGAAATGAATGAGATGTATCAGGAAGTAAGTCAGGATGAAGAATACCGAGAGCCATCTTACCGCGTTTTTAATGGTTATGGTGGAAGCAGGTCGGCTTCTGCAAGACGGAGAAATTTTATGCCTCGTGAAATGCAAAAAGTACCAAAGGTACAGACCTTTGATTTGAAGAAAATCAATGGACTGGACAGGCCGATGGAAAAAGAGACAGAAGTGTTTCCTGTTAAGGAAGAGATACCAGAGAAGGCAGAGAAAAAGGCAAGTGGGAAGAAGCTGGTACAGGCTGTCCCTGTGGCAGAGAAGGAAGAGCCGGAAGTGGCAGTACAGGTAGAAGCAGCGGTGCAGGAGGCCATTGTTACAGAGGAGACGGTTACTCCTTTGATAAAGGAAGAAATACCAATTTACCGGAATGAATTAAATGAAAAGTTTGGGAAAAAGAAAAAAACGGCATGGGAAAAGGCGGATAAGCAGGTTCAGGTGCTGGAATATCCGCTGGAGAAGGTCAGGGAATCCGAAAATCTTGTGCAGGAGCCTCTTTTGGAAGAGGAAAATCTTGTACAGGAGAAATCTTTGGAAGAGGAAAACCTTCTGGCAGAACATTTGACGGAAGAAGTGAGTCTTTTTGAGGAGACACAGGAAGAAGAACTAACCGAAAAACCAATTGAGATAAAGGAAAGTGAAGTAACGTTTGATGCTTTTGCCGCTCCAGAGGAGAAGGAAGAGGAGCAGGAGGAAAATCTTCTGGAATCAGAAGTTTTTGCCGAGGCGATGCAGAGGGCGGAGGAGAAGCCGATGGCTTCTTTTGCGCCAAAGGAGGAAGTCACAGATGTGACACCTTCGAGCCAGAAGCCAGAGGCAGGAAGGCAGAAGGGACAGCCTGTAACAAATGTAAGAAATGTGGAAACGCCTAAAAAGCAGGCAGCTTCACATGGAAAAATTGGCGGGGATAATTATGTTTCTGCTTCGGATACCTTTAACGCATTAAATGAAAGTAAAGTGGCAGCAGAAGATATTCCATATGAGTTTCCGGAGGTTTCCCTGCTGTCGCTGCCAAAGGAAACGGAGGGCAGTGTCACCGATGAGGAACTGCGGATGACGGCGTCAAAGCTACAGGATACCCTAAAGAGCTTTAATGTAAATGTCCGTATGGGAGCAGTGACTTGTGGGCCGACCGTTACAAGATATGAACTTTTACCGGAGCAGGGTGTCAGGGTAAATAAGATAACAAATCTCGCAGATGACTTGAAACTGAGCCTGGCAGCCGCCAGCATCCGAATTGAAGCACCGATTCCCGGAAAAGCAGCGGTTGGTATTGAAGTACCAAATCCAGTGCCAAGTTCGGTTTATTTCAGGGAATTATTAGAGGGGGATGCTTTTACTGATGCAAAATCGCCTCTTACCTTTGCGGTGGGGAAGGATATTGCCGGTAAGTTGATTATGGCGGATATTGCAAAAATGCCGCATCTTCTGATAGCCGGAGCGACAGGTTCCGGTAAATCGGTTTGTATCAATACGCTGATTATGAGTATTTTATACAAAGCAGACCCAAAAGATGTGAAGCTGATTATGATTGACCCAAAGGTAGTTGAGCTTAGCGTTTATAACGGGATTCCGCATCTGTTCTGTCCGGTTGTAACTGACCCGAAGGAAGCGGCTGCTGCATTAAACTGGGCAGTGCGTGAGATGATGGACCGTTATAATAAGTTTCAGGAGCTTGGTGTCAGGAATATTGCAGGATATAATGAGAAGATTAAGAAGGTTGAAAATGCTGAGGCTTCTGGATATGGAAAAATGCCGTATTTGGTGGTTATTGTGGACGAGTTTGCCGACTTGATGATGGTAGCATCAAAAGAGGTAGAGGATGCTGTCTGCCGTCTGGCGCAGCTTGCAAGAGCAGCAGGAATCCATCTGGTACTGGCAACGCAAAGACCTTCCGTAAATGTCATTACCGGTGTTATTAAGGCCAATATTCCTTCCCGCATTGCTTTTTCAGTATCTTCTGTAATTGATTCCAGAACGATTTTGGATAAAGGCGGTGCAGAGAAGCTTTTGGGTAAGGGCGATATGCTGTTCTTCCCGTCAGGCTATTCCGAACCGGTACGTGTGCAGGGTGCGTTTGTATCAGATAAGGAAGTAAGCGATGTAGTGGAGTTCCTTTGCAGTAATAATGAGGTACCAGAATATGACCATTCCGTTACACAGATTGTGGAGGAGCCAAAGGAGGAGGCGGCAGCCGAGAAGAAGCCGCAGGATGACCGGGATGAATATTTTGAAGAGGCAGGAAGGTTTGTAATCGAATCAGATCGTGCAGCAGCCGGACAGCTTCAAAGAAAGTTTTCGATTGGTTTCAACCGCGCCGGGCGTATTATTGACCAGTTAAATAAGGCAGGGGTTGTAGGACCGGCAGAGGGAACGAAGCCACGTAAGGTGCTGATGACAATCGAAGAATTTGAACAGATGCTTTCCGGCGGGGCTGTCGTTTCTGACAATGCAATAGAAAATATGGTCAGGGAAATGGAAGATGAGTTTGTCTCTACCGAGGAAAGACTGGAGGAAATGTTTTGAGAAATAATTTGGACAGGAATATGTTGCCTGTTTGGAAAAAAGGGCTATTGGTTACCAATACATTTCTGAAAAATCAAAAGTTTGTCGAACATTATGAGTGGTTAAAGGAGGCGGCAAAGCAATATCACATTGCTCTGTCGCTTCTTGATAATGTGGGGCTTTTATATACCATAGGAGAAATGGACGGGGAAGCAGGCGGGCAGCAAAATCTGGAAAGAATTGCAGCAGAATATGACTTTGTACTTTATTGGGACAAAGATATTCCACAGGGCAGTTTATTGCAGACGATTTGTAAGGAAAAGGGTGTTCTGGTATATAATCAGATAGAGGCAGTTGCAGTTTGTGATAATAAGTTTGAGACGTACTACCAAATCTGGGAGTGGAACCGCAGAAACGGGGCAGAGAAACGAATCCCAATCATTCCAACCATAGCAGCTCCTATGACCTATGACAATATTGGTTATAACAGGCTGGATTTCGTGGAGCAGATAATGGAGCGTTTGGGGCTGCCTTTAGTGATTAAGGAATGCTACGGTTCTTTTGGAATGCAGGTATATCTTGCAGAAACAAAGGAGGAGGTTTTTGGCTATACCAAAAAGCTGGCAGGTAAGCCTTTTCTCTATCAGAAATATTTGGAAAAGAGCAGAGGGCGTGATGTCCGTTTACAGGTGGTCGGGGATAAAGTCGTTGCATCCATGTACCGCTTTTCAGAAACAGGGGACTTTCGTGCCAATATTACAAATGGCGGCAGCATGAAGGCATATGCACCATCAAAAAGGGAATGTGATTTGGCAGTGCAGGTAGTAAAGGTGCTCGGTCTTGACTTTGCGGGAGTGGATTTGCTGTTTTCCGAGGAGGAATCCGGTGAAGCCGATGTGGTATGTGAGGTGAATTCAAATGCCCATTTTAAAAATATATTTACTTGTACGGGGGTCAATGTTGCCGAATGCATTATGGAATATATTGCTTTTGGGCAGAAAGTAACCGGAAATTTAGACGAATGAAAATTGCGATATTTCACTTCAGAAATATATCGTTGAAAGTGAAAAGGGCAGGAGTAAGAGGGGCGCGGCATGAAGGCATATTTAATTTATTATCCGCATGAGGCACAGAAAAATCGGGGTTTTATAGAACTTTTCCAGAAAGCGGGCAGGGAATTTGGAATTGACTTTTCGTATGTGCCATATTCTGAATATCAGCAGGGGGAATTGCCGGATTTTGTTTTAAACCGCACAAGAAATGCCTGTGTCAGCCGCTGGTACGAGGAAAGAGATGTACGTGTTTTTCATAGTGCAAAGATAACGGAAATCGGCAACCACAAAATGAAAACGCTTGATTTTCTAAAGAAAAGGCTGCCACGGGAAATTTTAAATTGTAAATGGTGTCCGAAGACGGTATTGATACCAAAGGAGCGGCTAAAAGAATGGTATCAGGCAGTGGGGCAAAAGGAGTATGGGGGCTTGAAGGAGCTTTTGCCCTATATGGACCGAGGGGAAGCATTTGTGCTAAAAAGTGTCAGCGGACATGGTGGCAGTGAAGTTATGGCAGTTACCCTGCACAGGTATGCGGGAGATAAGAAGCAGGCAGAGCGAGAGTGGGCAGAGTTTTTGGCAGTGCTTCAGGCGCTTGAAGGCAAAGACTGCATTTTACAGGAAATGATACCATGCAAAAGTCTTGATGTAAGGGTATATATCCTCGGAAACAGGATTTATCAGGGGATTTTGCGGCAGGGAACGAAAGATTTCCGCTCTAATTTTTCATTAGGGGGCAGCACGCAGGTATACCATTTTTCAGTGGAAGAAAAAGAGTTCATTCAGGCTTTTATCCGAGTGTTTGCAGAGGAGGGGCTTGGGCTTGCCGGGCTTGACTTTATCATTGCAGAGGATGGCAGGCTTATTTTTAATGAGCTGGAAGAGATGGTGGGCTGCAGGATGCTGTATCAGAGTACCAGCCTTGATGTGGTAAGGGATTATGTGAAATGGCTTTTGACCTGCGGGAAGTAAATGTTTAAAATATTTAAATCAAATTGAACACACAAATAAGATTCTTGAGTTTTTGTAAAGGGAATGTGCATGGAGAACAGCGTAGGAATGGAGAAAATAAGTCATGCCCCGTAGCTTGCTGCGGGGTATGACTTATTTTTTAAAGTATAAAGCAACAGTATAATCCAAAAGATAAAAGTGAAATTATCTATTTTAAATCGTCTAAAATTTCTTGTGCTTTTTTCTTCGACAGATATTTGACCTTGGTAATTTTATTATTGCTGTTTCTTAGAACCTTTATATCTACTTTTCCTCTCTTGTCATAGCTGAAATTTTTAAAGGAACGGTCTTCTCTTGTATCCATAAGAATACGGATGCGCTTATTTTTATAATAATAAACACTGTTTTTTATCGTAATATTCCACTTGCTATATTCCTGTTCTTGTTTGTCCGTTTTAAAGCCGTTCGTATCACCACGCTGTACCTTGAGTGCCACATCAATAATTGCATTCGCTTCTTTCTTTGTAAGCCATCCCTTGCTTTGAAAATGCTTACAGTCTTTTTTGATTTTACTACTAAGCTTTTTATTGACATTATAGCTGTCAAAACTGACATAGGCATCCGGCCATACGGCACCAAAAGTCACTCCGTAGTCTGGTCCGGTTGAACCGGGCAGGTCTTTTTCCCCTGCATTATCAAAAAGGATAAAATATTCTCCATTTTTATATATAACAGAGTGTGGTGCCTGTGCAGGTTGGGAAGCTGCTGTTTTTGTTTTTGATGCATTTGTTGTGGCATTCTGTTTTGTTGCTGCATATACGCCCACATAAGACGAGAAGACAAATAATATCATTGTTAAAGAAAACATTGTTATGTAAGTTATTTTTGATACTTTTTTAAAATTCATAATAGCATCCAACCTTTCTTTTAATTCTTTTTTGCTATTGCTAAATGCAATAGGTGATACAGGCAATCTGTATTTTATGTTTCTTCCTGCTGCCTGCAATAAGGTGTCACCATAGGCATATCGTCCCTGTGTATCTAAGTCCCGTATCACTGCCTCATCACAGGAAAGTTCACAAGCCCTGTTTATGCTCCCCGCCATCATGTACAAAAGAGGATTAAACCAGTGTATGCAGACTGCAAGCTGTGTCAGCCATTTATACAGGATATCCATCCTTTTATAATGTACCAGTTCATGTGAAATAGTATGCCGGAACTCCAAAAGTGTCATTTGGGTTGTGGAAAGGATAATACAGGGATGGAATAAGCCAATCATAACAGGAGACATTATCATGTTGTTTACAGAGAGCGTTATTCTGCTCCTGATATGATTTTTCTCCATCAATTTATTAAATTCTTCCAGCAAAACAACATCCTGTACCTCTTTGCCTCCCGCACGGATATATTGGAAATTTTTCATATATGTTATTATCTTCCTTGCAAATAGAATCATTGCAGGCAACAACCAGATTAACCAGAAAGATTGCTGGACAACATCTGATAAGACATATGGTTTTTCTGTTAGCTCTTTGTCAGAAATTTTATCCACAGTTTCATCCGTGATTTCTAAATTGGTTTCCGATGATTGTGTGTTACCCTTTGCATCTTCTAAATTCCCTGTCTGGACAACATTTATTTTGAAGTCTTCCGTTGGTGTTTCTTCATTCTGTAGTTCTTTTAAGGAAGAACGTTCTATGCTGCTGATTGGCAGCTTCATAGATTGGAACAGCCCATTCATCAGATTTTGTTGTGGTGCAAAAGGAAGTAAGAGCCGGATAATAGCTATCAGCCAGATATAGTACTGCCATTGTCTGCAAAATTTTTTCCTAAACAACAGTAACACAAGATACAGCATGATGATCACGATTCCACCGGACAGTGACATCGATAAAATGACCGCTAATACTCCGTTCATTTTCTATCTTTTCCCTCCTTCCAATACATTTTTAATTCTTCATATTCTTCTGGTGAAAGCAGTGCTCCCTGAATCAAGGTACAAACAAGTCCTTTGGCATCTCCCTCATAAACCCTGTCAAGCAGGCTCTGCGTCTGCACCTCCCTGTACTGTTCTTCTGATACGACTGCCATGTATTGATTCCTGCGGCCAATTTTTTGCACTTTTAAAAATCCTTTAGTTACCAATCTTGAGAGCAGCGTAATAATCGTATTTTTTGTCCATGACAGTCCTTTTTTTTCTAGGGCATCCACGATTTCTGCGTACATTGCCTGATTGCCGTTGCCCGCCCATATAATTTTTAGCAGTTCTAACTCATAATCTGAAACCTGCTGCAAAATATCCACCTCCCTTTTGTAAGTACATATTTAACTATAGCTAAATATGTACTACGTTTTTTGCCAGTAAAACATTCATCCCTCCCTTTTTTTATGATAACATGTTGTACGCTAAACATAAGATAACACATTGTACTCATAAAGTCAAGATATTATTTTAGGATATGGTATAGATTTAGGATTTTAGTGGTCATCTTGTTTGTTTACTGGGAGATATGGTACAATGTTTGTGTTACATAGATTGGCAGATTGGAATTTATAGGAGGATATTATGCCGGTAACCAAAGGTTTGGAGTGGACATTTGATACGGTGGCTTCTGCTTATGAGAAGTTTCGTCCCGGCTATACGGATGAGCTTTATAAAATGATATGATGTTGAGGTCAAAAGGTAAATTTACATATCGACTTCGTCAATTTGCACAATGATACAATAATGCAGAAAGCGGTATAATCATTTTCATTCAGGACACGCTTTCGCTTGGCGAAGCACGTAATGGGGCATAAAACAGCAAACGACGCTGTTTAAGCACCAACGGCTTCGAACAGTCCTGAGATAAAAATGATTATTCTGCTTTCTTAGTTATCTTTTTCTTTTGTGCAAATTGACGAAGTATATACAAAAATTTACCTTTTGACCCTAACATCATGATATTTGATTATATGACTCTTAATGAGTCTTGTAATGCGGCAGAGGCAGGAATTGGCGGTGCAAAGAGCAAAAATTGCAGAAAAGTATGGCTTTATGGATATAAAGTATGCTATGTTTCACAGAACACGGACTTTTTTGGCAAATGAATATAGTACATTGCTTGGAACATATTCTGACCATATTGCAATTGAGGAAGGGATAAGAAAGGAATTTTTCTCGAAAATTGAGGATGCAATAAATAATCATGGTGGTTCCATTACAGTATATGATACCATTGATTTGCAGCTTGCGAGAAAACCTTAAATTTATGTGCCAAGATAATACCAACCGCCGAAGCAAAATCCCCCGTCCCAAGGGGCGGGGGATTTGACCTAATTAAATAATTCCCGGATAATCTTTATAGCACACTCCTCTGAACTATGTATGCTTGTATCAACCCTGGTACTATACTTAATATTTTCAGCCATTAAATCATACTGTTCCTGCGATTGTGTTTCATATCTGTCTCCGCGGATAATATTACGCTGTCTGCAAATATCCAGCGGGCAATATACTTCTACTATATCCAGCGGATTATTTTTTAATATTTCTAATAACTGATGGTAATGCGGCCTTATCTCTTCCCTCTCTACTAGAATCCCATCAATTAGTACATTCTTCCCCATATCAGAATATAGTTTTGCTGTATGATACATCATAATTATTACTTCGCTAAGATATTTCCAGTAATTTTTGCGCAGATAATTCTCTCCAACCATTTCCTGAAACAAGTCATTAGCGACAACATAAAAAAAGATATCCTCCTGATTTTGAAGCGATTCTACAATCGAGGTTTTTCCTGCGCTGGTAACACCGTTCAAAAAAATTATTCTTCCTTTTTCCATATTCTTTACCATTCCTTTTCTTTTTTATTCCCGCGAAGCAACGAGACAAGCGCGAACTCGTTCGCATTTAGCGACTGCTGCGGGGGATTTGACTTATTACTTCGGCGGTTAAATATCGCAGTTTTTACTCGTCTAAATTCCCGGTTACATTCTGCCAAAAGCCTCGATGTAGCACCACTACACCTACGTTTTTGGCAGATGTATCCGAAAATTTATACTTCGTAAAATCATGCGATATTTAACTTCCATAGTAATAAGTATATCATGGGCATATTTGTTTGTCATTCTCGTATGTTAATTGAAAAAAACGAGAGAAACACATATTATGGATTTCTCTCGTTTCCTATTATTGCTTTTTTATTTCGCCTAAAATTCGATAGATACTCTTATCTGAAAGATAATATTTTGCAGCCAATTTTGAAACCTTCTCACCTTGCAAAAACAGTTCATATATCTCTTGGTTTCTTTTGCATAACTCAAGTTTGTAGCTGCTGCAAATACTATTTGCTTCAGGCACTTTGGGTATATATAGATTTACACCGTTTACATATTTTTGAATCTTTTCTATCATCTCTTTTGGTAATACAGATTTTGCATTTATATAACTCATATATTCTCCTTTCAACCGTAAATACTGATTAAAAAGAAAAGCGTTATACATATCTTTCTGTATCTTTGTTTACTGAAAAAAGACTAAAGGCGAACACCTCGCATAAAAGTAGTCATATTGTTATACACTCCCTTCTTTAAATTTTCTTTTTCTATTATATCATAAGTTTCCATTTTAGCACTAGCATTTTAATGAAACATAACAAAATTTTCTATGAGGAAATGCACTGGATACCAATTAAGGATTTGGATAAATATAAAGCGTTTCCGAGTTTTTTGAAAGCTTATCTGAATACTGAACATTCGGGGATAGAACAGCCTACACGCTGGTTATATAAAATAAAATTTCTTAACCCATTGACTAAATTACAAAATATGGTATTATACCATTAGTGATAATCCTGTTGTAAAGTGGATTGTTAAAGCGTTAGAAACTCTGATGGAGTTACTACACAAATGGCTATGTGGAAACGCATAGCCATTTTTAACAGGGAAAGATAACAGGGTGTTGTAAGATTAAGCAGAAACGGGTTATATGTTATGATTTTTTTAAGGATGATTGCAGGATAGTTATTACTTCGGCGGTTAAATATCGCAGTTTTTACTCGTCTAAATTCTCGGATACTTTCTGCCAAAAGCCTCGATGTAGCACCACTACACCTACGTTTTTGGCAGATGTATCCGAAAATTTAGACTTTGTAAAATCATGCGATATTTAACTTCCGAAGTAATAAAAAGAGAGTGCCCATCGGGCGGAAAGGTGGTTACAATGAAAACGGATATTGAGATTGCACAGGAAGCAAAGATGATACACATTCGTGAGGTGGCAGAGAAGTTAGATATTGTAGAAGAGGATTTGGAATACTATGGAAAGTATAAGGCAAAACTTACAGATGGTCTTTGGGAAAAGGTAAAGGATAATCCGGACGGAAAACTGGTATTAGTGACAGCAATTAATCCGACCCCGGCAGGAGAAGGAAAGACTACGACAACTGTTGGTCTTGGGGAAGCGTTAGGGCGTATGGGAAAGAAATCTGCGATTGCGCTGCGTGAGCCTTCTCTTGGCCCTTGCTTTGGAATTAAGGGCGGGGCAGCCGGAGGTGGTTATGCACAGGTCGTTCCAATGGAGGATTTGAATCTTCATTTTACCGGAGATTTTCATGCGATTACATCGGCAAACAACCTGTTGGCAGCGATGCTTGACAATCATATCAAGCAGGGGAATGTGCTGCAGATTGATACAAATCAGGTGGTTTGGAAACGCTGTGTAGATATGAATGACCGCGTACTCCGCAATATTGTGGTAGGACTTGGAAGGTCACAGGATGGCGTGGTACGTGAAGACCATTTTATTATATCGGTTGCTTCTGAGATTATGGCAATTCTCTGTCTGGCAGAAAATATGAAGGATTTAAAGGAACGTCTTTCCAAAATTATTGTAGCTTATAACTATGATGGGGAGCCTGTGACAGCAGGGCAGTTAAATGCAGTTGGTTCTATGGCGGCACTGTTAAAGGATGCGATTAAGCCGAACCTGATTCAGACGGTGGAAAATACACCTGCATTGATACATGGTGGGCCTTTTGCCAATATTGCCCATGGATGTAACAGTGTGCGTGCAACCAAGACAGCTTTGAAGCTTGCAGATTATGTCGTTACGGAAGCAGGGTTTGGCGCTGACCTTGGTGCAGAGAAGTTTTTGGATATCAAATGCCGTATGGCAGGCTTAAAGCCGGATGCCGTTGTACTGGTGGCAACCGTAAGAGCCTTAAAATATAATGGCGGAGTGGCAAAGGAAAATCTTAATGAAGAAAATCTGGAAGCACTGAAAAAGGGAATTGTAAATTTAGAGAAGCATATAGAAAATATTGCAAAATATCAGGTTCCATGTGTTGTGACTCTGAACCGTTTCGTGTCAGACAGTGACAGTGAACTTGCTTTTGTAAAGGAGTTTTGTGAGAACCGTGGCTGTGAGTTTGCTCTTTCCGAGGTGTGGGAAAAAGGAGGGGAAGGCGGAACCATACTGGCAGAGAAAGTACTTGAAACACTGGAGAAAAAAGAAAGCCATTTTGCGCCAATCTATGATGAAAAGCTGCCGATTACCGAAAAGATTGAAACGATAGCAAAGGAAATCTACGGGGCAGCCGAAGTAACATATAGTCCTGCTGCCATGCAGGCGATTGAACGGCTGGAAAAGCTTGGTTATGGAAAAACACCGGTATGTATGGCGAAGAATCAGTACTCTCTGTCAGATGACCCGAAAAAACTTGGCAGGCCAACAGATTTTACGGTAAATATAAGAGAAGTATATGTTTCAGCAGGCGCCGGGTTTGTAGTAGCGATTACCGGAACTGTAATGACGATGCCGGGACTGCCGCTTCATCCTGCAGCAGAACGGATTGATGTAGATGATAACGGAAGAATTACAGGATTATCTTAAGTATATTTGACTTCTGAAATTAGCCATGAATAGTAACTTATGTTTTCATGTGCTTTTTGCGGTAAGCGCTTGGAGTGAGTCCTGTCTGGCTTTTGAATACCCGGTTAAAGGTTCGCTGGGTTTCAAAGCCGGACAGGGCTCCTGTTTTTTTCAATACTGTAATTTGATGTTATCAAGAGCCGGATGGCTTTTTCGGTGCGCAGTTAATTTCCCTTAAATTTGGATTCGCAGTAAATGCAGCGGTAAATTCGGTTTTCGCGGTCTGTCAGCCGGAATGTATGGGGCAAGTCCTGCTCAATGGTTGTAATACAGCGTGGATTTTTACATTTTATGATGTTGGTTACTTTTTCAGGCAGTGAGAGAATCCGCTTTTCAACGATTTCATTATCTTTGATAATATTAATTGTTATTTTATGGTCAAGGACGCCAAGTACATTTAAATCAATATCAAAAGGCCCTTCAATTTTAATAATATCTTTCTTGCCCATTTTATTGCTGCGGGCATTTTTTATAATGGCAACAGAACAGTCCAGTTTTTCTAAATTCAGATATTCATAAATTTTCATTGCGCCGCCGACCTGAATATGGTCAATTACAACACCTTCTTTTAATACACCGATGTTTAACATGGGAATCCCTCCTTATAACTATGGTTTAATCAAGTTCCAACAGATTCATTATCAGAGCCATCCGCACATATACACCCATTTTTGCCTGCTTAAAATATACGGCTCTTGGGTCATTATCTACTTCTGTGGAAATTTCATTGACGCGTGGGAGAGGATGGAGTACATACATATTCTTTTTGGCATACTGCATTTTAGAAGCATCCAATATAAAACTATCCTTTAAACGGATATAATCTTCTTCATTAAAGAAACGTTCCCGCTGAACGCGCGTCATGTAAAGAATATCCAAATCCGGCATATATTTTTCTAACTGGTTGGTTTCTATATAGTCAATACGCTCTGCATCCAGTACTTCCTTACGCAGATAATCAGGAATCTTCAGTTCATTTGGAGAAACAAGGACAAACCGGACACGGGGATAGCGCACCATTGCATTAATCAGGGAGTGGACGGTACGGCCAAACTTTAAATCGCCGCACATGCCAACAGTTATATTGTCAAGACGCCCCATCAATGATTTGATAGTAATTAAATCTGTCAGTGTCTGGGTTGGATGGTTGTGTCCGCCGTCACCGGCGTTAATAACCGGAATTTCGGAATACATGGCGGCTACCGTAGGTGCACCTTCTTTTGGATGGCGCATGGCACAAATATCTGCATAGGAGGAAATAACGCGGATGGTGTCTGCCACACTTTCCCCCTTTGCAGCAGAACTGGAATCGGCCGAAGAAAAACCAAGTACCTTACCGCCTAAGTTAAGCATTGCTGCTTCAAAACTAAGACGCGTTCTGGTGCTTGGTTCATAAAATAAAGTGGCTAATTTCTTTCCTTCACATATATGGGAATACTTTTCAGGATTTTTCATAATTTCCTGCCCTAAAGAAAGAATATGGTCTAATTCTTCAACGGATAAATCAAGTGGACTAATTAAATGCTTCATAAGTACCCCCTTTACGCTATATATAATGATGATGGGTCAAAAGATGTTTTACCCATGACTGCTGCTGTGTTGTTTCACAGTAATTACTTTCTAAGTATTGTACTACAAGAGAGGGAAGTGTGCAAGATGATTATGATTGAACTTGACTTTTTCTTCCTTTTCTATGATAATTAATAGCCGAGGCTGGAAAGTTTTACGCATAGTGTATGGAACGGCTTCGAATAGGAACAGCCAAAGCATTCGCGTGGCTATCATGAATTGAAGGAGGACAAGGATATGATAAAATTATATGATAATGGCGTATATCTGGTAAATGGTACAGAAATCGTAGAAGATACGGCGGACAGTGCTGCTATATTAGAACAGAAATATGGAAAGGCACCTGCAAAGGAAGAGGCAGCAAAGGGCACAATGGCTTACGGAATTTTGGAGGCACATAATACGTCCGGTAATATGGAGCAGCTCCAGATTAAATTTGATAAGCTGACATCACATGATATTACGTTTGTAGGAATTATACAGACTGCCAGAGCGTCAGGACTTGAAAAGTTCCCGGTACCATATGTACTGACAAATTGCCATAATAGTCTTTGTGCAGTTGGGGGAACGATTAATGAAGATGATCATATGTTTGGTCTTTCCTGTGCAAAAAAATATGGCGGAATATATGTACCACCGCATCAGGCAGTCATCCACCAGTTTGCCCGCGAGATGTTAGCAGGTGGCGGAAAGATGGTGCTTGGTTCCGATTCCCATACGCGTTATGGTGCGCTTGGTACGATGGCAATGGGCGAGGGAGGACCTGAGCTTGTAAAGCAGCTTTTGAATCGGACCTATGATATTGCAAGACCGGGAGTCGTAGCAGTATATCTGACTGGAAAGCCGCAGAAGGGTGTTGGCCCGCAGGATATTGCACTTGCAATTATCGGGGCGGTATTTGGCAACGGTTATGTTAAGAATAAAGTGATGGAGTTTGTGGGTGATGGTGTTGCAAATCTTTCGGCAGACTTCCGTATTGGCGTAGATGTTATGACAACAGAAACGACCTGCCTGTCTTCTATCTGGACAACAGATGACCAAATTAAGGAATTTTATGAAATTCATAAACGTCCGGAAGATTATAAAGAATTAAAGCCAGCTGATGTAGCTTATTATGATGGTATGGTTTATGTAGACCTTTCTGAAATTAAGCCTATGATTGCGATGCCATTCCATCCAAGTAATGTTTATACGATTGAAGAATTAAATGCTAACCTGATGGATATTTTAGATGATGTAGAGAAGAAGGCGCTTGTCAGCCTTGATAATAATAATATTAAGTATACATTAAAGGACAAGGTGAGAGACGGCAGGCTTTATGTAGAGCAGGGCGTTATCGCAGGATGTGCCGGAGGTGGTTTTGAAAATATCTGTGATGCTGCCGATATCCTTCGTGGTAATTATATTGGTGCAGATGAGTTTTCACTCAGTGTTTATCCATCCAGCCAGCCAGTATTTATGGAGCTGGTGAAAAATGGTACGATTGCAGACCTTATGGCTACAGGTGCCACCGTTCGTTCTGCATTCTGCGGGCCTTGCTTTGGCGCTGGCGATGTACCTCCAAATAACGGATTATCCATTCGTCATTCGACACGTAATTTCCCGAACCGTGAAGGTTCTAAGGTGACAAATGGACAGATTGCATCGGTTGCATTGATGGATGCACGTTCTATTGCGGCAACTGCGGCAAATCAGGGATATCTGACTGCGGCAACGGATATAGATACAGATTTTAAAAAGCCAAAATATTTCTTTGACAGCACAATCTATGAAAACAGGGTATATGATGGCATTGGCAAAGCGGATGCAAGTATTGAGATTAAGTTTGGGCCAAATATCAAGGACTGGCCGGAAATGTCAGCTCTGACAGACAATATCGTAATGAAGGTTGTTTCTGAAATCCACGACCCGGTTACGACAACAGATGAATTAATTCCATCAGGGGAGACTTCTTCTTTCCGTTCCAATCCGCTTGGGCTTGCGGAGTTTACCTTATCCCGTAAAGACCCAGAGTATGTAGGAAAGGCAAAGGCAGTACAAATGGCAGAAAAAGCACGTATTGCAGGAGAAGATATTTTCGCTGCATGCCCAGAGCTAGAAGAGGTATTTGACAAGATTCATCAGAAATTTCCGGCAGAACCAAAAGAAACCCAGATTGGCAGCATGATTTATGCAGTAAAGCCAGGAGATGGCTCTGCACGCGAGCAGGCGGCTTCCTGCCAGAAGGTGCTTGGCGGTATGGCTAATATTGCCAAAGAATACGCAACAAAGAGATACCGCTCGAATCTCATTAACTGGGGAATGCTTCCATTCCTGTATCCAGAGGAGATTCCATTTAGTAATGGAGATTATATTTTTGTAAAGGATATTAAGCAGGCAGTAAAAGAGAAGTGGGATGTTATTAAGGCATATGTTGTTGGGAAGGATATGAAAGAATTTGAACTTCGCCTGGGTGATTTGACAGATGATGAACGGGAGATTATTGAAAAGGGATGTTTGATTAATTATTATCATTCTCATATGTAAGGTTTGAAGTTCCACTATCGCATGAAAATACCATGCGAAGTGGAACTAAGTCAAACCTAAGAAGAACGCAGAACCAGCGTTCTTCACATGGAATATATCAAGATTTCCAATAAAATAAAATTTAGGGGAAGATTTACAGTTTGAGAAGTAATAGACTTTATCTTTTTATTATGCTATACTCCTTATAACGATAAAGGGGGTGATTTATATGCCATCAGGTGTAGAGGTTGCTAAAGTTGCTATTGATGATTTTAAGGAAATACAGGAATATATGATATTAGCGAAAAAGGAAAATGCTACAGAGACATATGCAAAGCTGAAAAAGAAGTATCTTTCTTTAAAGGCAATTTTAAATGTATGTGGTGTTAATTTGACAGATATTGATGAAATTAAAGAGTAGCAGTAGAAATGTCAGGGTGCAAAGCCAGTAAGGGCGTCACCCTGACATTAAGCATTTACGATTAAATAAAATGATAAATTATGATTCCAATTAATATACCGATAATGCTTCCGATAGTTATTTTAATGGAAAGGGCAAAGGTTAGTACCATAACACCTAAGTCCAATGTCAGCGGTTTGGTAAGACCAAACTTCTGTCCATAGCTCAGCCAGGAAAAGCCCGGAAGTCCTGCGGTCATCTGTGCGATAAAGCTACCAAGGACAATGCCTGCCAAAAGTAATAGAAAGAGTGCCCAGTTATTTTTTCCAGCACCTTTTGCCATAAGTATGTATCCTCCATTTCTGTTTATTCCCATGTATGCAATAATTCAAAGTAATACTTGCGGGGAACTTCCTTGCTTCTTATTATACTATATCCCCATTTTTGTTTCCAGTGCTAATTTTCGCTGTTTTCTGCTATTACTTCGTATAAGCATACGATATTTAACCGCCGAAGTAATATCTTCTTGTTACTTTTCACACCCTTTGTCAGGTTTGGGAATTTTTGACAGGGTTTTCGTCAAAAATCCGGGTTCAACAGCGCCATTTTGCATCAGGAAATATCTTTCCGGTTAATGCAGTGCAGGCGTTCCAGAATAAAAACATACAACAGGCAGATAAGCAGGCAGAATCCGCCGATTACAAGAATTGTAATATGATTGTTTGGCGCAGGAGGCAGAATTAGGTAAACTTTTTTGCACAGAAAAGCGAGAAGGAAAAGACAGGTACCGGGAATGACAAAAAAGTTTTTAACAGACCAGTTGATATATTTATTCAGGTATGCAAGCTGCAGCAGTGTCATTACTATCTGGCTGATTAGAGAACCGGCGAGATAGGCGTGAATCCCAAATCTTGGAACGAGGAAGATTAGAAAATATATTTTAATAAAAAGGCTGACGGCAGTAATTAGAAAGGTAAGCTGTGTCTTGCCGAGTCCGTTAATAATACTGGTTAAAGTGGTAGAGAGGTAAAGAAACGGACAGAGCCAGGAGAGGGCATAGATATAGTTTCCGGCATCAACACTGTGAAAGAGAAAGGTACCGAACTCTTTTCCAAAAAGCAGAAAAAGGCAGGTAAACAGATAGCCGATTATGAGACTGTACTTTCCGGAAATGGTGACATAGGACTTGATTTTTTCATTGGAGCGTTCTGCCTGTGCCTGTGCAATCGCCGGAAGCAGCATAACGGCAAAGGAGTTGGTAACGGTGGAAGGAAAGAGGATAAAAGGAAGGGCAATGCCGGAGAGGATACCGTAGATACTTAGGGCATCCTGCGGGGTACAGCCGAATTGCTTTAGGGCAGCAGGAATAAATACAGCTTCAACGCTGTGGAGAATCGAAATTACGAGTTTTGTTGTTGTCAGGGTAAAGGCGAGAAAAAGCAGGGAAGTGGCGATTTTGTTATTTTGAATCGTCAATGGTGTTACATGGGCGGAGGCACGTTTTTTTGTGCAACTACGAATATCCAGATAAAGGTGGAAGCAGTTGTAGAAGCAGGATGCCATTTCACCCAGTACCAGTCCGAATACAGCAATTTTACAGCCGACAGCTCCGGTTGCAGAAAGGGAAAGACAGAGAAAAACAGTCGCAGCAACCCGGACAAGCTGTTCAACAATCTGGGTAACCGCAGGCACCTTTGCTTCTTTTTTTCCATAAAAATAGCCATTAATACAGGCAGAAGTGCCACAGAATGGAAAGAGAAGGCAGAGGACTTTAAGATAAGGGCTGCAGCTTTCTTCTAACAAAAAGTAGACGGAAATCGGCTCTGCGAAAAAATAGATGAGAGCAGTCAGGGATAAGGAAAGGGAAAGGGACGCAAAGAGTCCCCATTTTAAAATAGCGAGATCTTTCCTTGTCTTATGCCCAGGATTGCCTACATTGGAAGCAATCAACTGGGAGATGGCAGTCTGGATGCCTGCCCCATAAATCGTAAAGCAGATTCCATAGACGGGAAAGACGAGCTGGTAGATACCCAAAATTCTGGAGCCTAGAGTATCTGCTAAAAAAATACGGTAGATAAAGCCAATTAGGCGGGTGGAAAAACCTGCAATGGTCAGCAAAAGAGTTCCCTGAATTAATTTATTTCTTATTTTTTTCATATATGACAAGTCCTCATTTCTATAGGAATATCCTTACCAGAAGCAGAAATAATACATCACATCTTATGCGCCAAATTAGATGATATATGCCAAAAATCAGACACAACCTCTTCTTTTTTCCATATACTTTAATTAGTACAATGAAATGATTTTTGATTTGTTGTGCGATAGGATTCACAGAAACCGGGGGAATGTGTGATGATATATTTTGACCATGCTGCAACGACGGCTGTGCATCCTGAAGTTGTAAATGAGATGGAGCCTTATTTTGAAAGGCTTTATGGAAATCCTTCAGGAGCATATGAATTTAGTGCCGATGTGAAGGAAATTTTGCAGCGTGTCCGCCAGAGGATTGCGGACAGCATTCATGCGGAGAAAGAGGAAATATACTTTACAAGTGGAGGAACGGAATCTGACAATTGGGCATTAATCGGGGCGGCAGAAGGGTTAAAGGAACGGGGACGTCATATTATTACTTCCTGCATTGAGCACCATGCTGTATTACGGACATGCGAGTATTTGGAAAGCAGGGGATATGAGGTGACGTATCTGCCTGTGGATTCAGAAGGGCGGGTTTCTGTCAATATGCTGAAAAATACTATCCGCCCAGATACCATTTTAATCAGCATTATGTTTGCAAACAATGAAATTGGAACCATACAGCCGATTCATGAAATTGGTATGTTTGCAAGAAAGCAGGGAATCCTGTTCCATACCGATGCGGTGCAGGCATATCTGCATGAGAAGATAGATGTCAGAAAGCTTCCTGTTGATTTGCTTAGTGCCAGCAGCCATAAGTTTCAGGGGCCAAAGGGAGTTGGATTTCTCTATATACGTTCTGGAATTGTCCTGCCTTCCTTTATGCATGGGGGAGGGCAGGAGCGCGGAAGGCGTGCAGGAACAGAAAACGTACCTGCAATTGTGGGTATGGGAAAAGCGGTTGCACTTGGTATGAGGGATTACGAAGTCAATCACAGGAAATTGCTGCGTATGAGGGAATATCTGATACGGAGAATCGTAACCGAGATACCATACTGCCAAATCAATGGCTCCAGAAGCCAGAGGCTGGATGGAAATGTAAATGTTAGTTTTAAGTATCTGGAAGGAGAGTCCTTAATTATTCTTTTGGATATGGAGGGAATCTGCGTGTCTGCCGGTTCTGCCTGTTCCGCTTCTGAGCATACTGTTTCCCATGTATTACAGGGAATTGGCCTGCCAGAGGAAACAGCCCGTGGAACGATACGTATTTCTCTAGGTGCAGAAAATACAATAGACGAATTAAATCTTTTTGTGAAGAAATTAAAGCTGCTTGTGGAGCAGCTGCGTGAATTTTCAGATGAATACCAGCAGCAGAAGGAATAGTATCTTCTGTATTTTATAGTGAATGGTATGAAAGAAGTGAAATTTGTATCGGTTTGCGTCCATGAAACTCTGTATAGGAAGTAAAGCCCAGGCTTTGCAAAAGTGCGGGAATTTTTGCAAAATCATAGGCGAGGTACTTGGTTTCATGGGCATCTGAACCGATGGTAATCATCCTTCCGCCAAGTTCAGCGTAACGTTTCAGAATGGCTTCATGGGGATTTGGATGCCCAAGTCCGCGTTTCCATCCGGCTGTATTGATTTCAATGCCCTTTCCAAAAGAAATTAAAGTAGAAAGGATTTCATCAATGATATGCTGGTTCTTTTTTAGCATCTTCTGATAAAAGGCTTCGGTTTGTCTAACATCAGTTAGTAAAGTATTCATGGAAGGGCAGTAGCGGATGACATAATCAATATGACCGTATACATCATAGTCAAAGCCTTCTCCGATATTTTGCAGAGTAGTTTCATAATAGTGCCGTATGCCATTTTCCTCACCATAGTTTTCCCAATATTCGTTATCATACGGGTCAATATCATCTACGAGATGAGTAGAGCCTATTACAAAATCAAAAGCATACTCTTTCGTCAGTTTTAAGGCAGCAGCAAGAACATCCTTTTTCAGTCCAAGCTCAACCCCGGTGCGGATTGGAAAGTCGGGATGTTTTCTGGAGAGTTCCTTTATCTTAGAAAAATAATCTTCTACAGAGAAGAGAAAATCCATACCATTTTCCTGAACAGGAAATCCATAGTCCATATGGTCGGTAAAACAGATAGAGGAGAGTCCAAGTGATTTTCCGCGGAAAATCATATCTTCCATAGGAGTGGAACTGTCAGAGGAAAAGCTTGTGTGTACGTGGCTGTCAGACTGTATCATTTTTATAAACCGCCTTTCTGTAAGATTAATCTATTTCCTGAATCCCGGTAATGTCGGTAGGAATCGTCATGGAGTAGTTTGTGTAATAGACAACAAATCCCGGTTTTGCACCATTTGGCTTTTTGATGTGCTTTTTTTGGATATAGTCTATTTCTGCTTTTTCCTGGTCGCGTGCCTTGGAATAATATGCAGCAAGGCGCGCCGCTTCCTCAAAGGTGCGGTCAGGAAGTTCTTTGCCTTCTGTTTTGACAATTACATGGGAACCGGCATTTTGCTTGGCGTGGAACCACCAGTCGTTTCCGGTTGCAATTTTAAAAGTCAGCTCATCATTTTGGAAATTATTTTTCCCAACGTACATATGAAAACCATCCGAAGAGAGGTAGTGGAATGGCTTGCTTTTTTCTGTTTTGCGTGATGCCTGTTTGCCTTTCTGCATATGGCGTTTGATATAACCAGACTCGGAAAGCTCTCTGCGGATTGCGGTAAGGTCCTCTTCATACCGTGCAATATCTAAAGAATTGCTAATGGAATTTAAGTGTTCCATTTCTTCCTTTGTTTCAATAATCTGCTCGGAAAGCGCTTCATAAGTCCTTTTCAGTTTCGCATATTTTTCAAAATAATGCTTTGCATTTTCTAAAGCACTTTTTGTTTCATCAAGAGGGATTGTGATTTCTTTACCAGTATAATAATTTTCGCAGGTGATTTTCTTTTCACCACCTGTAAGTTCGTAGCCATAAGTGGTTAGAAGTTCCCCATAAATTTTATATTTGTCACGCTTTCCGGTATCATTTAACTGCTTTTGCTGTAAATCATACTTTTTGATGCTTCGTTCCAGTGCAGTTTGTGTAATCCGGCGCAAATCAGAAGATTTTTGGTGGATACGCCCTAAGATTTCCTTCGTATTGTAATATTGGTATAGCATTTGACTGATATTTTTGCAGTTTTTGGTGCGGTAGGAAGGATTATTTTCATATCCGGTGAGTGCAACACCTGCAAATTCTACCGGAGAATCACCCTGATAGATGATTACCGGATGGAATTTCCCATTTTCAATGTCTTCCATAAATTCCTTGAAATTTCGGTAAAGATGCAGTTTTTCTGCTTCTGTAAGTTCATTTGCCATATTACAGTCAGAGAGGGAGGCACGGTACAGGAGTTCATTTGCCATAACACTGCTAAAGCCGGTCAGGCTGCGAAAAAGCGCCTTATCAAGCGGCATTGGTCTGGAGAGGATGTCTTCTATAAATTCCTGCTCTGTGACAGAAAAGGGATCCTTTTTCTCCTGCGTGTTAGGAATAAAATATTCCCTTCCCGGCAGGACTTCCCTGACAGAACTGATTAGCAGGGAAATATGTTTGATACTGTCAATAATGATATCTTCTTCATTGCAGAAAATGATATTGCTGTGCTTGCCCATAAGTTCCACATAAAGATGCTTTTTGCAGTAATCCCCCATTTCATTCAGATGTTCCAAATCAAAACGAATCACACGTTCCAATCCAATCTGGCTGACTGCCTGAATCTGGCAGTTGTTTAGATGTTTGCGAAGAACCATACAGAAGGTAGGAGCCTGTAATGGTGCTGTTTGATTATCCTCTGTCAGATAAATCAGGGGCAGGCTTGGGTTGACAGAAATCACAAGCCGGTGCTGGCTGCGGATTGTCTTTCCTGTTTCATCCTGTCTGCTGTTTTTTATTGTTAACAAAAGCTTGTCGGCCTCTGTCTGTGTAATTTTCGTGATTCTGCCACCAAGTATGGTCTCTTTTAACTCTGCAACAAGGCCGGCAATAACGATTCCATCAAATGCCATAAGTAGTCATAATCCTTTCTTTCTCTTTCATTTATCTGCTTTATTATAATGTCTTTTGGGTGGTTTTACAAGTATCTGGTATGACAAGCTTGTCATCTCATCAAGTACAGCATAACCTATCGATACATGAAAAGAGAATTTAATATCCTATGCCTGTTGTTTGCAAATGTAAATGTGTTATAATGTGTTGTAGGTTTTGTATAAACCCAATTGAAATTTGTAAGGAGGAATATACACTTGAAGCATATAGGAACAAAAACAATTGAAACGATACTTATTACTGGGGAATGTACCTAAAAGATGGTGAAATGATTGGCTCAATTGGTATTACTATAATTTCAGAATATGATTTCAAAGGTGAATTAGGTTACAAGATTGGTAGCCGTTGGTGGAATCAAGGCTATTCAAGTGAAGCAGCGAGAGCGGTTATTGATTATATGTTTCGTAATACGGATATTGAACGAATTGATTCATTTAGTTCGGTAGAAAACCCTGCTTCCAGAAAAGTGATGGAAAAGGTTGGAATGCACTATGAAGGTCTTTTACGGCATTACTATAGAACACGAGACGGATTTCATGATTGTACTTTATATGGAATAATACGAAATGAATGGGAACAAACCTTTGGATGACTGCGGCATGGTAGTAGAGATTTTTAACGGACTATGGTAAGATAAATGATAGAAATAAAAATTTATCGAAAGGATGGTTGATAAAAATGGAGAAGACAATAGATTTGTCAAAGTATTTCAGGAGTATTGCCGAGCAGGACAGATGTGCTGTTGTAATTTGCAGCTTGGAGCATGAAATTATTTATATGAACCCGGCGGCAATAGCAAGATATGCAAAGCAGGGTGGTGCAGAACTTATCGGGCAAAGTCTTTTAGACTGCCATCATGCACAATCCGGAGAGCAGATAAAAAAGGTGGTTTCATGGTTTCAGGAAAGCACAGAACATAATATGATTTATACATTTCATAACGAAAAGGAAAACAAAGATGTATACATGGTTGCGCTTCGTGATGAATCCGGGGTATTGATTGGATACTATGAGAAGCATGAATACCGGAATATTGAAAAGGAAAAGCAATACAATTATCAGTAATTGGAAAGTACATCACATCGGAATGATTGAAAAATGTTTAACTTCACGGAAATCAATTTTAATATCACAATTTATACTCTAAGAAAATAATCTATATAGCAATGTTAATTGTGATTTTGAAAATTGATTTCCATAAGTTTAATCAGGGTAGTTTGCATGAATCTCCAAAAAACGGTCAAAATTGTTTACAAATGCGTCTACTACACCTGGGTCAAAATGGCGGCCGCTGTCGCTTACAATGATTTCTTTTGCTTTTTCATCAGAGAAAGGTTTTTTATAAGGGCGTTCGCTTACCAGCGCATCAAATACATCTGCCAGTGCTACAATGCGGCTGTCTAAATGTATTTCTGTATTTTTGCGCCCAAGATAACCAGAGCCATCCCATTTTTCATGGTGCTCCAAGGCGATAATTTTTGCAGTCCCCATAATCTTTCCGGGGGCATTTCGTAACAGGCGCTCCCCTTCGGTAATATGGGTTTTTATCACTTCAAATTCTTCGTCTGTCAGTTTTCCGGGCTTTTCCAAAATTTCTGCCGGAATATTAATCTTACCAATATCGTGCATCATAGAGGCAATGCGAATTGTATTGACATCCTCAGGAGAATATTCCATTGCTTCTGCCAAAATACGGGTATATTCAGAAACCCGCTTTACATGTAATCCGGTAAATTCGGACTTTGCTTCTACAATTTCGGCCAGAGACTGGATTGTCTGCTCTGATACATCATTCACCTGTTGGTTTGTCTGCAATAGAATTGTTCTCTGGCTGATATCATCTAGCAGATGGTTTAATGTCATTACCAGCTCAAACAGGGATTCATGAATAATTTTATTCCCATGATACTCCAATGTAAGAAAACCAAAGAAATCATCCAATATATTCAGAGGAATGGTCAAAAGCTGCTTTGCGTCCTGAAAGGTTTCTTCCGGTGTTGTCCAAAGGGTATGTAAAGAGCGGGGAAGAAGTGGCTGTGAGTCGCCTTCTTCTGTGATATGGCTTAACAGGACAAAGGAAGTGTCGGCATCTGTATTTACAGGCAGTTCTGTCAGGGAAGCAAAGTCTGTATTGATGTAGAGATTGACACCTGTCAGTCCTGGTTCCTGAACATAGTTTGGCAAATGCTTAATCAGTGCCCGCAAGGTGGACTCTGTATTTACATAGGTAGTAAATTCATATGTGGCATGGCGGTATCCCCGTTCCTGTTCTGCCATGAAAAAGAGATTTACTAAACGGGTATCTGTTTTTAATCCAGTATGAATTTCGCAGCCGCAGGATTCGGTATAAATATTTTTACATGGAATTCGGACGTCCTGCGTATAAGGGGTGATTCCCTGCAGCATTCCATTTAGCAGTTCAAAAATGGTTTTACTGGTATCGACAGGGTCGTATATGGCTGTAGTCAGGAGAGGAATGTGATATTCTCTTTCCAACAGTCCGCCAAGCCCGGTAACAATAATATCATCGGGAACACGAATCCCCTGCTTCATTAAATAATCGCATACAGCAATTCCCATCGCATCATTGGCACATACAATCGCATCTGGTCTGGGGCAGTCTGCAGCAAGAAACTTTTGGGTTGCTTCTTTAGCGGGAACTCCCCAGAAATTTCCATAACCGATACGTTCTTCCTCTATTGGATAATTGTATTCTGTTAAAACTTCACGATAGATTTTAATGCGTCTCTCAGAGACAGGATTGCCTTCTATACCAGCCATAAAGTTGATATGTTTGCAGTGGTGCTGCTCAATTAAATGACGGATAATAGCAGCCAAAGAGGTTTCTGCATCATATTGGATATTGATGCAGTTCTCCATCGTGCCTTTGATGGCAAGTATGGGAATATCAGCTTCTATTCCCTTCTTTACAAGAGCTTCCTGTATTGGTATATATTTAATCATTTCACTGAAAATAATCAAAGCACAGATTTTATGAAAAGGAATCAAATCAAAAACCTTTTGCTCTGCAATATCGCTTTTAGAGTTGTAATATAAATCAGAAAAAGGTGCAAAAATATGTAAGGAATAGCCATGCTTTTCTGCTTCATTCCCAAGGGCTGTTAAAAGTCTGTGTACCGTTATTTTATGAATACTGGTGACGCAGACGCCGATGATTTTCTTCTTTTCCATCCACACACCATTCCTTTCTGGAAAATTCCTTTGTAGAAATTTATCCTAAGTAGGGAAATTAAATTTGACCCTTAGTAATATTATAAAGGGGAATAGGAAGAAAAACAAGAGTAAGATAAATTTGCTTTTAGGGCTCTGCATTCCGTGCTGATAAGCACAACGTATTACATTTACAATACATTTGTTACCGGGCCAGAGTGAGTTGATATGGAATTGTATTGAAGGGTGCGGTATATTGCTAAAGCATTCAGCACATGATGAGTCTTTTACCCTAACATCATTTGTAGGAGATAAACGGATAGGATAATTAGCGAAATAACAGATACGGATATAAAGGCAGTTTCGGATGTTTGCATATCATGTTATTACAGACAAGCCTATTCAAATGGGAAAACAAATGATGTTAGTTGATGGTACAATAACGGTTATTGAAATAATAAAAGAAAGAAATGCTAATATCGAATAGTCTATTCATAGTTCATTAGTTAGAATAGAGCGAATTCAAAATAATCAATTTCTTGGATTTTATGAAAATCCAATCGGGCAAGGAGGGAAGCAGAATGAATGGTTTTTATCCAAAAATCTATGGTATTTGATTCTTGTATTTTGTGCGGCGGTAATTGTAGGTGCAATACTTTTGAATATACAAAATCCAAATAGCCTGAAGGAAAGCAGTTTGAATAGAACAGAGTGGATAAAGCAGGGATAGAAACTGAGGTTTGTCATCTTCAAAAATATTTTCGCGTTTTTCAAACGCCTATCATTATTTACGGTTGAAAGCAGTTTTGAAAAAGGATATAATATTATGATATCAGGGACAAAAGTGAGCGGTAATCATCCGTTGAGACAAAATCAATGAGAAAAATACATATTGGAAGGGTGGTATATTTCTATGCTAATTTCAGAAGTTTACAATAATAAAAGGAGTCTGTCTTTTGAGATTTTTCCGCCAAAGAAGGATAGCGAGCTGAAAAATATAGATGCAACATTAGATGTATTATGCGAATTAAAACCTGACTTTATCAGTGTGACATTTGGCGCAGGAGGTAGTTCAAACTGCAACCGTACCATCGAACTTGCAAAAAAAATCAAGTATGAATATCAGGTAGAGCCTGTGGTACACTTGACCTGTCTCAGTTATGACAAAGCCGAGATTGATGATTTTTCAAAGGTTTTATTGGAGGAAGGAATCCATAATGTACTTGCGCTTAGGGGAGATAAAAATCCTGATATGCAGGAGAAAGAGGACTTTAAACATGCCTCTGACTTGATGGAATATTTGAAGCAGAAGGGGAAGTTTTGTATTGCAGGTGCATGTTACCCAGAGTGCCATCCGGAATCAGAGAGCAGAGTAAGTGAAATGAAATATCTGAGGAAAAAAGTAGATTCTGGGGCGGAGGTATTACTTTCCCAGTTGTTTTTTGATAATGATTTCTTTTTTCGCTTTCATGAGGACTGTAGAATTGCTGGAATCGATGTGCCGGTTGTTCCGGGGATTATGCCGGTAATCAATGCCTCCCAGATAAAGAGAATGGTAACGATGTGCGGGGCTTCTTTTCCGGCACGTTTTCAAAAGATTATCCATAAATATGAAGACAATAACGAGGCACTTTTTGATGCTGGAATGTCATATGCATTAAGCCAGATTATTGATTTGCTGGCAAGTGATATTGAAGGAATTCACCTGTACACAATGAACAATCCGGCTGTTGCGAGAAGAATCTGTGAGGGGATTCGAAATATTATCTAAAAAAGGGGATTGCTTCGCAAAAATTCACCTTTTTTCAGGCGAAGGATTACATCTGCCTGTTTTGCAAGGGCAGAATAGCGAAGTGCTGTTACTTTTCCCATGTTGCTTTCTGGGGTATCCTTATCACCTGAAATAAAGTGAATGGCATCACTTTTGGCAAAGCCATAATTGATGGGATTATAATATTTGATTTCGCCTGTCTGCATAATCCCGTTTATTTCTTTTTGTGAGATATGGATATGGTTTTCCGTTATCTCTGCTTCGCCGTTTTCATTTATTAACATTTCGGTGTTTGTCCGGATATAGAAAGCGGATCCAAGAGAAGTCCTGATATTTCTTGATAGCTTTTTTGATTAGTTTCTGATTTGCTTTTCATAAGGCTTTGATTAGATTATTAAGAAAGCCGCTGCCCGTTTAGTGAAAGGAAAAATACTACGCCTTGTTCCGTGTTCTTTATACAATAGGTCATGCCATGCAAATCAAGGATTGTTTTGACAAGATATAGCCCAAGTCCGCTTCCGCCGGTAGCCTTGCTCCTTGATTTGTCTGTACGGTAAAAGGGTGTGAATAGATGTGGGAGGTCATTTTCTGGAATGGCTGCTCCGGTATTTTCAATGACAAGGGCAGTTTCTTTTTCGCTTTTCTGCAAGGAAATAAAAATACCTTGATACTTAAACTGCTTTGTAATTTTCTTTCGCAATTTTATATCCCACCCCTCTGACCGTTTCAATATAATCAACATTTAATTTTTGGCGTAAGTTCATAATATGAAAGTTTACGCTCTTTTCATTTCCGGCAAAATCATACTCCCAAACGAGATTTAGAAGGTTGTCTCTTGTAAAAACACGCCCTCTGTTTTTCAGGAGCAGTAGGAGACTGTATCAATATTTTTGAAAATATTACTTCGGAAGTTAAATCTCGCAAAATTTTGCGAAGTATAAATTTTCGGATACATCTGTCAAACATATGTGTATTGGTGCTGTACCAGGGCTTTTGGCAGATGAAGATTTATTACTTCGGTGGTTAAATATTGACGTTTTTACTTGCCTAAATTTTTATCTGCTGCGTTGTCATCAATCGCTGTAGCACTCGCTACAGCTCAATCTTCCGCCTTGCAGATAGAAATTTATACTGCGTAAAATTCGTTCGATATTTAACCGCCGAAGTAATATGACGAGTAAAATTGCGGTATGGAACCGCTGAAGTAATACATACAGAAACTTTGGATACGTTATACTGGATTATAGCAGATATTGATTAGGTTTTGATTAGATTTGCATAAATAGACAACGAAGCTAATGGTTTTAACCATAAATAGCAGCGTGTTTAAGGCGAATAATTCATAATTTGCTTGACAACTAATACAAAAGCGTGTATAGTGTACTTATTGAATAAGTACATAGAGTACAGATGATACACAAGAAGGAGGAATGCATGGAAATAATTATCAGTAACAGCAGTGATAAGCCTATTTATGAGCAGATTTGTATGCAGATAAAAGGTCTGATTATGAACGGGACATTATCGGCAGGGGAAGCGCTGCCATCAATGCGGGCACTGGCTAAGGATTTGCATATCAGTGTGATTACGGTTCAAAGAGCGTATGAGGATTTAACGCGGGATGGATTTATTGAGACTGTTTCTGGAAAAGGCAGCTTTGTTGCTTTACAGAATAAGGAATTTATTCAGGAAGAACAGTTACGGATAGCAGAAGAATTCTTAAAAAAGGCAGCAGAGATTGGAAAGGCGCATGGAATTGCATATGAACGGATGGCTGATATTTTAAAATTATTTTATGAAGAATAATCATGTCTGATGGCACTACAGTCTGCTTCATGGGTAGTATCTGCTGCCTGCAAAGGAGGGTTAAAAATGGATGCAAAGGCGGAGAGTAATAATATTTTGGTCAGGGATTTATGTAAAAAATTTGATGGTTTTGCTTTAGAGCACGTCTCCTTTCAAATTCCGAAAGGAAGAATTGTAGGATTTATTGGGGAAAATGGTGCGGGGAAGAGTACGACAATCAACCTGATATTAAATGAACTGAAAAAGGACAGTGGAACAATAGAAATTTTTGGGGTTGACCATTCTGACTGTTCTGTGAAAGAAGAGATAGGCGTTGTTTTTGATGAATGTAATTTTCATGAGGTATTTACGACAGATAATATTGATAAGATGTTTTCGGGAGTATACAAATCATGGGATAGTGAACGGTATCAGGAATATCTGCAAAGGTTTAAGCTTTTGAGTAATAAACCAATTGGTTCCTTTTCTAAAGGGATGAAGATGAAGCTTTCCATTATCTGTGCTTTAGCACACAGACCGAAGCTGTTGATTTTAGATGAAGCTACTACTGGGCTTGATCCTGTAGTCAGGGATGAGATTTTGGATTTGCTGTTGGAATTTATACAGGACGAAGATCATTCTGTCTTCTTTTCCTCTCATATTACGTCAGATATTCAGAAGATTGCAGACTATGTTATTCTGATACACCAGGGAAAGATTATCTTTGAGGAACAGAAGGATGATTTGGTATATCATTATGGGATCTTAAAGTGCGGAAAAGAAAAATTTGCTGCTATTTCGCCGGATGACTATATTATTCACAGGATAACAAATGTAAGTGTGGAATGTCTTGTACGGGATAAGGAAGCGGCAAAACGGAAATATAAAGATGTCATTGTTGACAGTGCAGCGTTAGAAGATATTATGCTTTTTTATGTCAAAGGAGGGATATCATGCGGGGATTGATTTATAAGGATTTTTCTGTGTTTTATAAGAGTATTGATAAAAGAACAATTATAATCGTAGTTGGAGCGGTTGCTCTGATTTTATACCGGGTAGGAAGTTATGGAGGATTACTTGCTTCGCTTATTTTTGCCATGACAGTAGGCATGCAGAATATCATGAGTTTTGTCAGTGATGATAAGGCACATTGGAAAAAATACCAGATGGCTATGCCGTTAAGTGACTTTTCGGTGGTTGCAAGTAAATATATTTCTGTTCTCTGTACATTGGGAATCAGCATTTTTGGAAGTATTGCGTTAAATATATTGTCCAGTGTTATCTCTCAAAGCTTTTCACCTGAGGTTTATGGTATGGCAGTTTTTATGGCAGTTTTTATTCCATTGCTGTGGACGGGGATATGCCTGCCGTTAATCTATTGGTTTGGCGTACAGTCTGCGCAGATGGCGAATATGTTTATGGTATTTCTGCCTATACTCTTTGAATATACAAATAGCTTGCCCATAAAGAAGGATTTAAACCTGTTTTCTCTTTTTTTTCTCGCTGGGATTATAATTTTAGTTATTTTTGGTATATCCTTGCTGATAAGTGTGAGGGGATATAGGCGAAGGCAATAGCCATTCCTTATAAGTTATACTTAAGTAATTTGTTTCATGAACCTTTAGTGCTATCCTGTTCAAGTTCTCTCAGTCTTTTGTTAATTCTTTTTGCTTCATTCCGGTTAAACAGATAGAAGCAGAGCCAGATTATCATGAAAATACTACATGAGGATAAAAACTGTAAGAAAGTGAAGGGTATCCTGTCTGGATAAAAAGGAATCCATCCTAAATAAATCCCCACAGGATAGAAGACTCCCATTCCAACGAGGAAGTGTATGATTATTTTCCAAAACCCAGAAGGACGGTTGAATTGATAGATGATAGATGTACTGCCACAGGCGATGCCTACAATTATGGCACCGATAGACTGCCTTGCAAAATCCTTAAATATGGGCATCAATAAATCTTCTCCACCTCCAACAAAGTAGGATAGACACATAAATACAAAAAAAGTGCATCCAAAAGAAATACCATAAAAAATATACGTAATTACCAATTTAACAATATGTTTCATTATAATCCCAACCTTTCTTTGAAACTTTTGCGAAAACTTCTGGAAATGTAATCCGTGACCCCGTTTTTCATTACCAGCTCCATTGTTCCATTGAAACTTGCTTCTACATGATTGATTTCTTTGATATTAACAATCGCTGATTTTGAAATACGCACAAAATGAACATTCAGTATGTTTTCTAATTCATATAAGGGCTTATCTAATATATATCTGTTTTTGCGTTTATCATAGCAGACAATTTCCCTGCCTTCGGTACGGACTAACGATATCTCTTCTGGCTTGATAAAATAGGTTTTTTTATCTTTTGTTCCAGTTAGTGTCAGAGAATTAATATTTTCCTTTTCCAACATAGAAATGATTTCTGCGACTGTCTCAGTCATTTTGTTTATATGAAGAATTGCATATGACTCTTTATAATCTGCATTTATTCTGCATTCAACTCTCATAGATGCACCTCCGTTCTAGATTATTATAACACGATAGAAGGGCGGATGTGTGCATTTCAAACATGAAATTCGACATCTTACACATCACAGAATACCACTTCCCCAAACCATGTTGTTTTCTTTCAGAATCCACTATAAAATGATGCCGAAGTAATAAAAGTAAATCGTAAATCACGAGGAGGAATTATTATGTCAAAGGCAATTATACGAGTGGAAAATCTGAATCTGACATATAAAACTTTACATGCGGTTCAGGATGTTTCTTTTTCTGTGAAATCTGGAGAGATTTTGGCTGTTATTGGGCAAAATGGTTCAGGAAAGACTTCTACGGTTGAGTGTATAGAGGGGTTACGAAAGCCAGACAGCGGTTTGATCCAGGTTTTTGGAAAGAACCCCTGGCTACACCGCAGGGAAGTATATAAAGAAATGGGTGTTCAACTACAGGAGGCGGAATATCCATTGAAAATCAGGGTAGAGGAACAATGCAGATTATTTGCGAGTTTTTATGAAAGACCAGCTGATTGGAATTTATTACTGGCACAGATGGGACTTGATGAAAAGAGAAAGTGTCTGGTTCACAAATTATCTGGTGGTGAGAAACAACGATTATCTGTTTTGCTTTCTCTTATGGGACGTCCGAAGCTTCTGATACTGGATGAGTTAACGACAGGGCTGGATCCGGAAGTGAGACAGAATATGTGGATTAGCTTTGAGAATATAAGGAAAGGCGGCGTAGCAATTATTATGGTTTCCCATTATCTGGACGAGGTAGAAGCCCTTGCAGACAAAATTCTTTATTTAGAAAAAGGGAAGCAGCAATTCTTTGGAACGCAGCAGGGATTTCGGGAATATGTAAAAGGCCGGATTTCAAAAGAGGAATGGGAAGAAAATTTTTCTTTGGAAAAACTATATTTAATGCTCGCACCGAAAACAACAGGACTTTCAATGGAGGGGATATTATGAAAGGATTTGCAGTTATATGTAAAATGGAATTACGGTTGTTTACACGAGATTTTTTTGGCGTTTTCTTTGCTCTTGTGTTTCCTGTGCTAATGCTTCTTTTATTTGGCGGTATTTATGGAAATACACCGATTTATGACGGAGCAGATGTCAGAATAATGGATATTTCTGTGCCGGCATACGCTGTCATGGTAACAGGGGTCACTGGTTTAATGTCGCTGCCCCTGACATTGTCGGGGTATAAAGAGAAAAAAATCTATAAAAGATTTGATGCTACACCGGTTGGAAAGAAGAGTATCATGTTAGCGCAGGTATTTGCTAATTTCATCATGACACTTGTAGGAATTCTAATTTTATTAATCGCTGGAAAACTTCTTTACCAGATACAGATAAAAGGAAATTTTCTTTCGATTGGCGTAAGCACATTATTTTCTATCGCTGCCATGTTTTCTATGGGATTTCTTTTCACAGCTATTGGGAGAGATTTAAAAAGTACAACGTTGCTGTGCTATCTTTTCTATTTTGTAATGCTGTTTCTGTCTGGCGCGACAATGCCGGATATGCTGTTCCCTGATACGATAAAAAGAATCTCTGACTTTTTACCAATGACTTATGCGGTTGATTTAATGCAGGGGGTTTTTGCGGGAGACAGCCTTGACCAGTATGGGGTGGAATTGCTGATTCTTGGGGGAGTGACAGTGGTATGTACGGCTTTAGGGGCTGCTCTATACAGAAAGAAGGACTGGACATAAAGAATGCAGGAAGATATATGAAAATAGAAAATAGATTAAGATGTAGGATTTTCTTAAGGAATTCATAAGAGAATCTTAAAATTTAAAAAGCTCCTGATGTGATATTATATATCCATCAGGAGTTTTTTGCATCGTTAGGAGGGGACTATGAGCAGAAAATATGTCACACAGATTTTTCCATGGCTGCTTCTGGTTAGGAGAAAGCAGCGGAAGATGTTTTTACACACTCCATTGACAGTAGTTGAGCAGCATGGGCATGCCAAAAGGATTTCCCAGAACCACCAAGTGATGCACTGCTTGGTGTGGATGCAACAGTTTTAGCAGACCATGATATGAAACAAGAAATTATTGTTACCAACAAAGACTTTTCCTATTATAAAAAAGATAATGAAATATTTGAAAAAGTTGATGTGGTAAAAAGCGTTGTACTGCTTCCTGAAAGAGAATGTATTTCTTCAGAAGTTTTATATAAACTGTTGTAAAATAGGTTATCCACTTCCTGATAATGTGGAAGTAATAAGATAAAATAGAATTTTAAGGAGGGAATGATTTTGAGAGATACGTTTCGATGTAAAAATGGGAATGAAAAAAAGAGGATTGCAGTAATCTTTGGAGGATGTTCACCGGAGTATAAGGTATCGCTTGCATCAGCATATTCCATAATATGTCATATCGACAAATCAAAATATGAGATGATTCTGATTGGGATTTCACCAGATGGGAGCTGGTATCGGTTTGATGGTGAATTAGGGAAAATCAGTTCCGATACATGGTGTAATGATGAGGATTGTACACTGGTTGCGATTTTACCAGACCGAGACAGCCATAGTTTACTTTTACTGAAAAAGAGCGGAATAGAAAAACAAAATATCGATGTTGTTTTTCCGGTTCTGCATGGACAAAATGGTGAGGATGGTACGATACAGGGGTTATTTGAACTTCTGGATGTTCCAGTTGTAGGATGCGGGATTCTTTCTTCTGCGCTGTGCATGGATAAAGACAGGGCACACAGGATGGCTTTAGCAGAGGGAATTTGTGTGCCGGAGTCTTTTGTTATAGGCAGGAATACAGATCTAACAGAGGTAAAAGAGCGGGCAGAAAAAATCGGATATCCGCTATTTGTAAAACCGGTTAAGGCGGGGTCCTCCTATGGTGTGGCTAAAGTTTTTGCTGAAAAAGAACTTGCAGCCGCAATGGAGGTTGCTTTCCAGTATGATGAAAATGTTATTATAGAGCAAAATATCTCAGGCTTTGAAGTGGGCTGTGCTATTATGGGAAATGAGAAGCTGACCATGGGGGAGATAGACGAAATTGAACTTTCAGAAGTTTTCTTTGATTATGAAGAAAAATATACCCTGAAAAATTCTGCAATCCATGTTCCGGCTAGAGTACCAGAAGAAATAGCGCAAAAAATAAAGTATGTGGCAGCTGTTATATATAAGGTTTTAGGATGCAGGGGATTTGCCAGAGTGGATTTGTTTCTTTCGGATTCTGGTGAAATTTTTTTTAACGAGGTTAATACCATACCCGGATTTACCACACACAGCCGTTTTCCGAATATGATGAAAGCAGCAGGAATTGGCTTTGCGGAAGTGATTTCCGGTGTGATTGAACTGGCATACGACAGAGATAGGGAGTAGCGCAGAAACGGGGGGATTTGATGGGCATTAGAAGAACAATTATTGAATATTCCAGAGGGAATGACCTGCGGCTTTTCTGGCTATTTTACAGGATGCAGCAAAAAGCAAAAAACAGGCTGCTGCATGATGCCTTCACTTTTCTGATGAGCAGGAGCGCACATCGGCATGGTGGGTACATTGGACCTGATACCATGATAAAAAATATACCTTCCCTTCCTCATGGATTACATGGAATTTTTATTTCAAGGTATGCAAGGATAGGAGAGAATTGCCGGATATACCAGAATGTTACGATTGGTGAGGTAAACAGGGAGGCGCCGGTTATTGGGAATAACTGCCTGATTGGAGCAGGGGCGGTTATCATTGGCAATATCAGAATCGGGGATAATGTATGCATTGGGGCAGGAGCAGTTGTAGGAAAAGATGTACCGGATAATTGCACGGTTGTCTCACAGCCGGTACGTTTGATAGAGAGAAAAAGGGTTTGATTGAGGGGAAGAGGACATGATAAAATTGTATAAAGAGGGACGGGCATGGATTGAGATAAACAGGGAAAATCTTCATCATAATATCAGGATATTGCAAAGCCTGTTGCCATCAGAATGCCATTTGATGCCGGCCGTGAAGGCAAACGCATATGGGCACGGTGCAGTATTGATTGCAAAAGAGCTGAATGCCTGTGGGGTAAAATCCTGCTGCGTGGCAACGGTTGCCGAGGGGGCAGAACTTCGAAAAAACGGGGTGGAGGGAGAAATTTTAGTTTTAGGATATACCCACCCGGAACAGTTTTCTATCTTAGAGCAGTACAATCTTATTCAGACAGTGGTTGATTATTCCTATGCAAAACTTTTGGATATCTATGGAGCAAAGGTAAAAGTACACTTAAAGATTGACACGGGTATGCATCGTCTGGGGATGGATTGTGAGAACATGGCTGAAATCATTCGGGTATTTGGTTGCAATAATCTGGTGGTGGAAG
The DNA here is from genome assembly GCA_947643145.1 of uncultured bacterium. Classification (GTDB taxonomy): domain Bacteria; phylum Bacillota; class Clostridia; order Lachnospirales; family Lachnospiraceae; genus Butyribacter. The sequence continues at coordinate 5,527 of CANRVD010000004.1, read as the reverse complement.
GCATTTACACACATTTATGCGCTTCTGATGATACAGCACCTAGAGGCAGGGAATATACATATTTACAGGGAAAAAAGTTCTACCGTGTGCTTGCACAGCTTGAAAGGAACGGTTATCCCTGTCCCAAAATACATCTCCAGTCCAGTTATGGGATTCTTCATTATCCAGAATTGGCAGGCGATTATGCCAGACCGGGCATCGCTCTTTATGGTGTACTCAGCAGCCGCAGGGATTTACCGCAGGCAGGTGTTCCTTTATCGCCGATATTGTCCGTTAAGGCAAGGGTGGTTTTGGTGAAAAGCTTATCAAGAGGAGAATCAGCGGGATATGGTTTACAGTATGTAGCGGATAAGGATAAGAAAATTGCTGTGTTATCAATCGGATATGCCGATGGCATTCCACGTTCTTTATCTTTTGGCGGCGGTAATGTACTAGTTGGTTCAGGGATAGCACCCATTATCGGTTCAGTCTGCATGGATCAGATGTTAGTGGATATAACGGATATACCTGATGTAAGCCAGGGGGATGTTGCAGTGGTTATTGGCCGCTCTGGGGATAGGGAGATTTCTGTCTATGATTTGGCAGAACAGGAAGGAACTATCACAAATGAAATATTAAGCCGCCTTGGAAACCGTTTAGAGAGGGTATTGATTTCAGGAATCAGTGATTAGATGCTTTTTCTGTACTTAATATACCTTATTTATTTTTTCTTGTGCTTGTTTCAATATTGGTAATTCTCTATTTGCAACAAGCCTGCCCAGTTTTGTATTAGTGCTGTTATTATATTCACTAACTGCTTCATCATACGTCAGTTTTAATGTTGATAAATGAAAGCTTTCTTATAGTTAAATTCTTTTCTCCAAAAGAATTAATTTGGCATAAGAAATAATGATTAATATTATGTCTGTGAATTAAATTATAATAATCACTTGCCACTCCTATTTTACATATGACATCAACTTGTACTCCCAGTTCTTCCTTAAGTTCTCTTTCTATAGCTGTAATCAAGTCCTCACCTTGCTCTGCACCACCTGACGTTTCAATTAATGTAGCTTTTCCAAAATCGTCCTCACGAACAGCTCTTACAAAATAAAAATTTTCCATCCTGTCATAAACAATTGCCCTAACTATTTTTCTATCGTGATCAGTGAATTCTAATGGACATTCGGTGTCTTGAAGTTCCAGCCTAAGTTCTTCTTCAGGATACATTTCTATTTTCCTCTGCAAAAAAAATAGAATTTTATTCATTGCCTATTATATTACTAAGGTGGTTAAATATCAATGTTTTTTGGACGTATGCAGAACCGAATTACGATATAGGGGATTATGATAAAAGTACAGACAGCTTAAGATATGTTTTAAGCCGCAGAAACAGGATAAACAGATTTTCTGGATCGAATGTGAAGAGGACAGAAGAATTTTTGTGCCAGTGGCAAGAAACAGCTATAAATGGAAGAGGTTTTATAAAAAGAGAATGGGGTGGAACAGAACAAAGAAGGATAGGGCAGATTGGATTATCATTTATGGGTGTAAAATAGCACTTCTTAAATGGAATGCAATGGTATAGCGCAATTAATTCTTATAACATATTACTTTACATTCTCCATTTAATTTACTATAATAAATATAACGATACAAATATTAAACAAGAGCATACTAATCCAACAAGGGTGGTGATAATATGACAGAAAAAGAAACAATGCAAAGAAATATTGAGGAGTTTTCCAGGTTACAAAATTGGATGCTGCTTATAGACAAAGAGTCGGATGCATATAAATCAATGAAAGTACGTTATATAGAATTAAAAATTATTCTTCAATCATTCGGTGTCAACCTTACAGAACTTGATCGTATTAAAGAATAACCAAACACATAACAAATAAAAGGTGCATAGACATTTTCCTGTCAAGTCCTAATACGGGCTTTGGCATAGATTACCTATACACCTTTTTGAAATTATTCATTACGCGTATCCTCTATGCCTTCTAGCACATCCATTAAACTTAATTTTTTCATATGATATTCACTTCAAATATAGTATATCATATCTTAAGCTGTAATTCCTGAATGTTTTGTTCACTCATTCAAAAACTGTGGTTATCATTACTGAGAAATTCTTTATGACATTAATTAGATAGTCCTTTTGCTCGTTAAAACTTAAAGCCTTAAACGCTTCGTCACTAATCATTTTCATAATGAGTACCTTTTTATATATAGCAACCGCTACAACTTCAGATATTTGAAATAAACTCATTAACAATTGACAATATATGACAATATGTTACAATCAATTTGGTGCTATCCAAAGTGGTAGGCGGTTAGTCCTTCTCTCAGAGGGACTGATACCCTCTGTTTACATAGATAATCTTCTCTGGAAGAAATATCGAAGTGAAGGAGGGGATTGCAATTATGTCCTTAGATCAGATTATACAATTTGTAATAATGCTTGTTGCAGTCGCCGGTCTGTTCTACAGTATCGGTAAACGAAAATAACCGCCCTCGTCAAAGTACGGTTATTTTCTAAATAAAGAATTTAATTAAACTTGGGACTAACCGCTTGCTTTACGGATAGCATCTTTTACTTGTTGTCTATGTTCATTATTGCATAAAGATATAAGTATGTCAATTACTTTTCTCTATATTTAAAACTATTAGTCACTAAAATATTTCTAAATGTTCAACATCAGAAAATCTTACAGTAATAATACCTCCGTGTGATCCAATCGAGGCGGCATAAATCTGTTTATCACCAGTCCCAAAATCGTAATAATTCATTTTAGATTCATCCATCAGAACCTGCCCACAAGCTTTTTTACCATCTTTGATGTAGCTGACCGCCAAAAGCTCAGTGTCCTTGAATAGTAGTCTGGTTCAAACATATCATAAAATTCTGTTTCTATAATTTCCTGTAATGAACCAAGAAGTCTGTTATATGTATTTTCTACAGCAATATTTATATTTTTATTCAAAGATTAAGTAATCCTTTATATGCTTTACTTGCCATAAGTTCTCCTTTTTTAAACTAATGTCTTGTTGTAAATAAGATTATATAAGTGGTAAAATATGTATGAATCGAAGTCGGCTGAGAAGTGTAACTTATTAATTCACATTTCTATTTTACAGAAGAAAGTGAGAGTAACGCTCTTGGAAGAAAAACATCTTGTGGGTTCTCCACGTCTTAATTCCCAACCGTTATCAGTATCACGGAAGGGAGGTGAGACATGGTAGAACTAATACTTGATTTTGGTTTGAAACTTGTAGAGTTTGGATTATGTTACTATCTGGTGCATAGTATATTCTACAAAAAGACTAAAGATTTTCATTGTTCCATTGACCAGAATGGATTGAACTTCGATAGTTCATTTTATAAAGAGTAGACTTCTTCATCATCAATAGTTTTATCGTTGTGTAAGAGAGTAGGGGAGTAGTGGAAGTAAAATAGCACCATATTTCTACAGTGCTATTTTCTAACTCCAATAAAATGGACATTTCATAAAAATTTATTATTTTTATGGACAACAATTATTAAGAAAAAATATTACTTTCCATACTATCAATTCGTTGTTCCAATTTATTCAATCGTTCAATAAGTTTAGTATTCTGTTCCTCTAAATTCCTGATTCGTTCATTTTTATCCTGAGCATTTCTCCAAAGAATAGGAATAAACTCTTCATACCGAAGAAAATAGTCATATTCTCCAGTTTCTTCTTGTCCAACAACTACCATAACTGGTTCATTATTTTCATCAAATATAACATTTTCTTCTTCATCAGTCGCTTGCTCGGTAATATCTCTCATCTTAGGAGACTTGATAAACCCAGCAAAGTCAGTTGAGGAAATTCCTAATTCACTTAATGCTTCTTCTACTTGGTTAGAAATCATACCATAATGGGTTCGACCTGATTCTCCATCAATCAGAACATAGCTGACTGGTTCAATCTTTTTAATTAGTGCATCACTTTGTTCTTGATCAAGAATTTTAATATCTTTCTTTAATTTTGCATCTGATGTCGTTATAGTTGATGTTGCCGCATAGATTGCTTTCCACCTATTACCAGATTTCCCAAGTGAAACCATATTATCTGTATCAGGATAAAGATATTGAGAACTAGGAGAACCGGCATCAAACATACTTATATGACCATATGAACAGGATGTGCACGGGATAAATGTTAACTGAAACCTATCAGACTTTTGAATTCTAGCAGGATAACCCATACTTTTTATCTCAATATAGTGTATGGCGCTATCTGATGTATTACCCACTGAAAAATTATAATTGCTATCTAATGCACTGCCGCCACTGCTAATCTCACTCTTTTTGGCGTATGTGTCGGTAATTTTATTACCATCGCTATCGTTTATTGCTCTTGTAGCAGTTGCTGCATTTCCAGTACAACTACCACTTGAACCAGTTACAGAAGTTTGTAAAGGATGCACATGGTCTTCTCTTGCATATTTTACAGAAGTACCGACAGATGCAGTTCCATTTGCTTTTGGAGTTGTGGATGCAGGAGTATAAGTAGTATTATTATCAGCACCCCATACGGCAGTACCATCAGCAGACCATCTTAATATCTGACCAGAAGAACCTCCACTTGGAATATGTTTATTTCCTGAAGTGGTTGGATGTGTGTAAACGGTATTTGCATCGTCTCTCCATGCAGGATTACCATTAGCATCTGTTTTCCATACTTTGTTTGCCTGTCCGCTTCCTGAAGACACATATCCTTCACTGGATGATGAATTTGCCTTCCATGTGTTATGATCTGTGGTTTTAAATCCGCTGTCATTAGTAAGTTCACTTGTCTTTGTTGGGATGGTTGGCTTATTACTCAAATCATTATAAGAACCACTAAATGCAACTGTTTTTAAATCAGAGAAAAATTTCATTATTTTTCCTAATATAATAGAAAGTTTTTCTCCTGGTTGTATATTTGTTCGTTCTGTAGATTCCGTAAATGTTGGTGTTTGGTCGTTTATTTCAACATTACTAACAGTTTCTTTTAATTCATCTACTTCGGTTTTTACTTCTTTTTTGGTAGCATATGTTTCAATAATATTATTTCCATTTCCATCTTGGGTAGCTTTTGTAGATTCTAGAGCAGAACCGGAAGTTTGTGAATAAGTAGCATTTGCAGCAGTAGTAGCATAAGACACCTGCTTTTCGCTATCAGGAGTGTTGTCTACTTTATCTAATCCTAAATCTTCTAGTGAAATGGAAGGATTGATATTTTCAATTGCATTACTAACTGTTTCATCAATATAAGAATCAATAGGTTTTTTTATGTTTTCGTATTTAATAGAACGAGTGCCCTCTGACGTTTCTAAGAGTAATAAATCTGTATCTTGCACATAATTATTTTGTTCTAATTCTGTTATTTTTTTGTTTGCCATAAAATTTCCTCCATTCTAAAATAATAGTCTCTCAGATTCTCCGGCCCTTATTTTCTGCGACTTTCAAATCCAATGTTATAAAAATCCCCCACTTTTTTTGTCAGAAACACTTGACAAACCAGTCAAAAAA
>CANRVD010000003.1 GCA_947643145.1 uncultured bacterium | reverse complement strand
TTGTGCAAATTGACGAAGTATATACAAAAATTTACCTTTTGACCCTAACATCATTTAATTATGTTATAATCTAAGTAAATCAAGAAGGGAAATATAGGTTTGCAGACAAAATGGAGGAGGGGGAAAATGAGTTTACAAGAAGATTCTAAAAAAGTTGAAAAAGAAATGGGAAAAAGCCTGCGGGAGCGGGCAGAGAAGTCAAGACTGGTAAGGCAAAAAGAGCTTCGTAATCATATGCTTCTGTTAGGTATGGGGCTGGCTTTAATTGTTATTATGGTAGTGGTTGTCAGCAAAGTGGTTTCGCTTCATTCATCAAATAATTCTGATGTGGCAGTGGCGAATGATTCAGAAAAGCAGTCTGCAGCAAAGGATAAAAACCAGCAGCAGGAGGATAAGGAAGAGGCAGCAAAGACACCGGAGCCGACAAAAGAACCGCAGGCAGAAGGAACGGATAAGTGGCTGCGTAAGGATTTGGATTCCAAAAAGCCGATGGTAGCCCTGACTTTTGACGATGGGCCATATGCACCAGTTACGGAAAAGATTCTTGCAACATTAAAGAAGTACGATGCAAAGGCAACTTTCTTTTGTGTGGGAAATCGTGTCCCAGGATATCCTGATGTGGTGAAACAGGCGTATGGTCAGGGCTGTCAGCTTGCCAGTCATACTTATGAGCATAAAATACTTACTTCGGTAAAAAAGAAGCAGATTATCTGGCAGGTAAAAAAGACGGATTCCACCTTTGAGGAGATAATCGGATGTCATACAACGGCGCTTCGTCCGCCGGGAGGTGCTGTTAACGACAAGGTGAAAGAAAATGTAAAGGTTCCGTTGGTGTGCTGGAATGTTGATTCAGAGGACTGGAAGAGCCGGAATACCCCCAAAATATTACAAAGATGCCAGTCTATCGGAGATGGAGATATTGTTCTGATGCATGACCTTTATCCTACTACAGCAAAGGCTGTGGCAAAGCTGGTACCGCAGTTGATAAAGAAAGGTTTCCAGCTTGTGACGGTAGATGAATTATTTTATTACAAAGACATCAAAACAGAAGGAGGAAGCGTATATTTTAGCGGAAAATAATCTTAGTTAATGGGCACAGGGTGAACAGTAACTAAGATTATTCTTCTTGGTTTGTAAAACCTAAAAAGTGGTTGATAGTATAAACCAATCGCTGTATAATATATGACAGCAGGCTTGCCGGCAAAGCCTGTAGTCTATTGTTTGTCTTATGATGTGCTATTCACGGCTGATTTCAGAAAATTGTCAGATTCGTCGTGCTTTCACATAAAAGTAACTTATAAAGCAAAAGAGCATAACAAAAAATCAGGCAAATAGCAGACAGAATGAACTGTTTGCGGAAAAGGGGGAACTATGAGGGAAAAAATAAGAAGGAATTTAATGGCTAAGGCTATAGCAGTTTTTGCTATTTTACTTTGCAGTATTTATGTATTGCCAGACAGTACAAATGCATCGGCTGCAAAGTATAGTACGGGCTTCGACAGGAAAAAAGCGGTAGATTTGCAGCAGCAGGGTTCGTTTCAGGTATCAAAGCAATCCATTACCATGCGGGCGGATGATGCCGCAGGTGGTGTAATGATTACTGGTAATGCTGTAGATTTTGCGGATGCAGTATTTTCTTACGGAGCATCTTTTGACTTTGCATTGGACAAAGCAGAATACCTGATCGTGGATGCGTTGGCAGAGAGAAAGAAGAAAATAGATATTGCTTTTTACTGGGATGATGATTCAAAACCTTTTGCTACGCTAAATCTTGCAAAACAAAAAAAGAAGGAAATCTGGTCAACAACTAAGAATCGTTGTGTGAAGCTGTCGGGGAACAGTGAAATCGGAGTTCATAAGCTGCGTTTTAAGGTAATTACGAAGGAGACAGGGAAGTTACAGCTGGTTTTTCGTTCGGTTACCTTTATGAAAAGCGATATTCCAATGGTAGAGTTTAATTTGGATGAAACGCAGGGAACTATTGCTGAAATGAATGGAGACAGGGAACATAATACGGAGTGCTATGGCAAGGTTACGTTAGCTATTCCGGATGGATATCAGTCAGAATATTCCTCTTTAAAATTCAAAACAAAAACTTATGATTTGGATTATGTCCGCGGACGTGGCAATTCTACCTGGTCAGCAGATAAAAAACCATATAAATTTAAGTTGGATAAGAAACAAAATCTGCTGGGAATGGGTGGTAACAAGCACTGGGTTCTTTTAGCAAATTATTACGACGTGTCAATGCTTCGCAATAAGCTGACCTACTGGTTAGGTGCACAGCTTGGGATGGAATTTACACCAAAGTGTGAATTTGTCAATGTGATAATGAATGGTGAATATCTGGGAAGCTATTATTTATGCGAACAGATACGTGTGGGTGAAAGCAGGGTAAATATTGATGATTTAGAGAAGGATGAGGAAACAAAGAAAGCAACAGATGAGGCTGTTATTTCAGGTGGATATCTGCTATCTATGTGTCCATATGGGGATGAACCGGGGCAGACCTTTACTACCAGTCAGTCGAATACATTTCTGATTGAAAGTCCTTCTTTTGAAGGGTATTTGAATGAGGCACAGAGGGATTATATAGTCAATTATGTACAAAATACGGAAGATGCCATATATGGATATGATTTTAAGGATGCTTCCGGCAAATCATATCAGGAGTATATGGATATTAATGCAGCGATTGATTACTATTGGATGCAGGAAATCTCCATGAATGGAGATGCCTTTGTTTCAACCAGTACATATCTATATAAGAAAAGAAATGGTAAGCTGTATTGGGGACCGCTTTGGGATTTTGATTTCGTTGCATGGGGAGCAACAGATTTTTATAGTAATAGCTGTACCGGATTTTCGGCAAACAACAGTACCTGGTTCCGTCGTCTTTTTGATGACCAGATATTCTATCAAAAGGTAGTAGAGCGTTGGCCGGCTTTTCGGGAAAAATTATTGGAGGCATGCAAGGATGGGGGCCAGATAGATATTTATGCTGCAAGGCAGTATGAATCACAGAAACACAATTATGAAATTTGGAAACAGTACAGTAGTGAACATTGGGAAGGTGACAGTGGCGAATCACAGGAGATTACGTATGACAGTGAAGTAGAGCGTTTTAAAAGTTGGATTAAAGAACGCGTAGACTGGATAGATGACAACTTAAGTCGTTTAAGAAAGCAGTATTTTGAGGTTAAATTCCTTGTAGATAATACGGAATACTCCAGTGTATACGTAGAAGAGAACAGTACCATTACAGGGCTTCCAGCCGAACCGGTAAAAGCAGGGTATATTTTCCAGGGCTGGTATATGGAGGATCCGGAATCAGGAAAAGAGACTGCATTCGATGTTAGGGCAGAAGTAACAGATAATATAACGGTAAAGGCAAAGTGGATTGATGAAGAGTCAGTTGTGCCGGTGGAACAGATTGCTTTTTCAAGAGATGATTTCTATTTATTTAAATATGACTATGTGGAGTTAAAATGCTGTGTTCTGCCATTTGAGGCTTATGAAGGAAATCTGAAATGGGAAAGCAGTAATGAAGAGATTCTGACAGTGACAAATAATGGATATGTGGAGTCAACTGAAAAAACGGGAGACGTCGTTATTACTGTGACAGCGTCAAATGGTGTCAAGGCAAGCTGTACGGTACATATTGTATCATATGAGAATTACAGGGATATAGAATCTGTCAATCTGGAGAAAGAAGAAATAGAACTTAAGGCAGGAGAGTATGGCAAGATTAATGTAATTTATCAGCCGGAGAATGCAATCGTTGACAATTACCACCAGATGAGGTTTAAATCTTCGGATGAATCTGTTGTAAGGGTAAATGATTGTGGTTATATCTATGGGGTGAAGAGAGGAACGGCAGTAGTTGCATGCTATTGCTCCTATAATAATTTCATGCATTTTTGTAAGATAACAGTAAAGTAGTGTTGGGATATTAGTCAGGGGAATGTTAACGCATTCCCCTTTTTTAACTTATAGGAAAGTTCTCAATGTGTAGGGGACACCAACAAAAAGCGAAGCTTTTTGCTAGGGGAATGCGTTAGCATTCCCCTTTTTTAAATCTCTTTTTTGACCCGGCTGACAGTAGTATGGGAGAAATGGTCGATTTCTCCAAGCAGCTTCGAATGCTGGCAGTTTAAGCGCAGATGATTGTCGGTAGTCGTTTTGCCAGCAGGACTTCTCGTCATGAAAAAGATAATAGCAATACTGAGAAAGAGACTAAAGATTAGCTGTGGAACAGGGTGGAAAAAGAAATTATCAAACTTGGGGGTTTTGTTCATGTACCGCTGTGTTTCCTGACAGAAAGTCTTCAGGGCAGAAAAGTAGTCCTTATCTGCTAAGCTGCTATGCATACGTTTGATAATGGTATCGCATCTATCCTGTATCATATAATTATGGGCTTTGCCATTTCCAAGAATCTGACAGAATGGCGTATCTTCTTTTGTACTGACAAAAAGAAGTACCATATTTTTGGGAGTATTATTATCTTTGACGATTTGGTTCATATAATCTTTGTAGTTATCATCAGCGCCAATTTTTTTAGAAGTCACAATATAAATGGAGGTGTCATGAAGCTTTAGGATTGTGTCACAGTAATTTTGCAGTTCCTGTATTTCATTTGCCGTAAGCATATTTGCGCTGTCTGCAATGACAGTATCGGCACTCGCATTACGACTGACAGCCAGAACAGAAAATAAAAATAATCCCAAAAGCGTTAAATATTTATAGCAATTTTTCATCATAATAAAGGGCCTCCCAGCAATACAGTAATAATTCGAAAGATACAAAAGAAAAATACCATGAGTAATCCAATGGAAACGGCAATTTTGGAAACAGAACGGGGTGGAATCGTTGCAAGCTTCCCTGTCTGTCCATTGACAGCAAAGATATATTCATCATTATTATAGTCATAATAAACCAACCAGACAGGAAGCAGTATATAGTTTATAGCAGTCTGTGAAATGTGATACTTTCTGGCGGTGAAGCTTACAGAATCATAACCGGTTATCGTTGTAGTAATATACTCATCCATATATTCTTCTGCGCGTTTTGTTATCTGTGGAAGTATTTCTTTGTCTGTGTAACTGTATTTCTCAGCGATAAAGCCCGCTAAAGCAGAAGCATGAAAGGCTTTTGCAGCAGAATAGTCAAAGGGCTCCAGTGCCTGTAGAATTTTGTCGGTTACTTTATTAGAAGCATATACTGGAATGCTGTCTAAAGATAAATCTATTTGTCGATATATGTCGAAGTAAGAGGTTTCCGTAACAGCGTCTTCTCCCGTGCCTTTTATCTGGGATTTTGTGCACTGAAGGTTTGCTTCTCCCTGACAGTGCAAATCAGACAGCCAGAAAGGAATATATATGCCTACTACTTTTTTTGCATGTTTCTCTTTGGTAAAATCCTCTGGGGAAAATTTCAACTTACGGCGCCACTTTTGAAAGGCTTTTACTGCTTCCTTTCTGGAAATAGTAAAAGGAATTACCTTGGATGGAGCGTAATCTCCGGAGATACGCCCGCCAGATGTCATAGGTGAACCACAGAAGCAGCAGATGTCTGCCGCGGTATGGTTATCTGTTACCAAAACAGCACCGCACTTTTTGCATAGGTACTGCCTTGCTTCTTCATCATCGAAGGTGATGGTATGGAACTGGTTTTGAATTGCCATATAATCCTCGTTTCTATCTCTTTTTTCTTGCCTGCACAACACCATAAGTATACCGTATTTCCTGAAAACAGACAAGACGGTGTTGCTGTCACGAAGTGAACAGTAACAAGATAGTTGCGCACATGTCGGGAGTCGGCTATAATAGAGGGCGGAACCATTAAAAACAGCGTAGAAATGAGGATGAATATGTGGATTGCCAATCATTGGAAGGATTACGAGGTAATAGATACTTCGGCAGGAGAGAAGTTGGAGCGGTGGGGAAAATATCTTTTAGTTCGTCCGGATCCGCAGGTTATATGGAATACACCAAAGGAACATAAAGGATGGAGAAACAGGAATGCCCATTATCATAGAAGTAGCAAGGGTGGTGGCGAATGGGAGTTTTTTGATTTGCCGGATACATGGAAAATTCAGTATAAATCACTTACATTTCATTTGCAGCCCTTCAAGTTTAAACATACAGGACTGTTTCCAGAACAGGCAGTTAACTGGGATTGGTTTGGCGAGCGAATCAGGAATTCCGGAAGGCCGGTTAAAGTGTTAAATCTCTTTGCGTATACCGGTGGAGCGACTCTTGCAGCAGCGGAGGCAGGTGCTTCTGTAACCCATGTAGATGCTTCCAAAGGGATGGTTAACTGGGCAAAGGAGAATGCAGCAGCATCCGGTTTGGGGGAAGCGCCGATTCGCTGGCTGGTTGATGATTGTGTTAAATTTGTCGAGAGGGAAATACGGCGCGGAAATCATTATGATGGCATTATTATGGACCCGCCTTCTTATGGCAGAGGGCCAAAAGGGGAAATTTGGAAGATAGAGGAAGGAATTTATTCTTTTATACAGCTTTGTACAAAGCTTTTATCGGCTCAGCCGTTATTTTTCCTGATTAATTCGTATACAACAGGGTTACAGCCAGCGGTGTTAAACTATATGATTCAGTCAGAGATTTGTCCAAAGTTTGGAGGAATGGCAGAAGCTCAGGAGATTGGGCTTCCGGTGTCAGGCAACGGACTGGTACTGCCATGCGGAGCTTCGGGACGCTGGTGGTTTGACGGAGATTTGAATAGATGATATAATTCATAGCAACAGATTTGCCAGCGAAGCCTGCAATCTATTGCATATAGAAGTTTTTTGTATGCTGGCAAAAGAATGGAGAACAGGGAAATGAAACGAGGAATGAAAAGAAAGGGGTTGTTACAAACCTATTGGAACCTCACAATATTCTTAAGTATTCTTTTTCTAATCATGGATATCCAGATTTTTCTGATTAACAGAAAGGCTGGTTATATTGGGGGAATTTACTGGATAGCATCTCTTTTGATAGTGGCTGTTTTTAATTGGGGCGGCAGAAAAAAGATTCGCCGGGATTTAATTGAATTTGCATCAAATTATGGACAGATGCAGATGAGCATGATAAAAGAAATGGATATTCCATATGGGGTATTGAGTGAAGAGGGACAGCTTTTATGGGGAAACGATAAGCTTTTAGAGGTTATTGTGAACAAAAAATCGGCAAGAAGGGGAATTAGTAATATTTTTCCAGAAATCAGTTTTGGGAAGCTTCCGAAAGACTCCGAAAATAAGGTAGTCCATGTACAGGCACAGGAAAGATATTACCGCTGTGTATTAAGTCTTGTGGTTAGCGAAGGGAAAGGGATTTCTGACGAGGCGCTGGAGTTTGACCATTTGATAGAAAATAAGCGCATTATAGCCATGTGTATGTATGAAGAGACAGAAGTAATTAATCTCGAGAAGGTACGTGATGCGGAAAATCTTGTCGTTGGGTTATTATATATTGATAATTACGAAGAACTGATTGACAGCATTGACGAGGTCCGCCAGTCTCTGACGGTTGCACTGATTGACCGCAAAGTCAACAAGTATATGCAGAGGATTGATGCCATTTCAAAAAAGTTAGAAAAGGATAAATTTTTCTTTGCCTTTAAACAGAAGCATTTGGAAGGATTGATGGAAAGCCGTTTTACCATATTAGAAGAAGTACGGAATATTAATTTGGGAAATGACCAGACGGCAACTATCAGTATTGGTATTGGTGTAGGCAAGGGAACCTATATGGAGCGTTACGAGTATGCGAGGGCGGCTATGGATTTGGCACTGGGACGCGGCGGAGACCAGGCGGTTGTGAAAAACGGGGATAAGGAGCAGTTTTTTGGCGGCAAGCGTGTTCAGATTGAAAGAAATACACGTGTCAAGGCGCGTGTCAAGGCACATGTTTTAAAAGAACTGATAGAGGGCAAGGAACGTGTGCTGGTTATGGGACATTCCATAGGAGATATGGATTCTTTTGGGGCATCGGTAGGTATTTACCGTATTGCAAAGACTTTGAACCGCAAGGCACATATTGTTTTGGGGGAGATAACAAGCTCTGTAGAGCCAATCAGGGTACGTTTTGATACCAAAGAATATGAAAGTGATATGTGGATAGATGCTGAAAAAGCAAAGGAACTGGTGGATGATTCTACACTGTTAGTGATTGTAGATGTCAATAAAGGGAGCTACACGGAGTGTCCAGAGCTGATTGATTTGGCACAGTCGGTTGTGGTAATCGACCACCACAGGCAGGCGGGAGATGCAATTACAAAAGCGGTATTGTTTTATATTGAGCCATATGCATCTTCAGCATCAGAAATGGTTGCGGAGATTTCCCAGTATATTGGCAATGGGCTGCGCCTTCATGCGGCGGAAGCAGAGGCTATGTATGCAGGAATTATGGTTGATACCAATTATTTCACAAATAAGACAGGTGTGCGTACCTTTGAAGCAATGGCCTATCTGCGAAGGAATGGAGCGGATGCAGTCCGCGTCAGAAAGGCATTCCGCGAAGATTTGAACGAATATAAGATTAAAGCGGCAGCCATTCAGGATACAGAGCTGTACAGAGGGGAATTTGCTATTGCAGAAAGCTCCTCGCAGGGAGTGGAAAGTCCGACGGTGCTGGGCGCCAAAATTGCAAATTCGCTTTTGGATATTAAAGGTGTGAAGGCATCTTTTGTATTGACAAAATATAATGGAAAGATTTATATCAGCGCCCGTTCTATTGATGAACTAAATGTACAGGTTATGATGGAACGTCTGGGCGGCGGCGGCCATATCAATGTAGCAGGGGCACAGCTTAAGGATATGTCAACGAAAGAGGCAAAAGACATTATCCGTGAGACAATAGATAATATGATTACGGAAGGAGAGGCATAAAATGGAAATTATTTTATTGGAAGATGTAAAATCTCTTGGGAAAAAGGGAGAAATGGTTACGGTCAGTGAAGGATATGCAAGGAACTTTTTAATTAAAAAGAAGCTTGGTGTAGAGGCAACAGCAAAGAATAGGAATGATTTGAAGCTGCAGAAGCAGCATGAGGAAAAACTTGCTAAGGAGAAGTTAGAGGCTGCAAAGGCTTTTGCGGAGGAATTAAAGGAAAAATCTATTACGGTGTCTATTAAAACAGGTTCCGGCGGCAGAAGTTTTGGCTCTGTTTCGACAAAGGAGCTGGCTGCGGCAGCAAAGGAGCAGCTTGGTTATGATTTGGATAAGAAGAAGATGGTTCTGGATGTTCCGATTAAAAGTCCGGGAATCTTTACAATGCCAATTAAACTGCATCCAAAAGTAACCGGAGAATTGAAGGTAATTGTTAAGGAAGCATAAGATTTAGGATAGCTGTAGATAATAACCTGTAGTAGTTAGTGTGCAGAGAAATGGGGTTTTGCATGGATGAGGCACTAATTAAGAGAATACCACCTCACAGCGTAGAGGCAGAGCGTGCTGTGATTGGCTCCATGATGATGGATAAGGATGCAATATTAACAAGTTCAGAAATTCTTTCAGCGGAGGATTTTTATCAGGGGCAGTATGGAGAGTTGTTTCAGGCACTGGTAGATTTGTACCGCGCCGGAGTTGCAACGGATTTGGTTACGCTTCAGAATAAGCTGCGGGAGATGGAATGTTCGCCAGAGTTGTCCAGTACGGAATTTTTGGCAGATCTTACCCTTAGCGTGCCGACTTCTGCAAATGCAAAGCATTATGCCGACATTGTTCATGAAAAGGCAGTACTTCGGAGGCTGATTCAGGCAACGGAAAAGGTTTCAGGCACCTGCTATCTGGATAACCAGCCCTTGGAGGATATACTGGACGAGGCGGAGAAAAATTTGTTTGATGTACTGCAGCAGCGTTCCGTGAATGAGTTTGAGCCAATTGGGCAGGTAGTACTTCGTACCTTGGATGAGATTTCAAGAGCATCGAAGCAGGAAGGGCATATCACAGGGATTGAGACAGGATTTCGCGATTTGGATTATAAGACAGCCGGACTTCAAAAGTCCGATTTGGTTTTGATTGCAGCGCGTCCAGCCATGGGAAAGACTGCATTTATCCTGAATTTGATT
Source organism: uncultured bacterium (assembly GCA_947643145.1). GTDB lineage: Bacteria > Bacillota > Clostridia > Lachnospirales > Lachnospiraceae > Butyribacter. Next base: position 113,155 of record CANRVD010000003.1, on the reverse strand, counting down.
GAACATATTGCAATACACAGCGCCAGTACCGTTGCCCTTTTTAGTTTGGAAATGAGTAAGGAGCAGCTTGTGAAACGTATGCTTGCCATGAATTCCCGCGTGGATTCACAAAAGCTGCGTACCGGAAATCTGGAGGATGAGGACTGGGTAAAGGTAGTAGACAGCGTGCGCCGCATTGGAAATACGAATTTAGTGATAGATGACACATCTGGTATTACGGCAGCAGAGCTTCGTTCCAAGTGCCGTAAATTGAAATTAAGCAAAGGTTTGGACCTTGTGATTATTGACTATCTGCAGCTGATGAGCGGCTCTGGCAGGCGGAGAGGAGACAGCCGCCAGCAGGAGATTTCTGATATTTCACGTGCACTGAAGGTTATGGCGAGGGAATTAAATATCCCGGTAATTGCATTGTCGCAGTTGTCGCGTGCGGTAGAGCAGCGGCCGGACAAGCGTCCGATGCTTTCGGATTTGCGTGAGTCGGGGGCGATTGAGCAGGATGCAGATATGGTAATGTTTCTGTACAGGGATGAATATTATAATCCCGATACAGAGGAAAAGGGTGTTGCAGAGATTATTATCGCTAAGCAGAGAAACGGCCCTACAGGTAAGGTAAAGCTTGCATGGTTATCAAACCTTACGAAGTTTGGCAATCTGGAGCAGGAGAGAGTTTAAGATAGTTACTATAATTTTTTCCACAGTTCTTGACTTGGGGACAGGAATTGTTTAGAATGAAATGTAGTATAAAGCTTGCCGCAGGGGTGCGGCGGATTGGAGGAGTTATGGCTAGTCAGGTAAAATTTGATTATGCATTGGCAAAAGAATTTATCTCCGAAGACGAAGTAAAGTCAATGGAGAAGATTACAAAGGATGCAAAGGAAGTATTGCTTTCAAGAACAGGTGCAGGAAATGATTTCTTAGGTTGGATTGACCTCCCGGTAGACTACGATAAGGAAGAGTTTGCACGTATTCAGGAAGCAGCAAAGAGAATCCAGTCTGATTCAGAAGTGCTTTTGGTTATTGGTATTGGTGGTTCTTATCTGGGGGCAAGAGCTGCAATAGAATTTTTAAGACATGGTTTCTATAATAGTGTTTCTAAGGAAATCCGTAAGACTCCTGAGATTTATTATTGTGGAAATAATTTAAGCGGAACGTATCTGAAGCAGTTAGTTGAATTAATTGGTGACAGAGATTTCTCAGTTAATATTATCAGTAAGTCTGGTACAACAACAGAGCCTGCTGTAGCATTCCGTATCTTTAAGGGAATGTTAGAAAAGAAGTATGGCAAGGAAGGCGCAGCAAAGAGAATTTATGCAACAACTGATAAGGCAAGAGGGGCATTAAAGAATCTTGCGACAGAAGAAGGCTATGAAACATTTGTAGTGCCGGATGATGTTGGAGGACGTTTCTCTGTATTGACCGCTGTAGGACTTCTTCCAATCGCTGTCAGTGGTGCGGATATCAATAAGCTGATGGAGGGCGCAGCTTCTATGAGGGAAATCTGCCTGAATAAAGATTTTGCAGAAAATGAATCAATGAAGTATGCAGCTATCCGTAATATTCTGCTCCGTAAGGGAAAGGGTGTTGAGATTCTTTGTAATTATGAGCCGGCATTCCACTATGTGTCAGAGTGGTGGAAGCAGTTGTATGGAGAAAGTGAAGGTAAGGACCAGAAAGGGCTTTTGCCTGCATCGGTAGATTTTACTACAGACCTCCATTCCATGGGACAGTTTATTCAGGATGGAAGCCGTATTATGTTTGAAACGGTTATGGAACTTGAAAGCCCGTCTCTTGATATTACAATTGAGGAAGAGCCGGTAGATCTTGACGGACTGAATTATCTGACCGGAAAGACTCTTGATTTTATCAATAAGAGTGCTATGAAGGGGACACAGCTTGCTCATACGGATGGTAACGTTCCTAACCTTACAATTAAGGTGCCGGAGCAGAATGAATTCTATTTGGGACAGTTGTTCTACTTCTTCGAATTTGCCTGTGGTGTCAGCGGTTATATCCTTGGTGTAAATCCGTTTAACCAGCCAGGTGTGGAAAGTTATAAGAAGAACATGTTCGCTCTCCTTGGTAAGCCGGGATTTGAGGCACAGAGGGAAGAGTTGATGAAGAGACTTTAATACTTTACATGATAGAAAAGTTCTCGGTAAGTGGAAGTACACCAGCAAAAACGCTTTAGCGTTTTTGCTAGGGGAATGCGCTGGCATTCCCCTTTTTTAACTTATAGGATTAGGTGAACTGCAACAGCGCACATATTTTCTGTTGGTTTATAGATTAATTTTCCATCTTCAATGGAAATATCGGCTTTTTTATCATAGGAATAGACATTGGTAATGTCAGTAATGCCGTCAGCTAGTGGTACTTCAATCGAATCCGGCAGGGTTCCGTTAAAGCAGTGGATAACTGCTAATGCTTCCTTGTTGTCCTTGATGCGAAGCATTACCTGATAGCCTTCAGGGTGGCGGTCACTGCTGATTTTTGGCCCAATACGGTGGCTGATGCCGTTTTTTATGATTGGAGCAATTTCCTTGTAGAAGGCAATGCCGCGTTCAATCACATCCCATTGCTCGTCGGACAAATTCGTTACATCACCGGACAGGCACATTCTGCCAAGAAATGTATTGGCAATGGAATATCCGATTCTTTTTAAGGAATCGGTTTGACGGATTACCGCCCAAATTTGGCTCTGCCTTGGGAGAATTGCCCGATGAAGGTTTGCGGCAATCATTGGGATTTCTTCTGTTTCATGGGCATCGGAGAAGGATGCCATTGCACATTCACTCATCATCAGTGGTTCCAGCTTGTGTCCGCCGGAGGCACAGTTTTCCAGTACGATGCCTGGGACTTGTTCCTTTATCTTTTTGACAAAATTTATGGATGCATCCATATTGCGGCGAAGCCCTTCGCCAAGGGATTCTGCACCGTCACAGCCAATTCCAATGGTATCATTGTAGTCCATCTTCATATAGCCAAAGCCGTATGCATTCAGGGTACCAATCACCTTTTTCTCAAGATAATCCTGTACCCATGGATCATTCATATCCCAGAAACGGCGGCTGTAAGTAGAAAGAACTCTGCCATCCCTTTTTAGTAGATGCTCTGTTTCATGGTATGCCTTGGCAGCCCTTCCGACATTGTCAATTTCAAACCAAATGCCCGGTTTCATGCCGGCATCTTTAATGGCAGAGACGGTTTTATCAAGTCCTTCCGGGAACAGTGTTGGCGAAACAGTATAATCGCCCATGCTGATATCCCAAGGAATGCCGTCCTCTTTAAACCAGCCACAGTCAATTACAAAATAATCAAATCCTTTATCTTCAATGGCATTTACAATTTCGCAGATATTTTCATGGGAAGGGCAGCCCCATGTGGTACAGTACTCATTGAAAATAATAGGAAGTGTCTGCTCCTCTTCTGGGCCTGCATTTACATATTTCTCTCCAGCAGTGACAAGGCGGTGGCAGAGCAAATCAATATCACCGGAGCATACGGTAAGAATTGCTTTTGGCGATGTAAAGCTTTCGCCAGAGGCAACGTCTTTCATCCAATGGCCAAATTCACGGTCGGCAAGCCCGCCAGAGATGTGAAGCCCGTCATCCTGACGGTAAACTTCCATCTGCCAGGAGGCTTCATGTGCAAGCTGGGCACCCCAGAGTACTTTGTTTACAGTATCCTCTATCGCAACAAAAGGAAAATATTTCATAACAGGCATGGAACCTATGGCGCCAAAGCGTTCTACCCCGACAGACCAGTTTGACCAGCTTGGCTCCAACTGCAAGTCTTCCACCCGTTCGCTGACAAGGCGTCCCTCGTGGCTCCATTTACTACGAAGACGGTGCAGCATCATACTGTTTGGTGCCATTTTTTCTATAAATGGAGTAAGATTTGCCATTTCAAAGCTGGAAAGCATTTCCAAAGTAACCGTTTCATTACTTTGGTTCAGAAAGGTATTCCGCATTTCAAAGCTGTCTTCCCCTTCATAATATGTAATGATATTATCAAACTCATAGCCTCTCTTGTCTTTCATTACCGTAGTGATAATTGTTTTTCCGTCTCTTTCTACCACATTCTGACTGGAATATTCAAAAAGATTGGAAGTTTCGCAGTTATGCATGGTTTGTCCATGCCCATAACAGTTTGGGTACATATCTCCGACAAGTTTTAACTGTGCCAGACTGTTGATACGATAAAATTTCTGGCTGCTGACATCTTTACTTTCCATATCTGCCGGAATCATATAAAATCCAACACGATTATAATCTGTTTCCTGTTCAAAGATTAACAGCATATCTTTCAGTAAAATTTTTGAAATTCGTTCTATTGCCATATTTATCCTCATTTCTGCGCTGCTTGTGGGCAGTATTCTACAATATGAAAAGGTGGCTTTGTATCAGGCAGCGCACAGACACAAAAAGGTTTTAATATCACCTACAATTGTATAGGAAATGGTTAGAATTGTCTAGTATATCATTTTTAACCACATCTTTGCCTTCCTTTTGATGATACAATCCTATTGTATCATAGGTGGAATTAGTATTTGATTTTTAGAATGGCTGTGGATCATAACATAATAGAGAATATATTCCCCTTTTCCGTAACTTTCAGATTCATATATCCTCCCTGCCGTACGGCAATTTCGTTGGAAAGATATAGGCCAATCCCAATGCCTTCGATTTCACGGCTGTTTTTTCCGCGGTAGAACCGTTTAAATATTTTTGCCCGTTCACTTTCTGATATTGCTCCGTTTTCATCTTCCACAGAAATCTCGGTAAACATACCAAGCTGCCTGATGGAAAGAATAATTCTGCTGTCCGTATCGGCATATTTTACGGCGTTGTCTAACAGGTTAAATACGGCTTCAGCTGTCCAGTTCCTGTCATGGTTAAGGACAGGCTGTGCTTCCTCACGGTATATAATTTCCACCTGCTTTTGCCTTGCTTTTGGATAAATATCCTTCACGGATTTTAGTATTGTTTCATTCAGGCTTTGATTTTGCATATCAAGCCGGATTAAACCACTTTCCAAGCGGGAGATTTTAATCATATTTTCGGAAAGGAAATTGAGCCGCTCAACAGACAAACGGATAATTTTGATATATTCCCAGCGCTTTTTTGGTGATAATGTTTCGTCCTCTAAAAGAAGGCTGTACATTTTCAAATTAGAAATCGGTGTTTTTAACTGATGGGAAATATCGGAAACCAGTTCTTTAATATTCTTGCGTTCCTGTTCGGACTGCTTATTTTTGTTTTTCAGGATTCTTACCAGTTTGATTACCTTGCTTTGCAGCTTTGAGAGGAGAGTATCTTCCGTTTCAGCAAAAATCTCACGTTCTTCTAATTCCATCAGCATATCTGTGAGGCGTGATAAATCTGCGACAATACCGGTAATATATCTGTCGTCCAGACGATGTAGTAAAAATGCAAGAAGGCAAAGGATTAAGCAGCCGAAAAGGGAAATGGCGCTGATTTTCCAGTCCGGTGTAATGAAATAAAGAAGCAGCGGGATTCCCGCCGCTACACATAAATATATGACTGCCAGCAAATAAAGCTTTTTTTCAAATTCATTTCTTTTCATGATTATTCCCCAAAAGTATAGCCAATTCCAAATACGGTGATAATGTACTGTGGATTTTTGGTGTCTTCTTCTATTTTTTTCCTTAGGCGGCGGATATGGACATTTAGTGTGTTTTCATCTACATAATCTTCGTCACAGTCCCAGATTTTAGCTAATATGGATTCTCTGGTCAACACCTGCCCCTTATTTCTGATTAACAGTTCCAGTAATTTATATTCGGTGGCGGATAATTTCACTGGTTCCTGTTTACAAAAGACCTGCATCTTGTCAAAATCCACAGAAAGATTGTGATAAGAAAAGACTTCTGCTGTATTATTTTGGCTGCTTCGCCGTAAAACTGCCGTCACCCTTTGGAAGAGAAGCTCAACAGAAAAAGGTTTTGCAATATAATCATCACATCCTGTTTGAAAACCCTGTATCATATCCTGCTCCGTATCTTTGGCAGTAAGAAAGATGACAGGAAGATTTCCTTTGGCACGTATTTCCCTGCACAAATCTATTCCACTGCCATCCGGCAGGTTAATATCAAGGATGACAAGATGATAGGGCTGTGCCAGTGCCTCTCTTGCTTCTGCGAGCGAATAGGCACAATCTGCCTGATATCCCTTTCCCTCTAAAAAGATTTTGACACCACCACATATGATTATGTCATCCTCTACGATTAATATTTTCTGCATTTGAAAACACCGCCTTGTCAATTATGCTGCTTTTTGCATTTTTCTTAGGTTTGGTACAGCATTTGCATGGTTCTTTGGTGCGTTAATAAAACTTCAAACCTTTTACGCTTTCTTTTGAGAGCATTTGGTACACAATAACCGGAATAACCATACAAATTGCCATAATGCTTACAGCAATCGCGCACATTAAAACAGCCGGATAGTGGAAAACAGCATAATCCGCTATATGGAGTGCGAAGTTTGCAATCGTATAAATAATAACATTTCCAAAAGAAAGAATCAATGCCAGAGTAATAAATCCATAAAATGCTCCTTCATAAACTAACATTCGTTTTACCTGTTTTTTTGTCATACCAATACTTTCCATGACAGCCAGTTCACCACGTCTTGTATATACTCCAGTCAGCATGACATTGATAAAATTCATTGCTCCAATCAGAAGCAGTACAATGGAAATTCCAACACCCATAAAATTCATGGACATCATGGATGACTGAAACTGGGAAACTAGTTCAGATTTGATTTCTGTCGTCTGGATAAATGACTTTCTGTTGGTTAGCTGCTTTAGTCTTGCAGTGACAAGATGTTCCTTTTCTTTATCACAGTTTACGATTATATTATTCACGGATGATGGCTTTGTACAAAGCTTTTCCATTGCCTTGTCGCTAATCAGGATACAGCTGGGTGCGCCATCCATCTGCCAGGAATAACCGATATTGATACCAAAGTCTTTTCCTTGAGTGATGCAGGCTCCAATTTCTATTGTGATGGATTTTTTCTCGGCAGCGGTTTTGTCAGTCCGGCTGGTCAGTGTAATGTTTTTTCCCTTCATTTTGTCTGCCTGCGCCTGTGTCGGAACATCTCCAATCAGACAGATTTCTCCTTTTTCAAATCGGTCAATATCCATCTTCTGACTCGCACATTCATTATATTTTTTTATCATCCGGCTGTTTACTGCAATTACCGGTGCCGAATATGCTTTATCATCATCCGTATGTTTTTTATAGTAATCTATCATTTCCTGTGTTCTGCGTTCTTCATCGTCAAATTCATTATTATACGAAATAGCACCTGCATTCTCCAAAAATGGCTGGAAAAGTTTCTCATCAAACTGTAGTATGGCATCTATATTATAATTTATACTGACATCTGTTACTCCGTCTATTGCTTCAATATTTTTTGCAAGACGTATGGCAGCTTTTGCTCTCTCACCTGTTCCCGCGCCTGTATAGATGGTGTAATCATCGGGAAGATAGTAGCTTATATAATTTTCCAGTTTCATACTTCCAAGAAAAGTATTTACAGACAGAAATGCGATGGTTCCCATAAAGAGGGAAGCAAAAACCAATAAGGCACGCTTTTTTTCACGAAATACATTGCGAAATGCCATTTTATAGATTTTGCCGCCGTCAGTGGATTTTTTTGGACGTACCCTGACGGCGTTCTGCCCATTATACTTGAGAGCCTCTACCGCTGACACTTTACTTGCAAACTTTGCCGGTTTGCGGCTGCTGATTGCCACTGTAATTAAAGCAAACAGAATTGTGCCTATATAGATAAGGGGATGAAAATTAATCTCATTGGGCATTGTGCTGTATGTGCCACTTTGAAATGCCTGTAGAGCAATAGGCATGATGATAAAAGATGTCAGAGTACCAAGCAGGATTCCAATCGGAATGCCATAAAGTGAAAATTTGGCAGTCTGCATTTTTACAATCTTTTTAATCTGCGATGGTGATGTTCCGAGTGTTTTTAACATTCCATAAAACCGGATGTCTTTTGTCACAGAGATATACATAACATTATATATCAGCAGATAACCACTCAGAACAATAATGGAGCCGATTAATCCAATTGTGGCCATGATGGTTCCTGCATTGTCACGATTTTCTCCTTGTATGTCCCAGCTTATATCGAACTCCTGACCATCCCGTAAATCCACCATAAGCAGTTCTTCCCGCAAATCATCCTGTCTGCCTGCTTTTGCAGACAGGCAAAGCACCCCATCCCTCTCCTCTGTAAGCCCTATATTATCTACGTATGCTTTGGAAACAAACCCTTGGGATTTGTTTCCATAAGACACATAATCGGTAAACCATCCGGACAGCTTAAATATTTTTTCACCGGAATCACTGGAAAGCACAATCTCCATACCGCGCACTGGTTTTTCAATTTTCAGGGCATCTAGCACCGTCCGCGGCAGCATAAGCTCATTTTCAGCAGAAGGATAGATACCTTCCACATCACTGACTGCTGGTGTAAAATTCTCCTCGAATTCTGTTTTATCATAATAATTTAACGATATCTTTGATTTCCCATCTGCGCCGGTCATAACACCCACGGGAATGCTGATACCGGCGGCGTTCAGGTTCTTGGCTTTTTTTACCTGTTCTATTTGTTTTTTGTCTGGTTTGGCCAAAGTAATTGTCGTCTTTGTTCCCTGCATCCTAAGCTGTGCGGTACTCATATTTTTTGCAAGGCTCGCACCAATACTAAATACTGTGGTAAACATAAAGGTGGTTAATATTACCGCAAGAATGGCAAACAGGTTTCTTGTCTTGTTATGCTTTAATGATTGCCTGCTAATCCGCTTAATTGCAGTTTGGTTGTTGTTTTTTAACATAATACTTCACCTGCCTTCACTTTGCCATCTTCGATGCGAATCATACCGTCTGCCATCAGGGCAATTTCTTCATTGTGGGTAATCATCACAACGGTCTGTTGAAATTCGCGGATAGTTACTTTTAACAGCGAGAGTACATCCATACTGGTTTTGCTGTCTAAATTCCCTGTTGGTTCGTCCGCTAAAATGATTGCCGGCTTTGATGCCAGCGCGCGGGCAATCGCAACTCTTTGCTGCTGACCACCGGAAAGCTGGTTTGGCATTGCTGTTAATTTCTTTTCTAATCCCAGGCTGTGTATAATGCTGTCCACATATTTCTGGTCTGGCTCAGAGCCGTCTAATTCTAATGGCAGCACAATATTTTCATATACATTCAGGATTGGAACAAGATTGTAATCCTGAAAGACAAAGCCAATATTGCGGCGGCGGAATATCGTCAATTCCTCATCACTCATCGAGAAAATATTTTTTCCTGCTACAGTAACTGTACCGGAAGTGGGTCTGTCCAGCCCGCCAAGCATATTAAGCAACGTGGATTTTCCACTGCCTGATGTACCGATGATAGAAATAAAGTCCCCATCCTCGATGTGGATGGATACATGATCTAATGCTTTTACCTCGTTTTCCCCTGAACCATAGGTTTTACATAAGTTATCTGATTCTAAAATGCTCATATTTTACCTCATTTCTGCAAGGTGAACTGTGTTCACTATTGCTTTTTGCACATTCCTGATATTTGTTTTTTTCAACAGAATCTATTGTAGCATTAGCATCTTACAATTCTATTACGGTTTTTCTTACATCTATTATTTCTTGAAATTACAGGATAAACCATGTAAAATAGTTTAAAATTTACTTGAGGAAATTTTTGAATACAGGCAAGGGGGAAATGAATGCATTACAGGAAGGCAGTAACCTTTAGTTATGATGATGGGGTCGAACAGGACCGGCGTTTAATTGATTTATTTAATTATTATGGAATGAAAGGTACGTTTAATCTGAATACTGGAATTCAGACACCGGGGAGCAGCTTTGAAATTGAGGGTGTGAAAATAAACCGTATGCCGCAGGAGGGCCTTGCTAAGCTTTATCAGGGGCATGAAATTGCAGTACATGGTTTGATGCATATGTCACCGGCGGAGCTGTCGGCGGCAGGGCTTGAGGAAGAATTTCTTTTAGATGCGAAGAATATAGAACGGCTTTATGGAAAATATCCGGTGGGTATGGCATATGCATATGGTGTTGTGACAGAAGAAGCAGTAAATTATCTTTCAAAGATTGGGATTCGTTATGCGAGGACAGTAGAAAGTACACATCGCTTTGATATACCGGAAGATTTGATGCATTTGAAAGCTACCTGCCACCATCAGGATGAAAGGCTTTTTGAGCTGGCAGAAGAATTTCTATGTACTAAAGTGACAGATAGAAAACCAAGGCTTTTCTATATTTGGGGGCATAGCTACGAGTTTGATGTCAACCGGAACTGGGAGCGGTTAGAAAGGCTTTGCGAGATGCTGGCAGGCGGTGATGATATTTTCTTTGGCACTAATGCGGAATGTCTGTTGTAAAAACACTTATTAATTGGAATTGGGATATTGTTTTTGCTGACAGGTATATGTAAGGTAGGAAGGTCATATCGAGGGGGACGACAGAAATTAGATTTAAACTTATAATGTTTAAAGAAATGCATAAGAAGGAGGCGAAGCAATGTGTTTAGAAATTAGAAAACTTAGCATAGATGATGGACGCGATGTCTACGAAATGCTGCAGAATGTGGACTAAAAGGAATTACAAAATTAATGATCTTGCCGCACTATCAGGACATAAAAGATGATATATATGCTAGAGGCAAGTCGGTGGAAACCATAGAGCTGCCGGAAGGCAACGATATGCGTGATGAGGGCGAGTTTGAAAAATGTATCTATGAATTTATTTTAAGTGGTGGATAACTTCCCGTTTGTTATAGTGCTGAATGGAGTGAAGAATCGCAGCTTAGCAGGCGGGAGAAAGGAGAAAAATGACAAATAAGGAAATATTGGATATTGCTATGCGCCAATCCGCAATAGATATTAATGCAGAAGTTTCTGATTTTACGAAAGATGAAAATGTAATCGTAAAGGCAGCAATAGGTCCATTAGCAAGAAAATACTATAAAGAACCTATTGCATGCAATTTTGTTTCATATGGCAGTAACATTGTGGCTTCAGTGAAAGATGAATACAGAGATATTGTAGAAGAGTATTTAAAAAAATTTGAATTTTATCATTGCTTTGAAACACCTAATATGCATTGGCTTGATGATCGAATGAAGACATATGATTATCGTGTCTGCTATATGGCAGAATATTTTTTGCCAGATTTAAATGTTTTAAAAAGAGTAGAGTCCAAATATCAGCTTAAGGTGCTGTCGCATGAGGAATTTGATGTATTATATTTACCGCAATGGAGCAATGCGCTATGCTCTGATAGAAAGGAACTAGATGTTCTTGGAGTTGGTGCTTTTGACAATGATAAATTGATTGGACTTGCTGCTTGTTCAGCAGATTGTGATGCTATGTGGCAGATAGGAGTCGATGTGTTGCCAGAATATCGCAGGCAAGGGATTGCTTCTTCTATAACAAGTAATTTGGCAGTAGAAATAATAAATAGAGGAAAAGTACCGTTTTATTGTTGTGCGTGGTCAAATATCAAGTCAGTTAGAAATGCACTGAGAAGTGGTTTTATGCCTGCTTGGGTAGAAATGACGATAAAACCTGCTGATATGATTGAAGAAAAGTAGCATATGGGAAGTTAAAAGAGGATTTAGAATATGATCAAATGACACGGAAAGAGTACATTAGGAAAAACTCTTGCAAATTGGATGCTTTGGTTAAAGAAGATATGAATGCCTGTGACGAGGTTTATTCGGAAATCACAGTAAAAAAGGTGAAAGCGTTTAAGATGGCGAGATATGTGATGCTCACGCCAAATCCGGAAGGATTTGAAACAAGTTGTCCGGGCATGGAATTTGCTGTTCAGAATGAAGCCGAAGAAGGATATCTTATCCTGCTATGAGCATGTATATGAAAAAGAAGGGATTACCTGTATGGATGTGTATCTTCATGTCAAGCACAGCAAAAGTATATATGAGGAAGAAAAAGGCATGAAATCAGTCTGCAATACCAGATAATAGTTTTGTTCATTTTGATATTCCGCTGACCTTGGAGCATGAAAGAGAACTGCTGCAAGATGTAGGATTTGTGATTGAAAAAGTCTTGGATAATCCTGACGGTGCAACAATTATGGCGGCTGGAAAAGAAGGCTGATTTATGGACTATGGCAGAAAAATATCGGAACGTTTATGGAATATGATATAAACGTTTTTTGGGGCTAAGACTGATTTTGAGTCTTAGCCCCTGCATTAGAACGAAACATAGTTTGTTTATTCATTCTTTTTTTGATAATCCAGTGCGGCTCCAATAAATCCCTGAAACAGAGGATGCGGCCTGTTTGGTCTGGACTTAAATTCAGGATGTGCCTGTGTTGCAACAAACCAAGGATGAGAAGGAATTTCGCACATTTCCACAATGCGTCCATCTGGAGAAAGACCGGACAGAAGCATACCATTTTTTTCTAAATCGCCACGGTAGTAATTGTTTACCTCATAACGGTGGCGGTGTCTTTCAGAAATATTCTCTTCGCCATAGAGCTTGTACGCTAGAGAGGTTTTATCCAATACACAAGGATAAGCACCAAGGCGCAACGTTCCGCCAATATCCTCTACCCCATCCTGATCTGCCATTAAATGAATGACAGGATGGGTAGTCTGTGGGTCAAGCTCAATACTGTGCGCATCATTAAAGCCGCAGATGTGTCTTGCAAACTCTACAATGCTAAGCTGCATACCGAGACAAAGCCCAAGAAATGGAATATTGTTTTCGCGGGCATATTTTATAGCGGAAATCATTCCATCCGTACCGCGGTCGCCAAAACCTCCCGGTACGATGATGCCGCTGACTTCACCGAGTATTTCATGAACGTTATCATCATTTAATTCTTCAGAAGGAACCCATTTAATGCTGACATTGCTCTTGTGGGCAAGGCCACCATGTTTTAGGGATTCCACAACGCTGATATAAGCATCATGAAGGGTGGTATATTTTCCAACTAAAGCAACAGTGACATCCTGCTGCAGGTTTTTTAAGGTGTCAACCATAGTCTGCCATTCCTTCATATCCGGTGCTGGACACTCTAATTTCAGGCACTCACAGGCAACATCAGCGAGATGCTCCTTTTCCATAGCAAGTGGAGCTTCGTATAGTGTTTCAACATCAAGGTTCTGCATAACGCATTTGTTTGGTACATTACAGAACAGTGCAATTTTATCTTTGATTCCAGATTCGAGCGGACGTTCCGTACGGCAGACGATAATATCCGGCTGAATACCCATTCCCTGCAGTTCTTTAACGCTTGCCTGGGTAGGCTTTGTTTTCATTTCTCCAGATGCTCCCAGATAAGGAATCAGGGTAACATGAATTAAAATGGCATTTTCGCGTCCTATATCATGCTGGAACTGGCGGATGGACTCCAAAAAAGGCTGGCTTTCAATATCACCGACCGTACCACCTACTTCAATAATGGCGATTTGTGTCTCATTACAGCCGTCATTACGGTAAAATCTGCTCTTGATTTCGTTTGTGATATGTGGAATGACCTGAACGGTTCCTCCGCCAAAATCACCGCGACGCTCTTTGGAAAGAACAGACCAGTATACCTTGCCGGTTGTTACATTAGACTGCTTTGTCAGGCTTTCATCAATAAAACGTTCATAATGGCCAAGGTCAAGGTCAGTTTCTGCGCCATCATCCGTAACAAATACTTCGCCATGCTGTACCGGATTCATCGTTCCAGGGTCAATATTAATGTAAGGGTCAAATTTCTGCATGGTAACACTGTAGCCACGCATTTTAAGAAGCCTTCCGAGTGAAGCAGCAGTAATTCCCTTGCCCAGCCCGGAGACAACACCACCTGTAACAAAAACGTACTTGACAGCCATTGAGGTATCCTCCTTATATGTAAATCTAAAGTATTTTATCTTAATCTGAGAACTTTACGATCCTATAAAAAACTAATAATAGCTGTCCAAGTACCTCTGAACAGCTACAACCAATATTGAATTATCATAGCTCAATTTGTGCTTTCTGTCAATGATTATTTTTTGTTGCTTTTTTCTATTAGAGATGTTAGTTTTTTTGTTAATGGTGGCAAATAGGGCAAGAAAAAAATTAGTTTTTCTGCAACTTTGCTGAAAAAACAGAGTGTATATAGATAGAAGGGTGTTTTGAGGTTTTAGAAATCAGTATTTCGGCTGTGAGAAAGAGGGAAGGAGGGCTTATCAGAAAATGCAGAATGGAATACAGGATGATGAGATAGTACAGCTTCTTTGGGAGAGAGAGGAAGAAGGCATCGTACAAATGCAGAAAAAATACCAAAGGTACTGTAGCACAATCGCCAGACGGATTGTGGCAAATGAAGAGGATGCAGAGGAGTGCATCAATGATACATGGCTTCGCGCATGGAATTCAATTCCCCCGCACCAGCCGGAGAATCTGGCTGGCTATCTTGCGAAGATAGTACGCAATCTTGCGCTTAGTATGTATACGAAGCAGCATAGAAAAAAACGCAGAGGTGATATTATGTCTGTTGCATTGGAAGAATTATCAGACTGCCTGAGTGATGGCAGGGAAGTGTCGGAAGAGATGGAAAAAAAGGATTTGACAGATGCTATTGCAGCATGGTTACGGGGAAAAAGCAGGGAGCAGCAGGCGGTTTTTATCAGGCGGTATTTTTATATGATGGAAATCAGGGAACTGGCAGAAGGACTGTGTATGAAGGAAAATACGGTTAAATCCATATTATTTCGTATGAGGAAGGAGCTTAAAATCTATTTGGAAGGTGAGGGGATTTATTTATGAGAAAAGACAGAGAGAAGACAGGGGAGGAGATATTGCTGGATGCAATCGGAAATCTGCCGGAAGATATGATAGCAAAGGCAGCAGAATATTCTGTTTTTCAAAAGGAGGCAGAGGAGCAGGGGAAGCGAAAAGAAGAGGGGGATATTGTTTTTGGGGAAGAAGAGCCAGAGGGAAGGAAAGCGGGGCATAAGTATCGGAAAATAGTATGCAGGGGACTGGCGGCAGCAGCCTGTCTGGCATTGGTGATGATTGCGGGAAATAAGGGAGGTGAGTTATTTAGACAATATACAGACAGGCACAGTATTGTGTCCGAAAAGAAAGAGGTTGGGCATCAGAATGCTCCAAGGGTTTCGGGAGGTTCTTTGGAAAATAGCAGTAAAGAAAAGGAGCAGGAGTTGAAAATCTGGGCAGAAGCAGTGGAGGACGGCAAAGACAAGTCAAAGACAAAAAAAGAAAGCATTAATAATAGCAGTAGTCAGACATCGGAGGAGAGCACGGATGACAATACTGCGAAAGAGGGGAAGAAGGAACTAAAGGAAGGAGTAACGAAAATTTTACAGATAGAAGAAGTAGATAGTAAGGAAGGAGAGAAGGTTCCGGTAATCAAACTTACTTTTGGGGATGAGGGCGGAAAACTAACGTATTCTCTGTATTCGCAGGTAAGTAAGATTATATCGGTTACAGAAGGCGGTGTGACAAAATATGTAAATCTGCAGGATGCAGACTGTAAGTCGGGCGGAATTGTAGAGTTTGATACCAGAAGATTTGCAGAAGTCAGTTGGGCGGCCATTCCTGTTCCAGAATGGGAAACGAAGGGAATTGAAATACAGAATATTATTAATATTTCGATTCGGCAAGAGAGTGGCAGGGAGCAGGAGATTGGAAAGTTTGTAATTGGTGTAAAAGGGGAAAAGTACTATGGAGTTTTTAAAAAATCTTAGAGCATCTAAAGTCACGGAAACAGGAAAAATGCAAAACAGCATTTTTATCAATATTTGAGCCGCCATAGGCGGTATGGAGGATTATTATGAAAAAGATTATAGCAAAAGGAATGAGATTATTACTGGCAGGAGGAATTACGGCATGCTGCCTGATTGGATGTGGAAGTAAAGTGGCAAGTGAAACGGAGAATCAGAAGGCAGCAGAGGAAAAGAAAGAACCGGAGGAAAAGACTGCTGACAGAGAAGCAGATGATAGTAAAGTAGATAACACAGATGTAAAAATGGATGATAAGCAGGAGATATCATATACGGAGTCGGGGATTCCGGTATATGGTGAGGGAGAAAAGGGAAAGATAAAAAAATATTTGTCAAGTCTTCCTGATAAGGTTGATTCCTTTCAGGAAATGAAAAAACTTGGGATGATTGGAGGTACGCACAACAGAATTCTTTATTCGGAAAAAGAAAATAATTATTTTGATGAGGAGTGGTATAAGTTTCTTACCATAACCAGAAAGAGTGAGGAGAGGGAACGCGACAGAAAGCAAGGAAAAGCAGTACATGATATTAGTACGGCAATTGCAGTTGTAATGTTAAGTTATACGACAGAAGGAGACACCGTTTATGATTATATTTCCTATATAGATGGGAAATATTATTTATATACTGACTATAGCAGGGATAAATTTGGGGGAGGAGAATTTTATGGAAGCTATGAAGAAGTGGTTGCGTATACAAATGCGAAGGAAGAGACAGTAGAGTATTATCTAATCAGAGAGGAAGATGCGCCGAAAGAAAAATGGGAGAAGTGGCTGAATGCAGAAGATGGATATGATATGAAGAAAATCAATCAGATTTATGCGGTGGAGAATTCATCTAATGTGACTGTTATATATAATAATTAGTTATAATGTTATGATTTATTTTGTTTTCTATGTGTTGCTTTTTCCTCTGCTTAGATTTATACTAGTATAATCCAATTAGGAAAGTTCTTAGAATCGTCACAAAATTTATATAAAATGGGATATAGATTACGCGGTATAAAGGAGGCAGGAACTTGGAGAACAACAATCGAAATCAGGGGAACGACAAACGGGATAACCGAAGTAACCGGACGGGAATTATCATTTGCCTTGCAGTGGCACTGGGACTTTTTTTGATATTCTCATTTATGAATAGTCAGGTAAAAAGCGCAACAAATAAAGAGATTACTTATGACCAGTTTTTGCAGTTACTGGAAGAGGGCAATGTAAAAACAGTAAAGATTACTTCCAGTGAGTTGGAAATTATACCGGTTTCACAGAATAATACATTATATCAGACCACATATTATACCGGTTTAATTTCTATGGATACCCAGTTAGTAGCGAGGTTAGAAGCTGCAAATGTCCAGTTTTACAGAGATACTTCGGACAGTACATCCGGTATTGGTTATATGCTGTTAACAACCCTTGTGCCGATTTTGCTTTTGTGGGGCGGGCTTTTCTTTGTATTCCGCGCTATGTCAAAAAGCTCAGGCGGTATGATGGGGGTTGGTAAGAGCACAGCAAAAATGTATGTGCAGAAGGAGACGGGAGTTCTGTTCCGGGATGTGGCGGGACAGGAAGAGGCAATGGATTCCCTGTATGAACTGGTGGATTTTTTGCACAATCCGCAAAAATATACAGCGATTGGAGCAAAGCTGCCAAAAGGTGCGCTGCTTGTGGGACCTCCGGGTACCGGTAAGACACTTCTTGCCAAGGCGGTAGCCGGTGAGGCGGGAGTTCCGTTTTTCTCATTGTCCGGCTCGGATTTTGTGGAGATGTTTGTTGGTGTAGGTGCTTCCCGTGTGCGTGATCTTTTTAAGCAGGCACAGCAAATGGCGCCATGTATCATTTTTATTGATGAAATTGATGCGATTGGAAAGAGCCGTGACAGCCGTTACGGCGGAGGAAATGACGAAAGGGAGCAGACGTTAAACCAGCTTTTATCTGAGATGGATGGTTTTGACACTTCCAAAGGACTGGTTATTCTTGGTGCAACAAACCGCCCGGAAGTATTAGACCATGCCCTGCTTCGTCCAGGCCGTTTTGACAGGAGAATTATTGTAGAAAAACCGGATTTAAAAGGGCGTGTGGATATTTTAAAGGTACATGCCAAAGATGTTTTAATGGATGAATCCGTTGACTTTGATGCGATTGCATTAGCTACCAGTGGTGCAGTTGGTGCAGACCTTGCAAATATGATAAATGAAGCAGCGATTATGGCAGTGCGCAGTGGAAGAAGGGCTGTCAGCCAGAGAGACCTTTTTGAAGCAGTTGAGGTGGTAATTGCCGGAAAAGAGAAAAAGGACAGGATTCTTGGTAAAGAAGAGAAGAAAGTAGTTGCTTACCATGAGACAGGACACGCATTGGTAACTGCACTTCAAAAGGACGCTGAACCAGTTCAGAAAATTACGATTGTACCGAGGACAATGGGTTCTCTTGGCTATGTCATGCAGGTGCCGGAGGAGGAAAAATACCTGATGAGCAAGGAGGAAATCCTTGCCAGGATTGTTACTCTGTTTGGCGGACGTGCAGCAGAGGAGCTGGTCTTCGACTCTATTACGACAGGTGCATCCAATGATATTGAAAAGGCAACTTCGCTGGCCCGTTCTATGGTTACCCAGTATGGTATGTCAGAAAAGTTCGGACTGATTGGTCTGGAATCGGTTGAGAGTAAGTATCTGGATGGAAGAACTGTCTTAAATTGCGGTGATGCAACCGAAGCGGAAATCGACAAAGAGGTTATGAAAATTCTTCGGGAATGTTACCAGAAGGCAGTGGATTATTTGTCAGGTAACAGGGAGGCTCTTGATAAATTAGCAGAATATCTGATTGAGCATGAGACGATTACCGGTAAAGAGTTTATGAAAATTTTCCGGAAGGTAAAAGGAATTGATGAGCCGGAAGGTGACCGTTATGACTTATTGGTGCTGGACATTGATGGAACGTTGTTAAACTCCCAGAGAATGATTACGAATCTGACAAAGGAAACGCTGGTAGATGCGCAGAAGCGAGGAAAAGTGATTGCGATTGCATCCGGGCGCTCCATTTCAGGAATCAGACGGACAGCATCGGCAATTTCTTTGGAAGAGTTTGGCGGTTACATTATTGCATATAATGGAACGACAGTTCTTAACTGCAAGACAGGGGAATGTATTTACAACCAGACGGTGTCGGCTGAATTAACGGCACCTGTTTATAAAGCTGCCAAAGAAGCCGGAGTCGGAATTTTTGTATATCATGACAGGCAGAAAGAGTTGATTTCCGGAAATGGAATTAATCAGTATATTGAAGCAGATGCAAAGGCATGTGAAGTGACAATACGTGAGACAGAAGAGTTTGTTCGTACAGTAGATTTTCCGGTAAACAAATTCCTTTTAGCAGGTGAGCCGGAAGTGATGAAGGAAATTGAGAAAGAAATGCAGAAAAAATTTGGCGGACAGTTGAATGTTTTCCGATCCGACCCATATTATGTAGAGCTTTTACCGAAGTTTGTGGATAAGGGGGTTGCAGTTGATAAGCTGATGCGGCATCTGGATATTAAGAAGGATAAGTTGATTTGTGTAGGAGACAGTTATAATGACCTTCCGATGCTGCGGCAGGCGGGACTTGGTGTGGCAATGGGAAATGCACAGCCAGAGGTCAGGGAAGCAGCGGATTTCATTACGGACAGTAATGACGAGGACGGCGTTGCAAAAATTGTTCAGAAGTTTATGTCACCAAAGAAGGAAGATGGTACACAGGAATAAACATTTTGCCGTGGATTGAAATAGTCTGTCTGGAATTAGAAATATTGTGCTAAAAAAGAGGCTGATGTGCAGCCTCTTTTCTATTTAAAATAGATTCCTGTGTTTGTAGTGCTATGCTTTTCTATGGGATAACAGGCTCTGTTATTTTTAAATTATATTTTTCACAAAGGCGTTCTGCCTGCTTTACAGAATCAAGCCGCAAAAGCTGTTCCGGTGCATGGGCATCCATACCCAGTACCACGGTATTTCCGGTTTTGCCGGCAATTTTTAGGAATTTGTCACATGGATAATGGCGTTTGTCCCACAATCCCAGAATATTGATTTCCAAAGGGATATTTTTTTCTTTGAAATACTGGCAGAGACGGGACATATGTTTTTCGTAAACAGAGTCTGGGCCGATATAGTTCGCGACATCCGGGTGGGCCAGATACAGGTATCTGCCGGATTCCATTCCTTCAATTACCAAATCGACATATTGTTTTAAAACAGTCTCGTCTGTGGTTGGTGCGCCAACAAAGAGGGAGTCTGATTCTGGTCCCAGAAAGTGCTGTCCAAGAATCAGATAGTCAACCGGATATTCTTCAAAAAGTTTTTGTTGCGCTTCATCCAGAGCAGGGGTATATTCTGCCTCAAAGCCTGCATATATCGTGATATCTTTTGCATATTCTTTCCGCAGGCGTTCGATGGATGAAAAATAATCATCCATTTCAGAAGGTGTCATACGGATTCTGGAAACATAGCCATCTGTAAAAGACCACGGACAGTGGTCGGAAAAACCAAGCGTCTGAAAGCCTGCCTGAATGGCAGCTTCTATGTAGTCTTTATCTTCACCTGTCGCGTGCTGGCATCGATAGGTATGTGTATGAAAATTAGAAAGCATAATAAGACCTCTTTTCTCAAAAAAATATTAATCTAACCCAAACAGCATTATAACAGAAAATGATAAAAAAGAAAATGTGTAACTGTTTACTCCGTGAGCAGTTACAAATGTTGCTGCCTGGAAGCTGGTGCTCTTTTTCTTGCGAAAATCAACAAAAATTAGTATAATATAAAGAATCAATTTGGTACACTAAAATGTGCAGGAGGGCGATGATTGTTTGATATAGAAGAGGAGCTGAAGAAGCTTCCGGCAAAGCCGGGAGTATATCTGATGCATGATAAAAAGGATGCCATCATTTATGTGGGGAAGGCAATTAGCCTGAAAAACCGCGTCCGTCAGTATTTTCAAAGCAGCAGGAGGGTATCGCCAAAGATTCAGCAGATGATATCCCATATTGACCATTTTGAATATATTATTACCGATTCAGAAGTGGAAGCACTGGTGTTAGAGAATAACCTGATAAAAGAATATATGCCAAAATACAACACAATGCTAAAGGATGACAAAACGTATCCTTTTATCCGCGCAACGGTATATGAAGAGTATCCAAGGCTGATTTACTGCAGGGAGCAGAAGCGGGATAAATCGAAATACTTTGGTCCTTTTACCAATCAGGGAACAGCAAAGGATGCGTTAGAGATGGCACGCAAGATTTATCATGTACGAACCTGTAATCGTGTTTTGCCAAGGGACAGGGGAAAGGAAAGACCCTGTCTGAATTATCACATTAAGCAATGTGATGCACCTTGTCAGGGGTATATTTCGAAAGAAGAATACCGTGAAAATTTTAACAGGGCATTGAAGCTTTTAGAAGGGGATTATCATGAAGTAATCCAGATTTTGCAGGAAAAGATGGAGAGCGCGTCAGAAAAACTTGAATTTGAGGAGGCCGCAGGATACCGCGATTTGATAGAAAGTGTTAAGAAGGTGGAAATCCGGCAGAAAATTACAGACTTTGGGGGAGTTGACAGGGATATTATTGCAGTTGCCGCAACGAATCAGGAGGCAGTAGTACAGGTGTTTTTTGTTCGTGAAGGAAAGCTGATTGGACGGGATCATTTTCATCTGAATGGAATAGAGGGGGATACCAACGATGAAATTTTACAATCTTTTGTAAAACAGTTTTATGCAGGAACACCTTTTATTCCACGGGAAGTCATGTTAGAATATGAGATACAGGATGCCAGACTGATTGAGGAGTGGCTTGGACAGCGCCGGGGAAGCAAGGTTAGTATTCTGGTACCGAAAAAGGGGCAGAAAGAGCGCCTGATGGAACTTGCACATAAGAATGCAGCTTTGGTGCTGACGCAGGACAGTGAAAAAATTCGTCGGGAAGAAGAACGTACGGCTGGTGCAATGGCACAAATCTGCGGCTGGCTTGGGATAGAAGAGGCTGTCAGAATTGAGTCGTATGATATTTCAAATATTAACGGTTTCCAGTCAGTTGGCTCTATGGTTGTATTTGAAAAAGGAAAACCAAAGAAGAGTGATTACCGGAAGTTCAGGATTCAGACAGTGCAAGGACCGGATGATTATGCCAGTATGGAGGAAGTGTTGACGAGGCGTTTCCGTCATGGTCTGAAAGAACGCAGGGAAATGGAAAGCAAAGAGTGGAATGAAGAGCTTGGAAGTTTCACCCGTTTCCCGGATTTAATTATGATGGATGGCGGAAAAGGACAAGTTCACATTGCAGAACAGGTGTTAGAAAACATGGGTTTAACCATACCGGTCTGCGGCATGGTCAAAGATGACAGACACCGGACAAGAGGGCTGTTTTTTCAGGAAAGGGAGCTTCCAATAGAAATCAATAGCGAGGGGTTCCGTTTAATGACGCGCATTCAGGATGAAGTACATCGTTTTGCGATTGAGTATCACCGTTCTTTACGGAGTAAGGCACAGGTAAAGTCTATATTGGATGATATACCGGGGATCGGAGAAACCAGAAGAAAAGCGTTGATGCGTCATTTCAAATCTCTGGAAAAGATACGGGAAGCAAGTGTGGAGGAACTTTTGGAGGCAGAATCCATGAATGAGCGTGCAGCGCAGAGTGTATATGAGTTTTTTCGCAATAAACGTTTTTGAAATGAAAAGGAGAAAAATATTATGCAGAAAGATGTTATGCAAAAGGGAGAATATAGCGTACCATTAAAGAATTTGGTGGAGCACTTACATTTGGAAAACTGTACGCCGGATGTTTCAATCGATGAAATAAAGATTACGCAGACGGATGTTAACCGTCCGGCACTGCAGCTTGCAGGGTACTTTGATTATTTTGACTCTAACCGTATCCAGATGATTGGTCATGTAGAACATACCTATATGCAGCAGAAGGGGATGGAGCACAGTTTAAAAATGTTGGAGCGTATTATGGCAGGAGGGGATGAGTCTCCAAAGCCGCCATGTATTATTTATTGCCGGGAAATCTGGATTCCGGAAGAAGTGGTGGAGCTTGCAACAAAATATAAGGTGCCGCTTCTGCGCACTGGCAAAGCAACCTCTTCTTTCATGGCAGAGCTGATCCGCTGGCTCAATGTGGAACTGGCACCAAGATGTTCTGTTCATGGTGTTCTGGTAGATGTCTTTGGTGTTGGTGTTTTAATTATGGGAGAAAGCGGCATTGGAAAATCAGAGGTGGCGTTAGAGCTGATTCACAGAGGACACCGTCTGGTGTCAGATGATGTGGTGGAAATAAAACGTGTCAGTGATATTTCCCTGATAGGAAGTGCACCAAATATCACAAGGCATTTTATAGAGCTGCGTGGAATTGGAATTATTGATGCGAAGGCGCTTTTTGGAGCAGAAAGTGTTAAAAATGAACAGGAAATTGATTTGGTCATTAAGCTGGAAGAATTTAACAAAGAGCAGGAATACGACCGTCTTGGTCTGGAGGAACAGTTTATTGAGTTTTTAGGAAATGAAGTAGTATGCCACTCCATTCCGATTCGTCCGGGACGAAATATTGCAATTATTTGCGAATCAGCGGCAATCAACCACAGGCAGAAGAAGATGGGATATAATGCAGCCTTAGAATTGTACAACAGGGTGACAAGCAATTTAGCGGAGAAGAGAGGATAAGGAGAGCGTAATATGTTATTTGTAAAAACTGACAAGTTAAAGACTGGTATGAGATTGGCAAAACCCATATATAATAAAAATGGGGTTATGCTTTATGAAAGAAATTCCAAGCTGACACATCAGGGCATTGTCAGTATACAGAATTTTGGACTGATTGGTGTGTATATTCTGGAAGCAGCAGAACCGGTTCCTCCAATGAGTGATGATGATATTGAATTTGAGCGTTTTCAGGCAGTTTCTGTATTTTCTATTAAGGAAATACTGGATAAACTTGCAAAGAAAGCGGAGCCGGAAGGATTATATCCATTTGGGAACCAGGTGATTAAGCGTTATGGTAACCTGCACCATAAAATTAATTTTGTGCAGAATTTAAGAAGTGCGGAAGACTGTGTATATAAACATTCACTTAATACAGCTATTTTGAGTGCTTTGATGACAAAAAGGCTGAAATTTGAATTTAAGCAGCAGCTGGATGTTGTCGTTGCCGGGCTGATTTACGATGTTGGAAGCCTTTTGGTTCCGGTTAGCTTACGAAAAATTAAAAATGATGACATGACAGAAGAAGAAAGGACACAAGTGAATACATATCGCTTTGCAGGATATCAGATAATAAATCAGGATTATAATTTAGACCCAAGTGTAAAAAGAAATGCAACACTTTTATGCAAAGAGTTATATGATTTAAGCGATGCAGAAGACAGCGCTGCTCCAGCAAAGAAGATTTTGGAAGTGGACATTTTAAAAGTTGCTGCTGCATTTGATAAAATGACAGCAATGAATTATGATGAAGAACCGCATTCAGAGATGGCAGCACTGCGGTATCTGCTGGATAAGAAAAATGATTTTGATAAGGATGCGGTACAGGCATTAGTCGAAAGTATTAATTTTCTTACACCGGGTGTCTGTGTTGAGCTTAATAATGGAGAGAAGGGACTTGTCATAGCAGAAGGCGCTATCAATGTTTTGCAGCCGTTTATTCTTTCGTTTAAGGATAACAGGATTATCAACCTGGCAGACAGCACAGTAGGAGAAGAGCTTCAGATTAAGGATGTTATGAAGACAATGGATAACCGCCATGTGGTAGATAACGACATGTTAAAGAATTATATGGGAAATAAGATTCGTTAGGAGAGATGAGGAGTAAGATGTATATAGTAGTTGGTCTTGGGAATCCAGAGCAAAAATATGCCGGAACAAGGCATAATATCGGCTTTTCGGCTGTCACTGCGCTGGCAGATGCATATAATATTGCTGTAGATACGAAGAAGCACAGGGCATTGATTGGAAAGGGAGTCGTTGCCGGCAGGAAAGTGGTTTTAGCAATGCCGCAGACGTATATGAATCTGAGTGGTGAAAGTGTCAGGGAATTAGTAGATTATTACAAAATTAACCCTGCAGAAGAATTAGTTGTGATTTATGATGATATAAATCTGGATACAGGAAAGCTGCGGATTCGGGCCAAAGGAAGTGCCGGCGGCCACAATGGCATCAAAAATATCATTACGCATCTGGGTGGACAGGAGTTTGCAAGAATCCGTATTGGTGTGGGTGAGAAACCGGCAGGATGGGACTTAATAGACCATGTACTGGGAAGATTTCCTAAGGAAGAAGAACCATTAGTTCGTGAAGCACTGCAGGAATCCGTAAAAGCCTGCGAGGTTATACTTGGGCAGGATATTAATGCAGCGATGAATCAGTTCAATTAAGGGAAAGACAGGTGAAGCAGTGGAGACATTATTAACACCATTGCAGGAAATAAATGCATATAGCAGTGCCAGAGAATGCATCGAAAGGGGGAAGCTTCCGATGCATATTTCTGGTTGTATGGATTCCCAGAAAGCACATTTTATTTATGGGCTGTCGCAGGGGATTTCCTGGAAGGTGATTATAACACAAAACGAAATAAAGGCGAGAGAACTGTTAGAGGAATATCGCATGTTTGACAAGGAAACGCTTTATTTTCCAGCCAAGGATGTGATTTTTTACAGTGCAGACATTCATGGGAATGCGCTTACAGTTGAGCGGCTGAAAGTTCTGGAAGCGCTTATGAAAAAAGAAGGGGGAACCGTGGTTACGACTATGGATGCCGGAATGGAGAAGATGCCGGCACTTTCTGTCTATGAAAAGGCAATATACAGGGTGGCCGAAGGAGAGACGGTGGATTTAGGGCAGCTAAGCATCCATCTGACGGATATGGGTTATCAGAGGCAGAATCAGGTAGAAGCACCAGGAGATTTTTCAATCCGTGGCGGCATTTTGGATTTGTTCCCAATTACAGAGGATTGTCCGTACCGTATTGAACTTTGGGGAGATGAGATAGATACAATCCGCTCCTTTGATGTGGAGAGTCAGCGCTCGATTGAAAGAATTGATAATCTGGTTATCTTTCCTGCTTCCGAATTTATTGCCGCAAAGTCAGAAATTTTAGAAGCATTTCAGAGAATGAAGGAGGACCAGAAAAAGCTTTCAAAAAAGCTTAGGGAAGAAAAAAATCACGAAGGATATAACAGGCTTAATGAGGGAATCAGGCTTTTACAGGAGGAATTTGAGATGTATGGCAGCCGAATGGGGCTTGAAGGTTATCTGCCATATTTTTCAGTTCAGACAGGTTCTTTATTTGACTATTTTGACAACAAAAATACTTTGTTTTTTATAGATGATCCAATGCGCTGCATAGAAAAAATGGAAGCGGTTGAGGAAGAGTTCCGGGAAAGTATGGAAGGAAGGCTGGAAAAAGGATACATTCTGCCAAAACAGATGAATATTTTATATGCGGCTGAGACAGTAGATGCCATGCTTCAGGCGAAGCGGACGGTATATTTGACCATGTTAGATGCACTGCCAAAACAAATTAAGGTAAAGGAAGCATATAACCTGCAGGTTCAGCCAATCGGTTCTTACAATAAACATTTTGAATTATTGGTAGAGGATATCAAAAAATGGCGTAAGGATGGCATTCGTATACTTATCCTGTCTGGTTCACGTACCCGTGCAGAGCGTCTCAGTAAGGATTTGTGCGAATATGATATTGCTGCCTTTTACAGGGAGAAGCCTGATATGACTTTACAGCCGGGACAGGTGATGGTATCATGTGGATATTTTCATAAAGGTTTTTCCTATTCTACGGCAAAATTTGTAGTCGTAACGGAGGGGGATATCTTTGGCGCAAAAGCAAGGGTCAGAAAGAATAAGCAGAAAAAATATTCCGGTAAGGTAATTCAGAGCTTTAATGATTTGAATGTGGGGGATTATGTAGTGCATGAGAATCATGGTCTGGGGATTTATAAAGGAATTGAAAAGATTCAGGTTGATAGAGTCACAAAGGATTATCTTAAAATTGAATATGGAGATGGGGGAAATCTGTATGTACCGGTATCGGGTCTGGATGCTTTACAGAAATATGCCGGGCAGGAGGCGAAAAAGCCTAAGTTAAATAAATTAAATTCCACAGAGTGGAAAAAGACGAAATCGCGTGTTAAGGGAGCAGTGCAGGAAATTGCCAGGGAACTTGTTCTGCTATATGCAAAAAGACAGGAGCTGCAGGGTCATGTATTTAGCCCGGATACAGTGTGGCAGCATGAGTTTGAAGAACTGTTTCCTTTTGAGGAAACACAGGATCAGCTTCGCGCCATTGAAGATGTAAAGCGGGATATGGAGAGTAGTAAAATTATGGACCGTCTGATTTGCGGGGATGTGGGATACGGAAAGACAGAAATAGCAATCAGGGCAGCATTTAAAGCCGTAAATGATGGAAAACAGGTTGCCTTTCTGGTGCCGACTACCATCTTGGCACAACAGCATTATAATACGCTGATTGAGCGTTTAGGGGATTTTCCGGTATCAGTGGAAATGTTATCCAGATTCCGCACGCAGGCACAGCAGAAGAAAGCATTATCTCTGCTGAAAAAGGGACAGATGGATATTGTTGTTGGCACACACCGCCTTTTATCAAAGGATGTGGAGTTTAAAAATCTGGGACTGCTAATTGTTGATGAGGAGCAGCGGTTTGGTGTGACGCATAAGGAAAAGATTAAGCAGTTAAAGGGGAATGTGGATGTACTGACTTTGAGCGCTACACCGATTCCAAGGACACTTCATATGAGTCTGGTGGGAATACGCGATATGAGTGTATTAGAGGAGCCGCCAATAGATCGCCTGCCGGTACAGACGTTTGTAATGGAACGAAGCAGTGAGATAATCAGGGAAGCGATTAACCGTGAGCTGGCAAGAGGCGGTCAGATTTACTATGTCTATAACAGAGTAAAGAATATTGATGAAGTGGCAATGGAGATTTCGCAGTTAGTTCCAGATGCAAATGTAGAGTTTGCGCATGGGCAGATGAGTGAGCGGGAGTTAGAAAATGTCATGATGTCCTTTATCAGCGGTGATATTGATGTACTGGTATCAACAACGATTATTGAAACAGGTCTTGATATTTCTAATGTCAATACAATTATTATTGATAATGCTGACCAGATGGGACTTTCACAGCTATACCAGCTTCGGGGAAGAGTAGGACGTTCGAACAGGACTTCCTTTGCCTTTTTGATGTATAAACGCAATAAAATGCTAAAGGAGGTTGCAGAAAAAAGGCTGGCAGCAATCAGGGAATATACAGAGCTTGGTTCTGGGATTAAGGTTGCCATGCGAGATTTGGAAATACGTGGTGCCGGAAATCTTCTTGGGGCAGCCCAGTCCGGCCATATGGAGGCGGTAGGGTATGATTTATACTGTAAGATGCTCAATGATGCGGTACGGAGACTGAAAGGAGAAAAGGCTGAGGAAGAGGAATTTGAAACCGCAATCGACTTACAGGTAGATGCATATATTCCGGCAAAATATATACAAAGTGAGTATCAGAAGTTAGATATGTATAAGCGGATTGCTGGCATTGAGAACGTGGAAGAATACCGGGAGCTGCAGGATGAATTAATAGACCGTTTTGGGGAGATACCAATAGCAGCAGAAAACTTATTGCGGATTGCACTGCTTAAAGCAGATGCCCACAGGGCATGGATTACCCAGATTGTCCAAAAGCCGTCAGGAATTCGTTTTTATCTGTATGGAAATGTGCAGGTAAAAAGCGGGAACATGGCAAAAATGCTTGAGGAGTATCAGGGGAAGTTAAAATATGTGCAGGCAGAGGAGCCGTATTTTAACTATCTTTTGAAGGAAGAGAAACCAGTCAGCCAGGCTGGAATCATTCGTTATGCCGCGGCTTCCAGAAAGGATGCACTGGCGAAGCCTTCAAAAGCAGAAGAGATTTTTCGTATTGTCGGAGGAATCATTAAGAGAATTGGAGGTTTGTATGAAAAAGAATAAACGGATTCTTGCGGGCATTTTAGCAGGTTTTTTAATGGTTCATTTGCTGACTGCCTGTGAAGGAGATAAAATTAGCGGTGGCGTAAGGGTTGCTAATGGGGAGATTAAGGAAAACTCCATTGTAATAGCAGTAGGCGATACCGGAGTCAGATACAGTGAGGTACTGGGATATTGTTACCTGTTAAAAGCACAGTATGAGGGGAATTTTGGAAAGAAAATCTGGAAATATAAGCTGACGGATAAAAAAACAATTGGAGACGAGGCCAAAGAAGAAATTATTAATATGATTACACAGCTTAAAATTATTAGTAATACTGCCGGAGAAGAAAATGTCAGTCTGACGAATGATGAAAGGGATGAGGTGCTGCAGAGGGCAGAAGAGGTTATGAATTCTGCTACGGATGCGGATAAAAAGAAATATCATTTGTCTGTGCAGGGAATTAGTGATATTTATGAAGAAAATGCACTGGCAAATAAGATGTTTTATATTTCTACAGATGCCGCAAATACAGAGGTGTCTAAGGAAGAGGCGAGGCAGGTAAAGTTGGAATTTATTAAGATTCTGACGAAAGGTACAACAAAAAACGGCGCTGTCGTATCGTTAGATGAAAAGGAAATGAGCGCCGCCAGAGCGAGGGCAGACCGCTTGCGGGAAGAAGCGGTGAAAGCGGAAACTTTCTTGGATTTTGCAAAAGAAAATTCAGAAAGTGAGACTGTGGAAATGACAATCGGGCAGGATAATACAGAACTTGACAGAAGTGTTGTTACTGCTGCATTTTCAATGAAGAAGGGAAGTATAAGCCCTGTCATCGGAACATCGGATGGATATTATATTCTCCATTGTGCAGATGATAATGATGAGGATGCTACATATGCCAGAAGGGAAGAAATCATTGAAGAACGACAGACTGAGATGTTCAAGAAGAAGTACAAACAATGGCTTGGGGACTGTCAGGTTGGCATTAGTAAATCATTTTGGGAAATATTTGAGATTTAGAAGTTTACAGAAATTGCTTCATTTGTTATACTACAAAGGTATCACATTTTGTTTAGGTGTTTTCAGGCAAAATACTAAGCTACTGGTGAAAGGATGGTGATGTATTGAAAGCGGAGCATGTTAATCCATTTATTATTTCTGTCTGTAAGATTATGAAAGATATGTGTATGCTGGATTTGAAGATAGGAAAACCTGTTATAAAAAAGGGGGAGTATCAGGAAGATACTTCAATTATAAAGTTAGGATTAATTGGTGCACTGACAGGTGAGGTGGTTTTAAATATTGCACATCCAGCAGCACTGCAGATTGTGTCAAAGATGGTAATGATGCCAGTCGATACGATAGATGCCATGGGGCAAAGCGCAATTTCGGAATTGGGAAATATGATTGCGGGAAATGCAGCAACAATTTTTGCAAATAGTAATATAATCATTGATATTACACCACCTAATTATTTTGTTGGTGCAGAATTTAAACCGGATGTACCGGAGTTTTTCAGTATTCCGTTTACCTGTGAGGCAGGGGAATTATCGGTAGATGTTTTTGTGAATGAATAGCTGTATAATTTGGGAAGTATTTAAGAGGGATGGAAGTAATCCCTCTTTTTCCTCTACTGAAAATCTACGGAAGAGCAGCAGTATGCAGGTTAAAATATTGGTATAGTGGGAGGGCTTGGATGGCAGTATATAAAAGATACCGGAAGGACGACAATATATCCTATTCGCTGGGGATTACACTGACCTTTGAACTCTTAAAGTATAAGGCTGAATATGTGCAGAGGATATATGTGCATTCCGGTATGAAACAGGGAGATACTTTAGACAGGCTGAAAAATCTTTGCAGGAATGCAGGAATTGAAATGATTTATACGGATAAAATATTTCATGTATTGTCACAGAAAGAAAATTGTTATATAATTGGTGAGTTTCGAAAGTTCGAGGGAAATCTTGCAAAGGACGGAGCGCATATCGTATTGGTAAACCCGTCAAATGCCGGTAATATGGGTACTATTATGCGGAGTGCCCTTGGTTTTGGAATGAACCAGATGGCGGTTATCAGGCCGGGAGTCGATGCATTTGATCCTAAAGTGGTACGTGCTTCCATGGGAGCAATTTTTTCTACTGATTTTGTATATTTTGACAGTTTTGCAGAATATGCCGGGCAATTTGACAACAGGGAATTTTATCCTTTTATGTTAGATGCAGAGGTAAGCCTGCATGATATCCATCCGGGAAAAAATTTTTCTCTGATTTTTGGAAATGAAGCGAGTGGGCTTCCAGCGGAGTTTTCAGAGATTGGCACCAGCATTATTATTCCGCATTCAAACCGTATTGACAGTTTAAACCTTCCGATTGCTGCCAGTATAGCAATGTATGAAGCATCTAAAAGGTGCAGATTTTTCTATAGCGTATAAAAAATGTTGCAAAGAAAACTATGGTTTCACCTTTGGAGAATTTGCAGGCAAATTCTTCTTTTAATATTTGAAAGTATAAGATTTATAGAAAGGAAGTTGATTTTTAATGGCAAAAATTGATATTATTTCGGGTTTTTTAGGAGCGGGAAAGACGACTCTGATTAAGAAGCTTATTGCAGAGGCATTTTCCGGCGAAAAGCTGGTTTTGATTGAAAATGAGTTTGGTGAAATTGGTATTGACGGAGGATTTCTGAAGGAGTCAGGAATTCAGATTACAGAGATGAATTCCGGCTGTATCTGTTGTTCTCTGGTAGGTGATTTTGGCGAGGCTTTAAAAGAGGTGTTAGAGAAATATACACCAGACCGTGTTATTATAGAGCCATCCGGTGTCGGTAAGCTTTCCGATGTCATCAAGGCAGTGCAGGACATTGGTGATTCCTGTCAAATCAATAGTACGGCAACAGTTGTAGATGCATCTAAGTGTAAAATGTATATGAAAAATTATGGTGAGTTTTATAATAATCAGATTGAGTACGCAGGAACCGTTATCTTAAGCCGTACGCAGAACGTGTCTGCGGAGAAGTTAGATACCTGCTTAAAGATGATTCATGAGAAGAATGATGAGGCATCTGTTATTACGACACCTTGGGAGGAAATCAATGGCAGTAATATTTTAGAGGCTATGGAAAAGATAAATTCTCTGGAAAAAGAGCTTTTAGAGGAGCAGCATCACCATGAGCACCATCATGATGGAGAATGCGGCTGTGGTCATCATCACCATCATGAGCATGAACACCATCACGACGGAGAATGTGGCTGTGAGCATCACCATCATGACCACGAGCATCACCATGACGGGGAGTGTGGCTGCGGTCATCATCACCATGAGCATGGCCACCATCATGCAGATGATGTATTTACCAGTATGGGTATTGAGACAGCACATAAATTTACAGAAGAGGAACTGAAAGATATTATTGATAAGCTTGCAGGCAGTACCGAGTATGGTCAGGTTCTTCGGGCAAAAGGAATTGTTGCGGCAGAAGAAGGAGAATGGTTCCATTTTGATTTGGTACCGGAGGAGACAGAAATCCGACGTGGTGCTGCAGATTTCACCGGACGCATTTGTGTCATCGGTGCAGAACTTAAGCAGGATAAAGTAAAGGAGCTTTTTCATATTTAGGAGAAAAAAATCTCTAAGCCGATAAAAGACATCGGCAAAGTAATTCTATGATTTGTCTATGAAGAATCCAAAACGATTCTTCGCTTGCAGGGATTTATGACAGTAGGTATATTGGCGGAGCCTGCAATTTATTGTTGATAAGAATGGAGGATGAAGATGCTTGGAAGAAAAAAACCGGAAATGATGGTTTATGTCATTATGGGGTTTTTGGAAGCGGGAAAAACCAGTCTGATTTGCGATTTGCTGACAGATGAATTATTTGATGACAATGCAAAGACTCTGATTCTTGCCTGTGAAGAGGGGGAAGAGGAGTACGGGCAGGAGTTTCTGGAAAAAACAGGTGCTGTCTGCGAATACATCGAAGAAGAGGAGTCTTTTACTGGCAAAGTTATGCAGAAATATTTAAAGGAACACCGTCCAGAGCGGATTATCATTGAATATAATGGAATGTGGACAACCAGCCATATTCCAGAAATCTATGATGAACTGGAGGAAATCTGTTTTGACCGGGAAGTGATTTTTCAGACGATTGATGTTGTGAATGACGAAAGTTTTTCGCTTTATATGAAAAATATGCCTTCCATGATGGTAGAACAATTTCGGGTTTCTGAGATGGTTATTGTAAACCGCTGCACATTACAGACCAGTAAAACGGCTATCCGCGGCAGTGTCAAAGCAGTGAATCCAAGAGCGCAGATTGTGTATGAATCAGAGGATGAGGCATTTTATGAGATGAAAGAGGAAATGCCTTTTGATATCAATGCGGAAATTATTGAAATATCGGATGATGATTTTGGGCTTTGGTATATTGATATGTTGGAGAGCCCGGAAACTTACACTGGTAAAACGCTTAAGGTAAGCGGACTGATTCAGAAACCGCCGGGGATTCCAGCCGGCTTTGCAATATTTGGACGTTTTGCGATGACCTGCTGTGTTGATGATGTTCAGTATATTGGTTTTCTGTGTAAGGCAGATGACTGGTCGGGATTCCAGAACAAACAGTATGTTACTGTGACGGCTCGTTTGGAATACAAATATATGAAGGAATATGGAGAGGAAGGACCTGTCTTCTATGCAGAAGATGTGGAGGAAGCACAGAAGCCAAAAGAGGAGCTGGTATACTTTAATTAAGATGATATGGGTTTGTTAGTGCACCAGCGAAGTTGGTGCACTTTTTTAACGGATTGGAAACTGGCTGTCTAATTTTATAATGCCCTGAATTAATACAAGAGCGAGCGGACCGAGCAGAATTCCTGACACGCCAAACAGCTCTATGCCAATAAAGATAGAGGTAATCATAAGGAAAGGATTGAATCCCAGTCCTTTTCCAATGAGTTTTGCTTCCAAAAATTCCCGGACAAAAAGGGTAATCAGATATGCGGTAATCAGTATAGATGCCGGATAATAGTTTTGGTTGAAAAATTCATAGAGACTCCATGGGACAAAAATCATACCGCTTCCAAGGACAGGGAAAGCATCAAAAATGGCAATACCCATTCCAATCAGAAAAAAATATGGGTTGTGTATTAAAAAAAGCCCAAAGGAGCAAATAAGCCAATTTATGATTAATATAATTCCCTCTGCTTTCAGATAGGTCAGCCCGCCTTCTTTCAGGCGGCTCAGTATAAAGTGGACTGGTTCAAAGATAGAGCTGTTTCGATAGGATTTATGAAGCGGCTCTATTTCTTTGACTAAAATTAGCATTGAAATAATGACAATTGCAAGGACAGCCAGAAAATGGAAGGAGCCGGAAATACAATTAAGCAGGGTCTTGCCTGCCTGGGTGGTCAATAGTTCCCCGCTGGTCTTCTCAAATTGCTGCAGTTGTTTTTCGCAAAAGCCAAGTACCGTGCCATTTTCTAAGTTGAAATAATAATCAATGCAGTGGCAGAAACGTTCCGTCTGCTTACAAAGCGTACTGCTAAGGATTTGACGGTATACGGGAAAGTTAAGAAATAGAAGGCGGAGCTGGGATATCAGTTTACAAATAATAACAAGCAGGATACCTGCAGTTCCAGCAAGAAAGGCAATTAGAACACCATAGTGCGACAGAAAGCGGGGAAGCTTTAAACGGTTGCGACAAAAATTCATGACCGGGTAGAGAAGACGCATCAGGACATAGGCAAGGAGAAATGGAAAAATAAGTGGAAGCAGATAGCGAAAAAACAGATAGACACCGGCAGTTACCAAAGAAAAGCGCAAAAACTGGTAAAGAAGAGTTGATTTGTCCATGTGTTTTCTCCCTTCTGCAAAAATTTTAACCGTTTCATCTAATATGTTGTAGTTAGTCTTAACGAAAAAAAAGAAATTATGCAGATAAGTAAAAAGGACTGCAAAGCAGCAGTCCTTAAGGAGAAGGTATAAAAAAATTTTAAGCAATTATCAAATGTTTTTCATTTGATAAGTATATTATACGCGGTAGATATGAACACCCAATGATAGCCTTGTGAAAAAAGTGTGAATAAACAGCGGGTAGAATTAAAACAGATGTCATGCTGTCACGACACTTGTTATGCCTTTGTTTACCGTTTGTTCATACCTTAAAGCGGTACCCCACGCCCCATATGGTTTCTATATATTGTGGCTTAGAGGTTGTTTTTTCGATTTTTTCACGGATTTTCTTAATATGTACCGTTACGGTTGCGATATCACCCACCGATTCCATTTCCCATATTTCTTTAAAAAGTTCTTCTTTGGAGAAGACATGGTTTGGATGTTTTGCTAAAAATGTCAAAAGGTCAAATTCTTTTGTGGTAAAGGTTTTTTCAACGCCATTAACATAAACACGTCTTGCTGTTTTATCGATTTTCAGGCCGCGGATTTCGATAATTTCGTTTTCAGGCAGGTTGGATGTGGTCAGGCGTTTATAACGTGCCAGATGTGCTTTGACTCTTGCGACAAGCTCACTTGGGCTGAATGGTTTGGTGATATAGTCATCAGAACCCATTCCAAGACCGCGGATTTTGTCAATGTCATCCTTTTTGGCGGAAACTATAATAATTGGCGTGTTTTTCTTTTCGCGAATAAGACGGCAGATTTCAAAGCCATCCATGTTAGGAAGCATTAAATCCAGTATAATTAAGTCAAAATCCTCGCTTAATGCATGGGCCGCTCCTTCGCATCCGTCATTTTCTATCATCACATCAAAACCGCTTAATTCAAGATAATCTTTTTCAAGTTCTGCAATGGAGGTTTCATCCTCAATAATTAATATTGTGCTCATTATGTATTCTCCTGTTCTATGATGTTTTTTTAAGTGTAAAATAAAAACTGGTTCCTACGCCTTCGATACTTTCAGCCCAGACGTTTCCGCCGTGGTCAGAGATAATCTTTTTGACAATAGCAAGCCCCAAACCGCTTCCGCGCCTGGAAGAATTTCTGGACATATCTGCACGGAAAAAACGGTCAAAAATATGCGTTAAATCTGCTGCGGCAATGCCTGGCCCGTCATCTTCTATCTGTATTTGAACAAATTCTTCCGGAGTCTGCCTTGGAATTAAATCCGTACCGTCCTCTTTTAGCTGCCGGTACAAAGGCGGTGCTGCCGGTGGAATTGGTACATCCTCTACACGGATGGATATATGTCCTGCTGGCTTGTCATTATATTTAGCTGCATTTTCTAAAATATTGTTAAGAACTCTTTTTAATTGTTCCGTATCGACTAGAACAAAGGTATCTTTATCTGTTGCATTATAGTATTCAACGGTCATATTTCTGGATTCCAAATCCAAAGAGATATCTTCAATACAATCAGCAAAGTAACTTTCCAGATTGACAGATACAAAATTGTAGGCCAGGGAATTTCGTTCGACCTTAGAGAAAACAGCCAGCTCGTCAATCAGGTAAGTAATATCATTGGTTTTATTATAAATGGTTTGCAGATATTTTGCCTGTTTCTCCGGTGTGTCTGCTACTCCGTCTAAGATGCCTTCTGTATATCCTTTTATGGCAGTGACAGGTGTTTTTAAATCATGGGAAATACTACTTATTATTTCGCGGGTTTCTTCCTCTGACTGGATTTGTTCCGCTATCATTTTTTGCAGGCGGATGCGCATTTCTTCAAAATCCTTACAGAGCTGGCCGATTTCATCCTGTGAAGTCAGGGGAATTGGCTGGCTTAAATTTCCATCACCAATCTGTGTCGTAGCCAGTCTGAGAATAGAAAGCGGGCGCAAAATACTTCGGTAAATCCATATGTTGAGCAGAAGCCCGGTTATCAGCAAAATAGTAAAAAATGCAATAATAATTTCTATTACGGAGTGTTCCAGCCGGGGGAGCATTTCTGAAAAATCAGTAACGAGAAATACTTGTCCCAAAGTTTTATCTGCAAAATAGAACGTACATGACTTGATAATAGAAGAGGTATTTTGGTCAATAAATGTGAGCCGGTTTGTTTTTTCATTATAAGTGCTGTGAAGAGGAAGGCCGGACATTTTTTGGAAAATCTCCGTGTTACCAATATAATAGTATTTTCTTTCCTTTACTACAATTAGAAATGTACCTCTTTTTTTGAGATTTTGATTGGTAGATTCTAAAAAATCCTTATCCAAAAATTTTTGCGCATCTGTCGAGATAATCTGGCTGAGAATTTCATAATCTCTGCGGGAAATATTGTAAAATAAATTGGTTGGGTTCAGAATAATATCCGAACTGTCATAAGAAGATTTTTTTATATTATACGAATCAGTCAGGATATTATATTGGTTGTCTAAGATAGCAGTAACACAAATCAGCATTAAAATAACCGGAAAAATGGTCATTATAAGGAATGCTGTAATCAATCTGCCTCTTATTTTCAATCTGTTCACCACCTTTAATATGCATTTTTATTAACACTTCTTCCAAAGAATGTCAGGAACAATATTTTGAAATCCAACAGAAGCGTCCAGTTCTCCACATAGTATAAATCACACTGGATTCGCTTGGTAATGGAGGTATCACCGCGATAACCATTTACCTGCGCCCAGCCGGTCATGCCCGGACGAACCTGATGTTTAATCATATAGCGTGGAATGTCCTCTTTAAATTTGTCCACAAAGTATGGGCGCTCCGGACGCGGTCCCACCATGCTCATATCACCCTTTAAGACATTAAAAAGCTGTGGAAGCTCATCTATATTCGTTTTTCGCATAAATTTCCCAATTGGGGTAACACGTGGGTCATTCTGGGTAGTCCATGCTTTCTTTTCTTCCTTTTCCGTCTGCACACGCATAGAGCGGAATTTATACATTTGAAATTCGCGGTTATGGAGGCCGATACGCGTCTGCTTAAAAATAAGCGGTCCCGGTGAAGTGATTTTAACGATACATGCTACAATTATCATTGGAATGGAAAAAAGGATAATGGCAACCAGTGAACCAAAAATATCTACCGTACGCTTGATGATGTTGTTAAAAGAACTGCTCAGCGGCACGTGGCGTACATGAATAACCGGAAGTCCGTCCAAATCCTCTGTATAAGGTTTGGTTGGAATAATATGGTTGTAGTCAGGAATAAATTTTGTGTGGACACCGGATTTTTCGCAGACAGCCACAATGCGCTCCAGTTTGGCAAATTCATCAATACTAAGTGTGATGGCAATTTCATCAAACTCATTGGTTGCAAGAAGCTTTTCTAATGCAGCAATGCTGCCAATTATATTTATCTGGCGGTAAGAGTCGCCAACGGCATGGCTGTCATCCAAAATCCCATGTACCTTATAGCCCCACTCAGGATGGACACGCAGCCTGTCAATATAGCCTTCAGCCGTACGGCTATAACCAACCAGAAGAATGTGTTTTAGATTCATGCCAGAGCGTCGCATCTGCTTTAGGATACGCATTACAATTAATCGGAAAATATAGTCTAATGTTAGGTTCGTCGTAGCAAAAATTACTAAAAACAGACGGGCAAAATCTGGTTCTTTGATTAAGTACAGGACTGCAACACAGTAAATAAGGCCAAATGCGTTAGCTTTTATCAATCCCCAAAGTTCCGAACGGCGTCCTGCAGTACGTTTTGGGTCATACATTCCCATCATTCGGTATAAAATAAGATAGCAGGGAATTAACAGGATTAATAAGGAATAGTAATCCTCCGGTGTACGGAAGTAGCCAATTGGTGCGGCAATAATGCCATGCTTTATGAGTGGGCTTCTGGTATCATCAAAACGTAAATCAAATGCGAGAAGGTAGGAGAATGCGATAATCAGGGCATCCACTACAAGCCGCAGGAAGTTTAATAGTTTTTGGTTTTCTTTAATCAATTTTTTCCTCATTTCTGCACTGCTCTGCACGAAAACCGGTTTGTGCAAAGCAGTGCAAAGACACAAGCCAGTTGGAATGTTCCAATGTATTTGCGAATACATAATAGAATCAAAAACCAGATTCTATTATCAAAAATCTATTATATAGTTTCCCGATTAAATGCGCAATATTGATTTTGTTTTTTCATTCTGCTATTTTAGAAAAGAAAAACTTAAAGAAGTTTTCACAGCTTTTACACATTTCATTGTTACACTAGTATCGCAGTAATGATTTAGTTTCGTTTCTGAAAACAGGCAGATAATGGACAAGAGGAGGTTATCAGATGGAAGAGAATAAAGAAGAAAAGAATACAGGATATACTGGCGAATACGGAAATTCTGTCGAGGGGGATTATCAGGATAATAGCCAGTCGACGACATACCGCTATTCCTATAAGGATGGTGAAGGCGAGAGTACACACTCTGGCGACTACTATGCCAGTCAAAACCAGCAGAGTACGGCAGAGAGTGAAGAGTCATCGGACAGTGTTGGACAGGACACTTGGAAGAATAGTCAGGATAACTATTATCAAAGTGATAGTTCAGGCTATCAGAATGCCGGACAGCAGAGTGATACCTATCAGGGAAGCAGCGATCAGAATGGCGGATGGCAAAATAATAATAATTATCAAAATGGCAGTTATCAAAACAATAATAACTACTATAACAACCAATATCAAAATGGATCATACCAGAATAATGGGTATCGGAATACCAATGGGAATGTACCAAAGAAAGGCGGTTCTTCAACAGGGAAAAAATTTCTGATTACGATAGCTTGTGCGGTTGTCTTTGGCATCGTTGCCAGTATTTGCTTTAATCTAGTAGATTATGCTACCCAAAGGATTTTTGGCAGTACAGGCAGAACAGAAAATGTACAGCTTGGTAGGACAACAGATAATGCTCCGGCTGCTACAGCAACCCCCAGGACTAATAACGGTACGGCAAA
Source organism: uncultured bacterium (assembly GCA_947643145.1). Taxonomy (GTDB): domain Bacteria; phylum Bacillota; class Clostridia; order Lachnospirales; family Lachnospiraceae; genus Butyribacter. The sequence continues at coordinate 73,505 of CANRVD010000003.1, read as the reverse complement.
TAAGCAGGTGGTGTCTGATGTTTCTGCAATTGCAGAACAGAGTATGCCTGCGGTTGTAGCAATTACCAGTACGACGCAGGGAACAGATTACTATGACTTGTTTGGGCAGTATTATCAGGGAAGAGACACAACAAGCTGCGGCAGCGGTTTTATTGTTGGTCAGAATGATAAGGAGCTTTTGATTGCAACAAACAATCATGTAATTGATAAAGCTAAGACAATTTCTGTTCAGTTTATTGATGGGGAAATTTATGAAGCGACGAAAAAAGGCGCAGATTCTTCGAATGATTTGGCAGTGATTGCAGTTAAAGTGTCAGATGTTAAGAAAAGCACTATGGAAAAGATTAAGATTGCAGACCTTGGGGATTCCGAGCAGGCAAAGGTCGGAGAGATGGTTATTGCAATTGGAAATGCTTTGGGATATGGCCAGTCTGTAACCGTTGGCTATATCAGTGCAAAGGACCGGGAAATTACAGAGTCATCTGAAAATGGAAGCGCTGGAAATAAGATTAAAGCAATCCAGACGGATGCAGCAATCAATCCGGGTAATAGCGGTGGTGCACTGCTGAATATGCAGGGGCAGGTCGTTGGAATTAATTCGGCTAAGATTGCAGATTCTACGGTTGAAGGTGTTGGATATGCTATTCCGATTTCTGTGGCCATTCCTATTATTGATGAGTTGATGAACCGGGAAGAACTGACGGAAGACGAAATGGGATATCTTGGAATATCCGGGCTTCCGGTATCACAGGAAGCAGTTGCCTATAATGTGCCGTATGGTGTCTATGTCGCTAAGGTTGGAAAGGGTAGTGCCGCAGAAAAGGCGGGCATTAAGGTAAATGATGTTATTACCGCAGTAAATAAAATGGAAGTTACAACGATGGAAAGTCTGCGTGAGAAGGTCAACAGCTATCGTAAAGGAACAAAGATTGAGATAACGCTGAAACGGAGCAACAATGGCAATTATGAGGAAAAGAAAGTGACAGTAACGTTACAAGGCAAGGAGGCTCTTGATAATGTGTCAGATGGCAGCAGCCAGAGCGGTGAATCAGACAGCAGTGAGGAAGATAATTCGGGAAATAATGGCAGAGATAGCTCACCATATGGAAATAATGGTGGAAGTTTATGGGATTTCTTCCGATAAAAAAGCATATCGGCTTCGTTAAGGGGCTGTCGGGAAATAAATTTTTCATTCTAGATATTGGTATCTATGAGATAATAAAACACCATATCTTGTTGAAAATTCCTATTTCCCGACAGCCCCTTACTATCACCTTAGTAATAAGATGCAATATCCGTTATTTTTTTATGATTGTACAACAGATTCCAGTGCTTCACGGACAGCAGTTGCCAACTGGTCAACGCAGGAAGTTCCGCGCTTACCACATTGAATTCCTTTGAGCCGTCCTTCAATCTGTTCTACGGTCAGTCCTTCGCAAAGTGCTGCCACGCCTTGGGTGTTGCCGTTGCAGCCGCCAATGAAGTGGATATTGTGTACAATATCACCTTCTAAATCAAATTGAATCAACTGCGAACAGGTGCCTTTTGTTTTATATGAGTAGTTCATGAAATCCTCCTTTTCTGCGCTGCTTATTGCATAAAAGCAATTTTGTGTCAGGCAGCGCGCGGACACAAAACTGCAATGCGAACGTTGTTCGCTATGTGAAAAATTACAAGTTTCAATAGATATTGTTATGGAAGCTGCCCAAAAACCTCGCCAAGCCCTTTTTGAATCAAAATATCAGCATTGGAATCATATGGGGTGGCAGATTTGTTGATTAAAGCAAGCGTATCACCGGTAAAATACTGCAGCATCCCGGCGGCAGGATAAACAGACAGTGAGGTTCCGCCTACAATCAGTAAATCTGCATTTTGAATGGCCCGAATTGCACCACTCACAGTGTCGTCATTTAATCCTTCCTCATAAAGCACCACATCCGGCTTGATAATACCGCCGCAGTCACAGTGCGGGATTCCGTCGGAGTGAATAACCGAATCGATAGAAAAAGCAGTGTGGCATTTTGTACAGTAATTCCGGTGGATGGAGCCATGCAGTTCAAAGACCTTTTGGTTGCCTGCAAGTTGGTGGAGACCATCTATATTTTGAGTGACAATGCCTTCCAGTTTTCCTTCCGTTTCCCACTGTGCCAGTTTTTTATGTGTAATATTTGGTTTGGCATCCAGATATAACATTTTATCCCTGTAGAACTCATAAAATTCCTTTGTTCTTTGCAGGAAAAAGGAATGGCTGAGAATTGTTTCCGGCGGATAGTCGTATTTTTGATGATACAGACCGTCTACGCTCCTGAAATCAGGAATGCCGCTTTCGGTACTGACACCGGCACCGCCAAAAAATACAATATGCTCACTTTTCTTAACTAAATCAGCTAATTTTTGAATTTGTTCTTCCATATATTTCACCCTTTCAATCATGCCAGCTTTGCTGGCACAAACAGAGGAAGAATGCTGCTTTGCAGCAAACCTGTTTTGCAGGTGTTTCTTCCTGTGTGAATGGTTTTTTCATTCACACTTCCCACAATGAATCTTTTGACCCCAGCATCACTTTATACAATATAACACAGAATAGGAAATTAGACTATAGTAGTTTGGAAAATAGTCATTGTATTTTGTGATAAATCCTAGTAAAATAATAATATTAGAGTGCAATTTTGGTAGAATTGCACAGATTGGGGGAAGGTTATGAAAAAACAAGAAAAACAAAAAAGGAAGCAGGAAAAAGGCTCTGGCTCGATTAAGACAAAGATAATCGGAACAGTCATTCCAATTATTACAATATTGATTATTGCAATGATTGTTTTATCATATTCTATTTCAAGCAAGATGATATATAAGAATGCAATCGGTCTGCTGGATTCTTCCATTGGCTATCAGTCTGCCAATATTGCTGCATGGCTTGATAAAAATCTGGCATCTTTTTCTATGGCGAAGAGGACGATTGAGCAGACAAAACCTGCGGATGGGGACCTGCAGAAAATAGTAGATGCTTACTATGGATATAATGCAGATTATCCAGAGGGGTTGTATATTGCTGATATGGAAGGAAATGTAGTAAAAGCCTCAGCGTCAGACAGAACTTTTTCAGATGCAAAAAATGCGACATGGTACAAGGAAGGTCTGACGCGTGTTAATATGCGCTATGGAACAGCATACCAGAGTGCAGATGGTACGAATTAGGTTAGTGCATCTGCCATTATCAATGACGGCGGAGAGCAAATCAGGATATTATCAGCTGATGTTTCATTGCAGCGCATTACTACAATTGTTAATTCTTTTGTAAAAATGGACGATGCGGAAGCGTTTCTGGTTGACTCACGTGACAGGACCATTCTGGCACACCGTGATTCCTCCCTTATTTCCACAAAACTGGAAACTTCCAATAAAGATACTTTTATGGCAGGAGTAGCAAAACGGCTTGCAGACAGGGACTATTCGCAATGTTCTATCGCTGGTAATCTGACCAGTTTTGAGACGGTATCTGGTACAGACTGGATACTGGTGTCTTTCGTTCCAAGCGAAATTATTTATGCAGATGTTAATAACCTGCGGACAAATATGATTATTATTGCAGTTGTTTTTCTAATTGTCCTGTTTATAGCGGTTGAGCGGATTATACATATGGTTGTTAAGCCGGTACGCGGTCTGACCAAAACGATTACAACTATGGCAGATGGTGATTTTACAGTAGATGTAAATGCCAGAGGACGCGATGAAATTGGAAAGATGGGAAGGAGCGTGGAGCAGTTTATTCTTTCGATTCGGGGAATGCTTCATGAGATACAGGACATTTCAGAAAAAGTGTCCAGCCAGTCAGATGCGACAAATGGTCTTTCGGGTGATATGAATGGTATTGCAAAGATTCAGGCGCAGTCCATGCAGGAGTTGAACAATACAGTAGACCAGTTATCAGAGTCGATTTCTGAAATTGCAGATAACGCAACCTCACTTGCTATGGTGGTTTCCGATACAAAAGTTACCAGCACGAAGGTGGAGGAGTGTATGAATCAGACCGTTTCGGCGTCTGAAAAAGGAAAAAGTGATATGCGTCAGGTAAACGATGCGATGAATAATATCAGCCAGTCAATTCAAAGGCTGGACGAGGCGATTGATAAGGTTGGAACGGCTTCTGAGGAGATTACTAATATTGTAGCTGTAATTGGAAATATTGCAGAAGAAACGAATCTGCTGTCATTGAATGCATCTATTGAAGCGGCCAGGGCAGGGGAAGCAGGAAGGGGATTTGCTGTTGTAGCTTCTGAAATCGGCAAGTTGGCGCAGAATAGTACAGAATCCGTTGATAACATTGTACAGTTGATTGGTGAAATTACAAGGCTTGTGAAGGAAACAATAGAGCAGGCAGAAGTGAGCATGAAGAGTATTAATGAAAGCAGTGCCATGATTGATACTGCCCTTGGGACTTTTGATGAAATTTTTGAGGACATTCATACTACTGGCAGCCTGATTGAGCAAATGATGGCAAAGATTGGAGAAGTAGATGAGGTTGCAACAAATGTTGCTGCTATTTCTGAGGAGCAGGCGGCAAGTACAGAGGAAATTCATGCAACCTCTGAAAATATGGTAATTCAGGCAAATAATATTGCAGACAGCAGTAATGCCGTTCTGGACGATGCACAGGAGTTGTCTGCAAGTGCGGATAGTTTGAAAGAGCGAATTGGCCGCTTTAAGATTTAAGGCAAAAGTAAACAAGCAGTAAAGCAAACGGGAACAAAGTTCACTTTGCAGAAATGAGGAATAATATGAAAAAAATATGTAATATAATGGTTGCAATGATTCTTTGCATAAGCCTGTTTTGTGGCTGTGCAGCTACAGGTGGAACCGATGATGAGTCTGCCAGTGGAATTAAAATGTATCTGACGGTATCTTCAGCGGATACATTTCGTCAGGCATTGATTGATAAGGCGAAAGAGACTGCTGAGAAGATGGGGGCGGAGTTTGTTGCCAAGGATGCAGAGGGTTCTCTTGAAAATCAGATTGCGCAGATTCAGGAGGCAGCAGATGGAGGATATGATGTAATTTTATGTAACCCGGTGGATGTTGATACAGCTTTGCAGCTACAGGTGACAGCAGGAGATATTCCTATGGTATTTTATAATTCCTGTCCGGCTGAGGAACGTCTGGAAGCCGGACAGTATGTCTTCGTAGGTTCTAATGAAGAGGATGCGGGGACATATCAGGCAGAATATATTTTGGAGAAATTTTCTGGTAAGGATACGATACATGTGGCTGTTTTTGAGGGTGAGAAAATGCATTCTGCAACTCTGGGAAGAACCAATTCTTTAAAAGCTGCATTAAATGAATCCGGTAAGACTATTAATTATGTATTTGATGATAATGCAGACTGGGATACAGCTATGGCAAAGGAGCAGTTTGAAATTTTACTAAAGACAGGCCAGACAATTGATGTAGTTGCCTGCAATAATGATGCTATGGCATTAGGCGTGCTTCAGGCATGTGAGGAGAAAGGCATTGGGCCGGATGATATTACTATAGTAGGTGTGGATGCAACGGCAGATGGCTGTAAGGCAATTGTAGACGGTAAGATGGCGTTTACTGTGTATCAGTCAGCAACCGGGCAGGGAGAGTATGCGGTAAAGGCAGCAGCCAGACTTGCAAAGGGGCAAAATCTGAAAGGGCTGGAGTATCTTTCTGAGGATGAAAAGTACGTATGGGTTCCCTTTGAAAAAGTGGATGCAGGAAATGTTAAAAATTATCAGTAGTGGACAAAATTATGGAAAGGTGCTATACTTCAAAGTGGTGTGTTTTTGACAGGGAAATAGGAGGGTGCTGTGATTTGTGAGGGAAAACGGGCGAAAGTCATTGGTTGTAGAAAGGCAGAGACGGTTGAGCCGGTTTCTGCGGTTATCCATTATAAATCATTGCGGAGAGAGAAAGAAGCGGCGGTCAGCCGGGTAAATATGATAAAGCAGCAAAAGAAGGCGGTTGTCTGTGAGGTTAGTCCTTCGATGGGAGAAAAGGATGCTGCGATAAGAAAACTACAGGAAAATCATATTATGCCAAAGGAGATAAGCTGTCGGAACGTATCAAGTGATATTACCCTGCGGAAACTTTTCCACAGTAAAGAAAGGACATAGTGGCTGTTAACAAAAAGTGAAGAACTGTAGTTCTTTGGTTATCTTGTTAGCGTACCAGTAAAAATAAATGGAATTGATATTGTAGTTAAGAAAGGAGAAGCATATGCTTCAAAGTGTATCCTATCTAAATATTAAGCCGTTTGCGGCATTATCAAACAACGAGGAGCGTAAGACAACAATTACGACTGCCAGTTTTGAGGATGTGCTTGAAAAAGAGCAGTCTGTGAATGCCGATAACAAAGCGGATGAGTCTGTATCGGAGAATACCGCGGCAGAAAGCAGTACAAGCCAGATATTTTTATACAAAGAACCGATAACAGGCAGAGAAGTAGTGTATCAGGATGTTGCTAAGGCAGACAGCACGGAAAAAACTGCTTCCAGCCAAAAGACGGCTGAAACAGTTGACTCTATGAAAAAGACGAAATATGATACATATTTTAAGGAAGCAGCAAAGAAATATAATGTTTCAGAAAGCCTGTTAAAGGCGATTGCAAAAGCAGAGTCGAATTTCAACCCAAATGATGTTTCAAGCTCCGGGGCAATGGGAATTATGCAGCTTATGCCGGAGACTGCGAAAAGCCTTGGCGTAAAGGATGCATTTGACCCAAGGCAGAATATTATGGGTGGTGCAAAGTGCATTTCACAGAAGCTGAAAGAATTTAACGGAGATGTCAGTCTGGCTTTGGCAGCGTACAATGCCGGAAGCGGTGCAGTCAAGCGGAATGGCGGCGTACCATCTTATTGTAAGTCGTATGTGTCAAAGGTACTGAGCTATAAGAACGCTTTTGAGACGGCAGCAGCAGTGGGTTGATTACAGTATCTATTTATGCTGATAATAAAAGACGGCAAGTTGTGTGCGGTCACGTAGATTTAGTTTCTCTAATATTGTACTTAAATAATTGCGTACAGTACCTTCCCCTAGGAAGAGGCTGGACGCAATTTCTTTATTACTGTAACCTTGCGCCACAAGAGTAATAATCGAAAATTCCTTTTCTGTTATCTGGTAAGAAGTGTAATCAAATTCCGGTGGAGTATGGAGCAGGTCAGGGATTTTAGAGATAATTTCCGTACCAAAAACAGTCTGGCCGCTTTCTACGGCTTCCAGTGCAGGAAGGATGCTTTCATAGTTTGTTTTCAGAAGATATCCCTTTGCTCCAAGCTTGAGCGCTTTGATAATATATTCGTCATCTGAAAAGGTAGTCAGTAAAAGGATTTTTGCATTTGGATTTTCCTTTAAAATATCCTCAGTTGCTTCCAAACCGCTTGTTGACTTCATCTGAATATCAGTCAGCACAATGTCGGGATGATATTTCTGATAAAGTGAGACGGCATCTTTTCCGTCTGTGCCCGTGGCAAGTACCGTTACTTTACCACTGGCTTCTAATATGGTTTTTAATGCTGTAGTAACTAAAAAATCATCATCTACAATTATAATATTCATAATAATCTCCATTCTTAATAAGTCGGTGCACTTTTATGATTTATAGGAAAGTTCTCGGAAATTCAATGCGAAGTATGCTGCTTTTTCATGGATAGTGAAACTTCAAACCTGTTTTTTGGGAACAGAAATAAATATCTGGAAGCCGTTTTCGGTATGGATTTGAAAAATTCCATGCAGTGATTTCACACGGTCAGATATATTGACTAATCCGATTCCCGTCTTTGTTGTACCCTCTTCGAAGGAAAAATTTCCGGGAAGCTTCTGGCCATTGTCCTGAATAATGAGCTGGTACATGGCGGGATGCTCCCTGAGGATGATTTTTGCAAAGGTAGCATTGCTGTGCCGGCTTATATTGGTTAGGGCTTCTTTGGTAATCGAGATAAAGGCATAGCGGACAGGGGCGGGAACGTTTGTTGTAATGTCATATTCCATATGAATTTGGCAAAAATCAAAATCATGAACCAGTGTCTGCAAATTTTCCTGCAGATTGATGGAATTATCGTGCAGATTGTGGACACTGTCACGAATATTTTCCATTGCCTGTGAAAGCGTATCCTGTAAAAGATGCAGGGAGTCACTGCATTTCTCATCCTGATTAATGGTTTGGACAGCGCCATTTAAAAGAATGCAGCGGGACAGCAGATGCCCCACATTATCATGAATTTCCCTGGCAATGCGGTTTCTTTCCCGAAGAGTGGCAGTGTAGATTTCATAATCCTGCTTTTCAATGAGCGAGCGGTTGTTTTGCTTTAGAAAAAGGTTTAACTCTGTGCTGTCATCCTGCATTTTATGGTGTGCTGCTTCCAGTGCCTGATAACTTTCTATGAGATATTGTAAAAAGAATGCAAGGATACAGCCTGATGTGAGGAAGAAAAAGAATTTAATATTTTCAGTGCCAAAATGATATAGAAAGCCGGGAAGAAACAAAGTGGCACAAAGGTATTCTTTCTGTCTTGCAATTTCAAAGAAAAGAATTGGAAGAAAAGAAAATAAGGACGGCTCAAATAGCGCAAAAACGGCATAGAGGTAAAGCGGAATGCGGGATACTTTGCTGTTTTGCAGGGCAAAGGAAACCGTAGCCATTACAATGGATAAGAGAAATCCAATAATCGTGCTGCTGCTTACAATTCTGGTATCTATTACATAGGAAAAGCAAAGGAGCATTAAGATGAAATAGGAAAATAAGATTTTCATGTGTCCTCCTGAGGGTATTTGCCATCAAGTTGTAGTACTTTGAACTGATTATAAGTATAGCGCATTTAAAGTTGTTATGCAAATACAACCAAATTATTCCGAAGTAATAATTTCCTGCAAGCAAGATTGCTGGGCTTGCTTTTAATTTTATAAGCCTGCGAATAGTAACCTTAATTACATTTGTCACATTTTTTGCTGACACCTGACACTTTGCCGGAAAACAAGTTGTGGTTATAATGTATGTGTAAAGTCATTATGGAAGAAAACGGAGGTTGAAGATGATTGAGATTCAAAATTTGGTGAAACGATATGGTGATTTGGTAGCACTTGACCATTTAGACCTTGATATCAGGGAAGGTGAAATTTTTGGCTTATTAGGGCCGAACGGCAGTGGGAAGACGACGGCAATCAGTTGTCTTTTGGCGCTGTTAAAATATGACAAGGGTAAAATATCTGTATTTGGTGAAAAGATGATGCCGAACAGCTATGGGGTAAAGAAAAAAATCGGAATTGTTCCACAGGAGGTTGCAGTATTTGGCGAACTTACCGTGGAAGAAAATATTGATTATTTCTGCGGACTTTATATTAAAGATAAGGCATTGCGTAAGAAATATGTGGAAGATGCAATCCAATTTGTCGGACTGGAGGAGCAGAAGAAGATGAGGCCGAAGCAATTATCAGGCGGACTTCTCAGACGGTTAAATATTGCGTGTGGGATTGTGCATAAGCCAAAGCTGGTTATTATGGATGAGCCGACAGTTGCCGTAGACCCACAGAGCCGTAACCATATTCTGGAAGGAATCCAGAAATTAAATAAAGAGGGTGCAACGATTATTTATACTTCCCACTACATGGAGGAGGTAGAGCAGATTTGTACCAGAATTGCAATCTTGGATCACGGCAGAAGCATTGCGGTAGGGACGAAGGAAGAATTAAAAGCGATGATTAAGATGGGGGAGCGCATTACCATAGAAGGAATCGCTTTAGATAAGGAGCATCTGCAGGAAATAAAGGAACTTCCACATGTATTTCAGACAGAATATGAGAATCAGAAACTGGTGATTTGCTGCAGCAGTGCCAAACAGAATTTAATGCGTGTGCTGCATTATCTGCAGGAACGGGAAATCAGTTGTGGAAAGATTTTTTCAGAGCTTCCGACCCTGAATGATGTATTTTTGGAAATTACAGGAAAGGAACTTAGGGATTAGTATTTAACTTCCAAAGTAATTAAGAAAGGAAAATGCGTATGTTACAGCTTATGAAATATCGGGCATTGGGCCTGTTCCGGGATAAGATAACGATGTTTTGGTCGTTATTATTCCCGTTGATTCTTTGCACATTATTTTATGTGACATTTGGAAATCTTGACAATCATCTGGAGTGCATTGATACGGCAGTTGTAGTAAAAAGTGAGGAAAAGGAAGCAAAAACATTTGGTTCCTTCCTGCAATTTATTGCGGATAGTGAAGAGGATTTGATTTCTGTAGAGGAAATGTCAGAAAAAGAGGCAAAAGAGGCTCTAAAGGATGGAAAGGTTTTTGGAATCTATTATGTAGATGCAGAGCCAGAGCTTGTAGTGGCATCAGCAGGAGTTGAGGAGAGCATACTAAAGGCTTTGCTGGAGTCCTATGAAAGAAATGCAGAGATTATTCAGACAGTATCAAAGGAAAAACCAGAAAGTTTATTAAAAGTAATTGATAGGATTAGCAGTTCTGCCATGCAGACAGAATACGTCAAGGAAGCAACGCTTGGCGGAAAGGAAACAGACGGGATGATTCAGTATTTCTTTTCCCTGATTGCAATGACCTGTATGTTTGGGTGCTTTTTAGGGCTTGAAGCGGCGGTTACCCTTCAGGCAAATGTCAATCCGGTTGGGGCCAGACGCTGTATTGGGGCAGTCAGTAAGATACAGCAGTTGTTTGCTGATTTTATTGTGGTCTGCATTTTTAATATTATAGATGTTAGCGTACTGCTTGTATATATGATAGGAGTTTTAAAGCTGGACATAAGCGGGGATATGGGAAAGATAATGCCTGTTTCTGTCTTAGGCTCTATTATTGGGGTTTCTATGGGAATGTTAGTTGGAAGCGTGGGCAGGTGGAAGGAAGGGGTTAAGCTGGCAATTATGCTGTCAGTCAGCCTTGGAAGCAGTTTTTTATCTGGTTTGATGGTGGGAGGTATCAAAGGCTTGCTTGAAGAGTACTGCCCGTTTTTGAACCGGATTAATCCAGCCTCCTTAATCAGTGATGCTTTTTATTGTGTATCAATTTATTGGGATTCAGCCAGATACACAAGAGATATGTTATCTATGGCGGGATGGGCAGTTGTCTTTGTACTTGGCAGCTTTTTGATGATTAGGAGGGTTCGTTATGACAGTATTTAAGGGATATTTTTTAATCTTTAAAAGAAATCTGAGTACAGCAATTTTATATTTTGCGATTTTTATTGCAATCGCGATTCTGCTGCAGGCAGCGAATGCTAAAGAAGCAGTGGGTGATTTTTCAGATCAGAAAGTGGAGGTTGCCATAGTTGACTCTGACAAAAGCGAGTTTTCTGACTGTCTGGTTAATTATTTGAAAAAGATTCATAATGTCAGTATGGAGGACGAAGATAAGGCAAAATTATCGGAACAATTATATTATAAAGGGAATTATGTTGTATTGAGGATAGTAAATGGGTTTGAAGAAAAGGCACTTTCCGGCAAAAATGGAATTCTTCTTACAAATAGTCCTGGCAGCTATCGTGGAATTTATCTGGAACAGCAGATAAACAGTTTTATTAGCAACGTGCATACTTATCATACGGCAGGATATAGCATAACAGAAAGTTTTAGGAAGGTACAGGCACAGAAAGAAAGTAAAGTTTCTATTATGGATATAAATGGACATGGCGGCGAAGTGCCGGGATATTCCTATTATTTTCAATTTTTAACCTATTTGTTTATCTGTGTATGCGGCGAAGTGCTTGGAAAAGTTCTATTCTTCTTCAGAGAGCGAGCAGTCAAGAACCGGACGATGGCATCGGCAGTATCCTTGTTAAGACAGAATGGCGAATCTATTTTTGCCTTTGTGGCACTGGGAAGTCTTGTATATGTAATCTGCCTGTTGCTGGCAGTCTTGATTTATGGTAAGGATTTATTGGAATCAACGAATCTTTTATGGTATATGCTGAATAGCTTTATCAATATGTTAGGAGCTTTGGAAATTGCTTATCTGGTAGGAATGCTGGCCAAGAAGGAAATGCAAATTAATATGATAATAGTGCCTGTTTCTTTAGGCCTTTGTTTTCTGGGCGGTGTCTTTGTCCCGCTTAATGTGATGGGAGAGCAGATTAAGAATATTGCAAAGTTTCTGCCGACTTACTGGTATATGACAGTAAATAACCTGCTGACAGACTATGCGGAAATTACTGGAAACATTAAGACGGAGGTGCTTACCTGCATTGGCATACAGGTGCTGTTCCTGTTTGCGCTGGCAGGCATTGTACTGGCAGCTGCAAAATACCAGCAGCAGGAGCGGTAAATATAAAGATAACCTTAAATTTGCTGTGTATGGTTTTCAAAGTCCGAAAAATAAGCTATACTTTTTAATAGGTAAGAAGAGAGGGAAAGGAAGGGATAAAAAAGTATGGCAAGACAGGAAACAGAAGCAAAAAAGATGCTGGAAGCAGAAAAAGAGAAGAAGGGCGAGGGGAAGGTATCGGGGCAGGAGACAGAAAGCAAGCCGATTCATTGGTTTCAGATAAATACGAAATATATGGCTGTCTGCCGCTATGCATTGTTTGTGATTACGGCATCTATCGTGATTTATATTCTGATTGCCCATTGGGGGGAGACAACAGCGTTTTTATCGAATCTGGCAGGTGTGTTATCGCCATTTTTCATCGGCCTGCTGACAGCTTATTTTCTGATACCGTTAGTGGGGCGGATTCAGAAGGGGATTCATAGATGGATAACAAAGGGAAAGCATGAGAAAGTGGTGAAATGTATTTCCATTGTGTTAGCATATGTGCTGGTTTTAGGGTTTATTGCAATCGCATTTGTATTTGTTATTCCGCAGATGGGACAGAGTATACAGGAGCTGACGGACAAGATTCCATCCATATATCGCAAGTTAATGGGGGAACTGATGTATTTTCAAAAGAAATACCCGGAAATGGATTTTAAGGTTGCCAATGACCAGCTTGCGAAAATGGTTCCAAATCTGATTGATTATGGGACAAACCTGATGGGTAATCTGATTCCGATGGTATATTCCCTGTCAGTCTCTATTGTAAAGCTTGCAATTAATCTGTTATTGGGAATTTTCGTTTCTATCTATATGATTTACAGCAAGGATAAATTTCGTTATCAGGCAAAACGGGTGGTATATGCAATATTTCCGGAAGAAAAGGGAGATGCAGTTTGTACAACCCTGCGGGAATGCAATGACATCTTTGGTGCTTTTTTGATTAGCAAGGCGATTGATTCCCTGATTATTGGATGTATCTGCTGTGTGGCAATGAACATTATCGGATTGCCTTATGCAGTTTTATTGAGTGTTATTGTTGGTATTACAAATATGATACCTTATTTTGGCCCTTTTATTGGTGCTGTTCCGGGGGTGTTGATTTATTTGTGTACCGACTGGGAATCAGCAATTATTTTTGCTATTATGATTTTAATTCTCCAGCAGTTTGACGGTCTGATTCTGGGACCAAGGCTGTTAGGCCAGTCGACAGGACTAAGCCCGATTTGGGTTATTTTTGCCATTACGGTAGGCGGGGCATATTTTGGCGTACTGGGAATGTTCATTGGCGTACCTGTAGTGGCTGTTGTTGCCTTTCTGTTGAATAAGGCAGTCAGCAGCCGTTTAAAAGGAAAAGAGATTAAGGCACTGAAAGCAATAGAGAAAAAGTAGACCGTGTTAGTTGTCCATGTCTCTGTGTGCGACAAAACGGCAGATTGGATTTCCAAGCTGATAGAATTTTTCTTCATATTCGGTCATTATATTGTTTGGCGCTGGGCCATTTTTGTGCAAATCAAAGGAAACTTCATCCTGTGTCCAGCCGGCTTCTTCCAGCTGTTCCAGTGAAAAGTCAAAAAGCGGACGGTTATCTGTTTTAAATTGCAGATATCCGTCTTTTTTTAATATCTTATCATAGAGTGCCAAAAAGTTTGTAGAAGTGAGACGCCTTTTAGCATGACGGTCTTTCGGCCAGGGATCAGAAAAATTAAGGTAAATTTTATCAATCTCATCAGGGGCAAAATAGGAGGTAAGATTTTCGGCATCCATCCGCAGGAAAATCAGATTATCTGTTTCCAGTGCGTCTCTTTTATCCAGGGCACGAACCAGGACGCTGGAATACTTTTCAATCCCGAGAAAGTTTATATTTGGATTCTCTTTGGCAAGCTGGGTGATGAACTGACCTTTGCCCATGCCGATTTCTATATGAATCGGGTTGCTGTTCTGGAATATCCTTTCTCGCCATAAGCCTTTGTAGTCCTCACCGTTTGTGCCGTCTGTCTGTATTGTATAAGGATTCTCAAGGATTCGCTCCTGAGAGCCTCTGATATTTCTAAGTCTCATAGATTCCTCCGTTTCATTCATTTAGGTTACTGCTCGCAGTCGTCATAACAGGGCCAGGGCGTTTTCTGCTCTATGGCAATTTTAATCTGGTTATAATAACGGACTTTCTGCTGAATATGTTTCAAATCCTGCTGCATTTTTTCGATTTGGCATAACATGTCTTTTTCGTGACTTTCCATCATAAATATAATATCGTCAATATGGTCAGGTAAATTCTCGGAATATTCAAAGAAATCGTGAATTTTGGCCATTGGAAGCCCTGTTCTTTTAAAACAGTTAATGGCACACAGGCGGTTTATGTGGTCATCTGTATAAATCCGCTGGTTAGTTTTGGTGCGCTTTACTTCGGGAAAGAGTCCCATATCTTCGTAATAGCGAAGTGTTGAGGAGGGAATATCGAATTTTTCCCGCATCTCCTTAATAGTATAAGTATTCATAATGCACCTCATTTCTTTTTGCTTTTCTATTTATATCTGTTGACTTCAAGTATACTTGAAGTGTTAGAATTTGTAAATAGAGACTGAGGATAGTAACTATAAATTAGAAGTTATGAATGAGGAGGTTTTTGTAATGGGAAAAAAGGTATTGGCAGGTGTGTTAGCATTTAGTCTGGTGCTGCCGGCTTTTCCGGCAGAGGCAGCAGGTGAAACGACAGCTATTGTATTACAAAAAGATGTGGCGGGAAATCCGGTTTTTACAACAGATGCCAATGGGGAATTGGTATATGGGGCAGACCCGTCTGTTCTGGTAGACGGGGATACAGTCTATCTCTATGCTGGTCATGATGAATCGAATGATGAGGAGGTCAGCAGAAAGATATATAACCAGAAGGAGTATATCTGCTATTCGACTACAGATATGAAAACATGGAAGCCGGAAGGCAGTGTAATGAAGGTAAGTACGGATGAAGTCGCGTGGGCGAGGGATTCGTCTTCCAGTTGGGCTTCCCAGGTGACAAAATATAAGGATAAATATTATTTATATTTTTGTACATGGGATAAAACTTCTGCCGGGAAACACTCGATTGGAGTGGCGGTAGCTGACAGTCCGACAGGACCATTTAAAGATATCGGAAATCCACTGGTAAAGGGAACCTTGACCATGCCACAGAACAGTGATTGGGATGATATTGACCCGACTGTGTGGTTTGAAACAGATGAAACGGGAGAGGAGCACCGCTATCTGGCATGGGGCAACAGCCAGTATTATGTCTGTGAATTGAATGAGGATATGGTTTCTGTAAAAGATTTAAACGGGGACGGGAAGATAACCTGTGGAAAATCCAGCGAAACAGATGACATTATCAACCGCTCTCCGTCCGGCTATACAGAAGCTCCCTGGATTTACCGCCGAAAAGATGAAAATGGCAATTACTATGGAGAGTACTATTTGTTCTACGCATCCGGCTGGCATGAGAAGATGGCATATTCGACTACCAGTGATTTAATCAACGGGACATGGGAATTTGGAAGCGTCTTAATGCAGCCGACTGCGACTTCCAATACAAATCATATGGCAGTATTTGACTTTAATGGGAAAACATATTTTGCGCATCATAACGGCTCACAGCCGGGAGGAAACGGATACCGCCGTATTCCATGCATAACGGAGCTGCATTTTAATGAAGACGGCAGTATTCAGGAGATTCCAGAAACTGCCAGCGGGCTTACTGGAACAACATCTGTACTCTATACTAATTCCGGTGAACTTTTGGCTCATGAATTTTATGAAAACTCCAGTAATGAAGCGAATTATCCTTATAAAAACGTGGAAGTGGGAGTTGGAATTGGTAAGCTTGGGACAGACTCCCAGTGGTTGATTATGGAGGGGAAGGCAGATAAGAACGAGGATACTTATGTATCTATCCAGTCAGAAAATAAACCGGGACTGTATCTGACAGCAAATTCAAAATCTTCTGTGACACTGGCACAGGATACAGATGCATCGGATGATACTGCAAAGCGTCAGACCTTCCGTACCGTTCAGGGACTGGCAGGGAGCAAAGGGGTATCTTTTGAAAGTGTTGCATATCTCGGATATTTCCTCACAATGGTAAATGGCACATTGATGCTTGGGGATGGAATAGACAAAGAAGCTGCTACTTTCTATACCGGACTGGATGAAGAGGATAATTCTCTGTTGTCCATCGCTGCTACTGCAAAGAAGAATCAGATATGGCAGGGAGAAAGTTTGCCAAAGCAAAGTATTACCCTGAGTCTTTTCTATGCGAATGGTCAGATAAAGACGACAACAGACTTTGCGACAGATGCGTCCTCTCTTACAGGAAAGGAACCGGGAAATTATCAGATTACGGTAACTTACAAAGATGGTGATATAGAAAAAACAACTAGGGTTCCAGTTACTATTGTGGCAAAACCAGGAAAAGTGAAAAAGCTGCAGGCAAAGGTTACGGTAAAGAAGAAAAAAACAAAAGTAAAGCTTACCTGGAGTAAGGCAGAGTGCCTTAAGTACCAGATTTCCTATGGAGAAAAGAAAAATCAGCATAAAAATCTGGGGACAGTAAAAGCATCTAAAAAAACAGTTACATATTCCCGTTCCGCAAAAACATGGAAGAAGGGAAAGACATATTATTTCCACATCCGTACCTATACAAAGGCAAATGGGGTGAAAAAGTATAGCAGTTATCAGACAATCAAAGTAAAAATCAAGTAAGATATCAGGAGGTTTTTGGATTATGGAAAATCGCAGTGTAGGAAAATCAGGTTTAAAGGTGAGTGAAATTGCAGTAGGAAGCTGGATGACAGATCTTGCAGGAAGTGAAAAGGCAAAGGTGGCAGAAGAGACAATACGCCTTGCTTATGACAGAGGGGTTAATTTTTTTGACTGCGCAGATGCATACAGCGGAGGAGAGGCAGAGCGCTTTTTAGGTAGGGTGTTAAAAGATTACCGTAGAAGTTCTTATGTGGTATCCAGCAAAGTATTTTTTCCGACAGGGCCTGCAGCCAACGAATGGGGGCTGTCAAGAAAACATATTTTTGAAAATATTGACCGCACGCTAACAAATATGCAGTTAGATTACATTGATTTGTATTATTGCCATCGTTTTGATATGACGACTCCGATGGAGGAGACGCTTCGTGCCCTGAGTGCATTAGTGGACCAGGGAAAGATTCTTTATTACGGAGTCAGTGAAGAGTGGAGCGGTTCCCGGTTAATTGAGGCACAGAAGATTATTGAGAAATATAATCTTCATCCGCTGACCAGTCTCCAGCCGCAGTACAATATGATGGACCGTTATATTGAGCATGAAATTATGGGAATCTGTGAAAAATACGGGATTGGCATAACACCATTCTCTCCTCTTGCCCAGGGACTTCTTACCGGAAAGTATAAGAAAGGCCAGCCATATCCAGAGGGTTCCCGCGCTACCCATCAGGCAGATAAACAGGTGAATAATCTTTTGACAGATGAGAATCTGGATAAAGTGGAAGCGATGGAAAAAATTGCAGCGGAACTTGGCACTACCATGTCCGTTCTTGCACTGGCATGGATTCTCCGCAAAGGGATTATCAGCAGTGTGATTACCGGTGCAAGCAAGCCGTCCCAGCTGGAAAGTAATTTGGCTGCTGCCGGTTTTAAAATTCCGGCGGATGCACAGGAAGAAATTGAAAAGATATTAGGTTTTACAGCATTTGAACGACATGTAGGGTAATGATGTGTATGTGCGGACTATATTAAATAAAGATAGCATGTGGATTAAAATTGATGCGCTTATTCTATTACTGCGTAAAATCATGCAATATTTAACTTCCGAAGTAATAGATTACTTTTTGGATATAGATCGTTTAAAAGAGTTTGCGGAAATACCGGAAGTTAACGATACGAAAATATATGCATATACATCATGCCGGGTGCTAAAACAAAAGCCGTTGCAGGTAGTTTCCATGCAGGATGCTAAGAATTATGTATTCTGCGGATTATCAGAAATAGTATAACATTTGGTAAAAAATAGTTATGGTTTGATTATATTATTCAGCCATGACTATTTTATTTCATAAATACAATTCACAGCATGTTGGGGAATTTGTGTTTTTATGGTATACTTTCCAAAGAAAGCGGTGGTGCAGGCATATTGTATCAATTGTAGATTTGTGAAAGGAGCAGTAAATGAAATGGATAATGATAATACTAATTGGGGGCAAAGCGTTACCGGAGTTGTAATTCATAGAGGAAAAGTTTTGCTGGCAAGGCATACTTATGGCGGCGGAAAAGGTAAGCTGATTATACCTGGTGGGTATGTTGAGAAGAATGAAACACCACAGGCAGCTCTTGTACGGGAATATATGGAAGAAACGGGAGTCAGCGTAGAACCTGAAAATATTATAGGGATTCGTTTTAATATGCATGACTGGTATATTGCATTTCGGGCCAGATATATCTCAGGAATACCTAAATCAGATAACGAGGAGAATAGCGAAGTGGTCTGGGTTGAAGTAGAGGAGGCATTGCAGAGAGAAGATGTACCGGATTTGACGAAAAAGTTGATACAAAGTGCTGTTTCAAACAATGACGGATTAAAATATACTGAATATGAAAGTAATTCCAATGCCCCTTTTTCGCTATACTGCTAAGTATTGTAATGTTGAGGCAGAAGGGAGTAAAACTCTCATCAAAATAGAGAGAAATTGAAAAGCAAAGCTGTATAGTTGACTTTTGTGGAAGCTGGTAAATTATAAAATTTGATAAAACAGGTAATGAATGTTACAATATTTATAAGTAAGCTGGAAATTTAGTTGCAGGACAGATAGAAATTGGAGGGAAATTTATGATTAGACATATTGTAATGTTTACATTATTAGAAGAAGCAGAGGGAAAAAGCAAAGAGGAGAATCTAAAGCTGGCAGTGGACAAGGCGGAGGAGCTTCGTGACAAAATCCCGTCGTTAAAAAGATATCAGGTTGTAATCAATGCACCAGAGGCTGATAAGACGAATTTTGATATTGCATTGATTTGTGATTTTGAGGATATGGAAGGCCTGAATGCGTATCAGGTGCATCCGGCGCACAAGGCATTTGGCGTATTTATCACAGGAATCCGGCAAACCCGCGCCTGCATAGACTTTGAAATTTAGAAGTTACTATTTACGGTTGATTTCAAAAAGCAGACGCACTCATCGTGTTTTGCGTATAGGAGTGTTTGCTTTTCGGAATTAGCGTAAACAGTTACATATAGGAGATTTTTTAGAGAAAGGGAAAAAGGGAATGAAAACAAAAGTATTTATTGACGGCAGTGAAGGAACAACCGGCCTGCGGATTGATGAACGTTTTCAGAAACGGGATGATATCGAAATTTTAAAAATAGATTCGGATAAAAGAAAGGATGCGGAGGAGAGGAAGAAGTTAATCAATGCCTCTGACATTACTTTTTTGTGCCTGCCGGATGATGCGGCAAGAGAGTCTGTATCTTTGGTGGAAAATGACAAGGTCTGCATCATTGATACCTCCACGGCGCACCGGACGGAGAGCGGATGGGCGTATGGGTTTCCAGAATTATCCAAGGAGCATCGTGAGAATATCATCAATGGAAAACGGATTGCAGTACCGGGCTGTCATGCTACCGGTTTTATCTCAATTGTTTATCCGTTGATTAAGGGTGGGATTTTACCAAATGGCTATCCGGTAGCAGGTTTTTCCCTGACTGGATATAGTGGTGCTGGAAAGAAGGCGATTGCCGCCTATCAGGATGAAAACCGTCCAAGAGAATTTTCGTCTGCAAGGGAATATGCCCTGACCCAGCAGCACAAGCATTTAAAAGAAATGCAGAAAATCACAGGGCTTTTCAGAGCACCGCTTTTTTCTCCGGTAATCGATGATTACTATAGCGGAATGGTAGTATCTGTGCCATTTTATACGGACATGCTAAACCATAAACAGACGCCGGAAACTTTGCAGAAGTTTTTGGCGGAGTACTACGCAGGGCAGAGATTTGTTCAGGTATGTGATTTGGACAATGAAGTGAGTGCAAGTGGTTTCCTTGCCGGTAATCTGCTGTCCGGCTGGGATGGATTAAAGATATATGTTACGGGAAATGAGGAACGTGTGGTACTCTCCGCACAGTTTGACAATTTGGGAAAAGGAGCTTCCGGGGCAGCCATCCAGTGCATGAATCTTGTACTTGGCTGTGATGAGGCAAAGGGACTGGATTTAAACTAATGTTAAGGTTAGATTCATTATAAATAAAACTAAGTCTGATAAGATATCCTTGTAAGCTAAGTTATTATTACTAAGGCGGTTAAAATTCGCGTGGCATTTAACCAACTTAGTAATATCATAGCGGAAGAAACCTTGCTGTCCGTACTTTTAACAAAAACAGTCAATAATCTTTATCTTTTGTGAAGACGTGAATGGCAAAGATTTTTACCGTCTATGGCAGTTTGGCACAGAGAGGAGTCTGATAAAATGGAAGTACTGATAACCAAAGGACTGACAAAGACCTATCATGGAAGAAATGTGGTAGATGCTGTCAATATGAATGTTGAAAAAGGTGATATCTACGGATTTATTGGCAAAAATGGAGCAGGAAAAACAACATTAATGAAGATGGTCTGTGGATTGACCAGAACATCAGCAGGAGATTTTACCTTATTTGGCTCGACAGACTTAGGGATGGGGCGCAAAAAAATTGGCTGTGTTATTGAACAGCCTGCACTTTATCCGGGGATGACGGCAAAGGAAAATCTGATTTATTACAGCAAAATGCAAGGGTGCGAGAAAACAACGGATTTTGATGCAATGCTTGCATTAGTTGGCTTGCCGGATACAGGAAAGAAAAAGGCAAAGAAGTTTTCGCTTGGTATGAAACAGAGACTGTCCATAGCGATTGCGCTTTTGGGAGAACCGGAATTTCTGGTACTGGATGAGCCGATGAACGGGCTTGACCCGGCTGGTATCCGAGAGATAAGAGAGCTTTTAATGAGGTTACATGAGAAAAAGCAGATTACAATCCTAATATCCTCTCATATTCTGGGAGAACTGGGAAAGATTGCTACAAAATATGGCATTATCAATAATGGCGTACTGGTAGAGGAGTTTAGTGCCGACGAACTGGACAGCAGGGGGAAACATTATCTGCATATCAGGACGGACAACTATGAAAAGACGCAGCGCATTCTGGCAGAAAAGTTCAATATACAGGGTGGTAAAATGTTAGAGGATAATTCGCTTTGTATTTATGAGCAGTTGGAAAATGCAGCAGTCATTAACCAGGCGCTGGTACAGAATGGTGTGATGGTATCCTATCTTGCAGTAGAAGGGCAGGATATGGAGAAGTATTTTGTGGAAAGAATGGGGGGAATGTAAGATGTTAGATATTATGAAAAGTGAGTTTTATAAGGTTTGTAAGAGCAAAGTGACTTTTGTAACGGCACTCTGCCTTCTGGGAATTTCAGCAATAGAGATAGGGGCCTTTCTGTATGGGAAGCTTGCAGGCGGATTCTGGGGGGAAGCGCTTTCTAATACAAAGGGTGTTGAAATTTATGCAGGTTTTACGACAGGGAGTTTCTATTTAATCTTTGTGGCACTTTTTGTGGGTGGAATGATTTCTAATGAATATACAAACAGAACGGTGAGACAGGTAGTCAGCAGAGGGGCTTCCAGAGTGCAGATTGCATTCGGTCAGTTTATTTCGCTGGCGACAGTCATGACAATTATTACCGTTATTCCGGCGGCACTTTCTTCGCTGACAGCTTCTCTATGCTGGGAATTTGGCAGTATATCTGTACAGAAATTCTTGTTAATCCTGCTTGGACAGATTGTGGTAATCTGGAGTTATTCTGCAATTACCATGCTGATTGCGCATTTGACGCGTTCCGGCGGCCTTTCGATTGGAATTAATATTATGCTTTTGCTGGGGGGTGCGATGGCAGTCCAGGTATTAACTCTTTTAACCGAAAAAGACTTTTTTATGACATACTGGATTGAGAATATGCAGCAAAATGCTGTGTATCCAGGGGGCGATACCGGAACACAGGTGAAATGTATCATAATTTTAACTGTTATTGGAGTTGTTTTTACGATTTTGGGAATTGTAAGATTTAAAATTAAGGACGTTGATTAAAGTGAGCGATTACTTCGTAAATCTTGCGATGTTTATCGCTGAAGTAATATTCTAAAATGGGAGATAGTTTATGAAGAAAAGGTTACAGGCATTTTGTTTATTTCTTTTAGTTATATCCCTTGTGGTATCCGGTAATCCGGAAGGGGCGGCTGCACAGGCTGCGGATCAAAGCGTTTTGGTGCAGGAAGCGGACAGCTTTTATGGGGAGGATTCTTCGCAGGAAGACCCAGCGCAGTCACAGGAGGCATATGATGCCATTTCTTTGGTTGCCGTTGAGGATTATTCGTATTCCTCCCTTACCCTTTCGTGGTTTAGTGATGGGAATAATGATGGATTTATTATTTACCGCAAGAGCAAATATGACAAAGAATATAAGCAGCTTGGCTTTGTACAGAATGTTCCGTATGCGACTCATTATTTTGAGGATAGCAGTTTCAAACCGGGAATCACATTCACATATAGGATTGTGGCATACCGTACAGGCACGTCCGGTGAAATTACGGAGGGACAGCGGGTATCAGAACGTGTGCGCGTTGTGCTTCCAAAGCCTGTCATTTCTTCTGCCAGCCGGAGTGGCAGCAAGGTAACGCTGAAATGGAAAAAGACAAATGGCGCAGATGGTTACCAGATTTTCAGAAAAACGGGAAGCAATGCATTTGAAAATGTGGCATCTGTTTCTTCAGGGAATACGGTAAGCAGGACTGTTAGCGGGCTTTCTTCCACAAAAACAGTAAAATTTAAAATCCGTCCTTTTGTGAGGTATGAGGGGAAGTATATATATGGTTCCTTCAGCCGTGTGGAGACAGTTCATTCCTCTGCCATACAAAAAGTAATTAACAAGTTTAAAAAACTTCAGAAGCAGTATCCGAGCGGAAAGTACTGGAATCATGTAAATCGTTATAATTATAGCAGTACGACGGTTACAAGTAATCCATGCAGGCATATTTCATTAGATGATATTTCCACTTGTAATCACTACTATTGTCCAAATGGAATTTTGGGATATCAGTGCTATGGCTTTGCATGGAAGATGAGTGATATGATTTATGGCAGAAACGCCAAAATTAAGAACTTTACATCCTTTGATAAATGTAAAATGGGGGATGTCATCCGTTACAAAGGACACTCTGTTATTATTACGGAAAAGCATAAAAATTATGTTGTAGTCGGGGAGTGTAATTATGGCAATACATGTATGATTTTATGGGGGCGAAAGGTTTATAAGTCAGAGCTTAAGGGGGCTAAATATAGCCGCAGATATAGATAAACAGGAGTAATATATGGTGAGTAATGTTTCGTGGAGCAGACGTGAGTTGAAAGAGCGAAGTAAATCCGTATTGCATAAACACTACTGGCGGATTGTCTTTGTGACATTTATTTTATCCTTTTTGATGGGCTCAAATACTCTTGCATCAGGGACAGTAAGGCCAGTTTTAGATGAAATCAGTGTAGGAAACGGACTACATCTTTTTCGGAAGAATAACTCTTATAGCAATCTCATTAATAAAAATGTTACAATAGAATTAGATAACTATCAGGGGGAAGTGATAGAAGAAGATGGTTATGTGGAAAGTGCAATTGGGGGTACGATTACAATTGCACTTATAGTATTGTCTCTGGTTATTTTTTTTGGTGGGATTTTGATTGGAATTTTTTTTATAAATCCATTGTACGTCGGAATATCACGCTTTTATATTCGCAGTTTTGACTCGAAGCCAAGATTTCGAGAGTTATTCCATGCGATGGAAAACCGATATAAAAATGTGACAGCGATTATGTTTTTACGGGACTTATATACCGTCCTATGGACGCTTCTTTTTGTGATACCGGGGGTGGTAAAGTCTTATGAATATTATATGATTCCGTATTTGCTTGCAGAAAATCCTAATATGGAGACAAAGGAAGCATTTCGGATTAGCCGTCAGATGATGCAGGGACAGAAGTGGAAGACTTTTGTGCTGGATTTATCATTTATTGGATGGCAGATTTTATCGACAATAACACTGGGTATTCTTGGAAGCTTTTATGTGAATCCTTACGTATACCTTACTGGAGCGGCATTATACCGGAAACTTAGAGGGAGTGATGAGATTCTGCAGAATGTTTATTTTGAAGGAATGGAGTTTGATGCTGTACAGGACTGGTATGAGAAACCATAAGTGCAGGAGATACCGAAGTAAAGGAGCTTTTCATGAGGGGAGCGGGAAGAGGAAGAAGGAGGTTTGAACAATGGGGTATCAGATTTTAGTGGCAGATGATGAGGCAGAAATCAGAGATTTGTTACGTCTCTATTTGGAAAAAGAGGGATATGAGGTGTTAGATGCGCAGGATGGGGAAGAGGCATTAAAGGTTTTGCGGGAGCAGCCGGAAATTGCCATGCTGATTCTGGATATTATGATGCCAGGGAAGGATGGTTTTCATGTGCTAAAGGAGCTACGGAAGGACAGTAACCTTCCAGTGATTATCCTGTCAGCAAAGACGGCAGATACAGATAAAATATTAGGTCTGGATTTAGGTGCAGATGATTATATAGCAAAGCCGTTTAATCCATTGGAAGCTGTTGCGCGTATTAATTCCAATATCCGCCGGTTCTATTCGCTTGGTGCGAATGATTCGCAGACAGTAAAGAAAGTACTGCAAGTGCAGGATTTGACACTGGATTTAGAGGGATGTATTCTGCGCAAGGGAGAGGAAATCATTGACCTCTCCTCCACAGAATACCGTTTGATGGAACTTTTTATGAGCAATCCGGGTAAGATTTATACAAAGCAGCAAATTTATGAATATGGATGGCAGGAGCCATATTTTATCGCAGATAATAATATTATGGTATGCATTAGTAAACTGCGGGCAAAACTTTCCGATGACAGCGGCAGGTACATAAGGACGGTGCGGGGACTTGGCTACCGCTTTGAAACCGGGAACCAGACTTTGTAGAAAATGTATAAAGGTGAGGAGTAAATGGAAGACAGGAAGAGTATGAAAGGTTTTTTGGTGAAAAACTTTTTACTTGGAATCCTTGGAATTGTGATTTGTGAGTCAGGAATTAATATTTTGTATACTTATGTTGTTTTTCCTTATTTGGAGAAGCAGGTTGGAGGTCCTCTTTTTGAAGGTTTCATAACAGGAAACAGAGGAACGGGAGCTTTATATGCGGTATTTTTCTGGATGATAGTGGAGATGGTTTTGTCTTTGCTGCCAAGCGTGGTGTCACAGTCAGTTCATCAGTTCTTAGATACCAATTTCAGAGGAATTGTGTCGCAGAGAATGGGAAACATTTTGCATGGCAATAGCAGGGAAGTTTTAAATATGTACTATGCAGGGTGTTTTATCATTTTACTGATATTACTGATATTGCTGTTGATTCCTTATATAGTGGGGGCTTTAAAGTTCAGCCAGTTGACCAGGCGGGAACTGCAAAGGATGGTAGAGGATGAGAAGAGACAGCATTTGGAATATGAGAGACGCCGCAGCCTGATGCTTTCTGATATTGCACATGATTTAAAGACGCCGATGACGACAGTAAGCGGGTATGCTCAGGCATTGCGGGATGGCATGGTGACGGATGAAGAGAGGCAGAAGCAATATTTGGATGCGATTTGCAGCAAATCAAAGCGGATAGATGATTTGCTTTCCCTGCTGTTTGAATATGTAAAAATTGACAGTGAAGGTTTTAAACTGCACAAGGAGTCTTTGGATGTTGTGGAGCTGTTAAGGGAGAATATTGCTTTATTCTATTTGGATTTTGAGCGGAAGGGTATTCAGGTAGAGTTGGATATTCCAGAGGAACGTATTTTATGGGAGTTAGACAGGATGTATTTTTCCAGAGCTTTGACAAATCTGCTGAATAACGAACTGCGTCATGTTGAGAAGGGTGAGCAGGTTATCATACGCCTGGTGTGGAATGAGGAAATGGAGCGTGTCCATATTATCTTTGCAGATACTGGCAGCCAGATATCCGATGAGGTGGCAAAGCATATTTTTGAGCCGTTTGTCATGGGGGATGCTTCCAGAAGTACAAAGGGAGGAAGCGGCCTGGGGCTTAGCATAGCCTCCAAAATAGTAAAAATGCACGGAGGGCGGCTGTTATTAGACAGAAATTCTACGGAAGAGTATGAAAAGGCATTTATAATTGTCCTGCGGTGAGGTGTGAATAGTAACTTTATTTGACATAATTGTGAAACAAAGGTATAGTAAGGTTTTGGTACATGATAAATCATGGCGGATGCGAGTCCGCGCTGCAACATGGGAGGGTGCCTGTGGCAGAAGAATTATTTAAGGAAAAGATTTCAAAAGAAGAGAAAATATACAGGGAAGCCGTTAAGCTGCAGGAAGCAGTACCTTGTGTACTGCGCTTTGAGCAGAAGGTATCTGCCCTGAAGGGTGCGGCAAGAAAGTTTAAGGCGCTGGGAGATTATAAAGATGCCAATGTGCGTATGAAGGCATGCAGAAAAAAGGCGGCATTGATTAGTGAAGAGGGAGCTCAGGCAGTCTATGAGGATGCGCTGCGCCGGCAGGAGGAAGCGAAAACAAAGAGTGAATATGTGGATGCAATTGCTGAATTTAGAAGAGTTGTCAGAAGGGACGGGTACAGGGAGTGTGCCAAACGAAACATACAGCTTTGTAAGAGGAAAATTCAGCGTTTAGAAAAAGTAGCAGCATGGAGAAGACGGATGACCTTGCTGGCGGTGTTAGCAGGATGTGTTGTCCTGTTTGTTCAGACACCGGGATATCCTTTTGCCAAAGGCTGGATACACCAGCAAAAGGGAAATTACAGGGCTGCCATTGCGAATTATAAAGAGGCAGGCGCTATTTCCTGGACAAAAGATTTGAAAAGCTCCTGTTACTACAAACTTGCCCTTGAGAAGCTGGATGAAGGAAAGAAAGAGCAGGCAGTTAAGCTTCTGAAAAAGGCAAAAAAGAATAAAGCAGCAAGAAAGAAATTGAAAGAGTTAGAAAAGGAGTTGGCGAAAGAATGAGAAAACTGACAATGCTTTTGCTGGTATTTGGATGTATTTGCACATTGCCGGAAATTCCCGGCAGTGTAGCATGGGCACAGGAGCCGGCAGCTTTAGCAGATAATGAGCTGGCAATTTCGGATGGTTCTATGGCAATAGATACAAGTAAGGCGTCTAATCTTGGTTTTGGACGTCTTTATCCGTTTTCCGCAGCGGATGGTATCGGAGAATTATATTATTTTACGACGTCGGCAGTAAAGTCATATTATCAGATAAAAGCACTGGTAACAGGCGGCTCGGAGATTTGTGCAAAGATTTATGATAACGAGGGGATGCCTGTGACGGAACAGATGCGGTTAGAGAATGAAAGCTACGAGCGTATTGCACTGATGCCGTCTAAAAGGTATTATATAGAATTATCCGGCAGCAATGAAGCGGCAGGAAATATTATTGTTTCAGAAATTACAGATGATTTTGCAGATACAATGGAAGCGGCAAAAGAGATTTCATGTGGTAAAGAATATGCAGTCACTACGGAGTGTGCCGGGGATGTTGACTATTTAAAATTTACTACGGGAACAGAGGACGTAAGCTATTCGGTTGTCATTGATTCAGCAGCAGGTGTTGCCGGGAATTATTTGCTGGAGGATGCGTCTGGTGAACCAGTGGCTTCCGGTGTAACAAATGCAGAAAAGAAAATAACGAAAAAGGTTTCTTTAGAGAATGAAAAAGAGTATTATTTAAAACTGTCTTCTGAGACGGCAGCCTGCAAACTGTTAGTCACTGTAAAGAAAACAGTAAATAAATATAAAGTTACCTATCACTTAAACAGCGGTACAAATGCGAAGGGGAATCCGGCTTCGTATACGGCGGATGAAGGATATACTTTAAAGGCGCCGACGAGAAAGGGCTATACCTTTGATGGCTGGTTTGCAGACAAAAAGTATGAGACAGCAGTAACCAAAATAGTTGGTTCGGATAAAAAGGCATACGATTTGTATGCAAAATGGATTAAGGTGCAGCCGGGAGGCTCGCAGATTAAGTCTCTCACAAGTAAAAGTGTCGGAAAGGTTAATTTGGAATACAATGCAGTTTCTGGAGCAGGCGGTTATCAGATTCGCATTACCCGTATTATCAATGGAAAAAAGAATACGGTAAACAAGCTTGTGAAGAAGACTACAATGGTATTTAAGGACTGGGTGCAGGGTGAAAAATATTATGTGACAGTAAGAGCATATGAAATTGATTCTTGCGGAAATCGTGTTTATGGTGCATACTCTAAGACAGAGAAAGTTACAGTAAAGAAAAAGGTGGTAAAGAAGACAAAAAAGAAATAACATATAGGGTAAGACAGCATAGGATAAAAGACAAAAATGTGTATAAAATAAAGCAAAGGTGAACGGGGTTCATTTTGCAGAAATGAGGAGAATTATGTGTGGAATCGTAGGATATACCGGGAAAGAATCAGTAACAGATCAGCTCTTAGATGCATTAGAGCTTTTAGAGTATCGTGGTTATGACAGTGCAGGGCTTGCGACTCTGAATGGGGAGACAGGTAAAGTCAAGCTTCGTAAGTGTGCCGGAAGGGTAAAAGATTTACGTAAGATTTGCAGGAATGATAAAAAGATTTCTACCTGTGGAATCGGACATACCAGGTGGGCTACTCATGGCGGGGTGAGTGATGAAAATGCACATCCTCACCGTAGCGGTGATGTTTTGCTGGTACACAATGGAATTATAGAAAACTACGAGGAATTGAAAGACCATTTTATGCTTCATAAAGATTTAAAATCCCAGACGGATACAGAAGTTGTGGCTGCTGTGCTGAACCGTTTTTATCAGGGAAATCCTCATGAAGCAATTTGCAGGACAATCAAATACTTAAAAGGAACATTTGCACTGGTAGTTATGTTTTCAGACCAGCCGGATATTCTTTATGCAATCCGCAATGTCAGTCCGATTGTTGCAGCTTACAACGGCGATGGAACGATGCTTGCGTCCGATGTAGTTGCGCTTGGGGCAGCGGCAGAAAAGTATATGGTGGTTCCAGAATATATGATTCTGGAGCTTCACAAAGATGAAATAAAGCTTTTTGATTTGGATGGAAAACAGTGTGAGCCGGAATTTATGGATATTGACTGGGACACAACGAGAGGTGGAAAGGGCAGTTATCCATTCTACATGGAAAAAGAAATTATGGAGCAGCCGGATGCGTTAAAGGCAACTATGGAATCGAGAATTGTAGAGGGTAAGATTGATTTAACAGCAGATGCTATTCCAGATGAATTTCTTCGTGACTGTAACCGCATTTGTGTTATTGCCTGTGGTACGGCAATGCATGCAGGTCTTGTTGCAAAGGTGTTGGTGCAGTCTAAGTTTAATATGCATATGAATGTGGAATATGCTTCTGAATTTATGTATGGAAATCCGGTGCTGGATGAGAAAACGCTGGTACTTGCGATTTCCCAGTCGGGAGAGACGATTGATACCTTAGAAGCATTGAAATATGCGCGCAGGCAAGGTGCAAAAAGCGTTGCCATTATTAATGTAAAAGGCTCATCTATTGCGAGGGAAAGTGATTATGTGATGTATACGGCAGCAGGGCCGGAGATTGCCGTTGCCAGCACAAAAGCATATACGACACAGCTTGTTGCACTCTTTTTACTGGTTGGGCGTATGGCAAAGGTGCGTGGTGTCTTTGATGAAGCGGCAGAAAAGGAATATCTGGAAAACCTGGTTGAGGCGCCGGCAAAGATGCTGGAGGTTTTGGAGCAGAAGAATGAGATTCATAAGATTGCCAGGGAAATGTTAGATGCCAAGGATGCGTTTATGATAGGGCGTGGGCTGGATTATTCGATTCTTTTGGAAGGTGCTTTAAAGCTCAAGGAGGTTTCTTATATCCACACAGAGGCGTATGCTTCGGGAGAATTAAAGCATGGTACGATAGCCCTGATTACAGAAAATACTCCTGTTGTTGCGACAGTGACACAGACAAATCTCAAAGACAAGGAACTTTCCAATATCCGTGAGGTGCAGTCACGTGGGGCAAGTGTTGTCTTATTCGTCAAGGAGAGCTTTGATTTGGCAGATGCAGAGTATGCAGATGTTTTTGCCCTGCCTGCTATGGCAGATGAATTTATGGTATTTCCGGCCTCTGTGGCATTACAGCTTTTGGCATACTACGTGTCAATGGATAAGGGGCTGGATGTAGATAAGCCGAGGAACCTGGCAAAAGTAGTGACAGTAGAATAAAAGATTTTTCGTTCCGTTAACATATAAAAATACCATGTGCAATGGATACGAAATGAACTTTTAGAAGTGAGGGAAGAAATGGCAAAAGAAAATGCAGGATATGATTTTCAGGAAACAATGGTGACACTGACGGATGAGGATGGTGCAGAGCGCGATTTTTATATTGATGAAATCTATCCGGTAGATGGAAAATTGTATGCAGCGCTGATTCCGGGAGATGTAGATAATGTGACAGAATACTACGTATTTCGTCTGAAGGATTTAGGTGAGGATAATTTTGAACTGGAAGATATTGATGACGAAGAGGAGTATGATGCTGCCGCAGATGCTTATGAGGAGTGTCTGGATACAAGGGCATGGAATATGGCCTTTGATGCAGAGGAATAAAAGGTTTGAAGTTTGAGAAAATTTCTATAAAACACTTGACAATCAAATTGTCAGGTGTATAATGTAAAACATATTTAAAATATCTAAACCGTTGATGTGGGGATAACGATAAAAATGCGCTTCCAGAGAGCAGGGTATGGTGGAAACCTGTAGAGATGCAGTTTATCAAATGGGCCACTGAGGGCATGGTCAAAGGACTTTTGCTATTACTGTATACATAGTGAGCAGTAGCATTTTGTCTGAGTATTCCATGACGTAGGGCATACGTTAGTTGCCGGAAATATGATAGTATTTCGCTAAGAGTGTGGGAAACCATGAAACAAGGTGGCACCGCGGATAATATTTGGTATATTAACCGCCCTTGACTAATGCAATCATTTATTGCATTAGTCAAGGGCGGTTTTTGTTTTAGGAAAGTTCGCCGCAGCGTAAGCAAGCGGGGCCTGTACCGCAATCTTGGCAGAAGGAGGATAACAGATATGATTACATTGCAGAAAGCGAAGGAGTTGGCAGAAGGCTATAAAGTTGTGCCTATCAGCAAGGAAATTATGGCAGATATTAAAACTCCGATTGAGGTATTGCGTATACTGAAAGGGGTCAGCAAACACTGTTATATGCTGGAGAGTGTGGAGAATCAGGAGAAGTGGGGAAGGTATACTTTTTTAGGATATGAGCCGAAAATGGAAATTACCTGTATGAATGGGCAGATGACCATCCAGAATGGGAAGGAGAGCACGAAGAAGGTTTCCCATCCGGGGGAATGGATGCAAGAAATTTTACAGGAATATAGAAGCCCAAAGATAGAAGGGCTTCCAACCTTTACCGGAGGGCTGGTTGGCTATTTTTCGTATGATTATATCAAATACAGCGAGCCAAAGTTGCATTTGGACGCAGAAGATATTGAAGGATTTAAAGATGTTGATTTAATGCTTTTTGATAAAGTAATTGCATTTGATAATTATCACCAGAAAATCGTCATTATTGCAAATGCCAGAGTGGAGGAGATAGAGGCAGAATATGAGCGCTGTATAAAAGAGATAGATGAAATTATTGATTTAATCCATCATGGCAAGGCCATTGATGTAATTCCGGGGAAAATCACTTCAGAGTTTCAGGCTTTGTTTTCAGAGGAAGAATATTGCAGAATGGTAGAAAAAGCAAAACACTATATATATGAGGGGGATATTTTTCAGGTGGTACTTTCCAACCGCCTGGAGGCAGATTATGAAGGAAGCCTGCTGAATGCATACCGCCTGCTGCGTACAATTAATCCTTCCCCGTATATGTTCTATTTTAGCAGTGATGATATGGAGGTGGCAGGGGCTTCGCCGGAAACCCTTGTTAAACTGGAAAATGGATTGCTTCATACGTTTCCACTGGCGGGAACAAGACCAAGAGGAGCAACAAAGTCTGAGGATGAGCGTATGGAAAAGGAGCTTCTTGCCGATGAAAAGGAATTGTCAGAGCATAATATGTTAGTGGATTTGGGAAGGAATGATTTGGGCAAAATCAGTCAGTTTGGGTCAGTAGAAGTAGAAAACTATATGGAGGTTTTGAAATATTCCCATGTTATGCATATCGGTTCTACGGTCAGGGGAACCATTCGGGAGGATAAATGCAGTCTGGATGCTGTGGATGCGGTTCTGCCTGCCGGTACCCTGTCCGGGGCGCCAAAGATACGCGCTATGGAGATTATCAATGAACTGGAGAACAATAAGCGTGGAATCTATGGAGGAGCAATTGGATATATAGACTTTACAGGCAATCTGGATACCTGTATTGCGATTCGTACTGCATATAAGAAGAATGGGAAGGTATTTGTCCGCTCCGGGGCTGGCATTGTTGCAGACAGTATACCGCAGAATGAATACAGGGAATGTATCAATAAGGCAAAAGCGGTAATGAATGCAGTGATAGAAGGGCAGGAGGTGATGTAGGTGATACTTTTAATCGATAACTACGATAGTTTTTCTTATAATTTGTATCAGTTGGTAGGAAGCATTCATCCTGACATTAAGGTGATTCGCAATGATGAATATACCGTTTCGGAAATCGAGGTGATGAAGCCGTCACATATGATTGTTTCACCGGGGCCTGGAAAGCCCTCTGATGCAGGGATGTGTGAGGAAGTTATTCGCTATTTCAAAGGCAGGATACCAATCCTTGGCGTCTGCTTGGGGCATCAGGCGATTTGTGAGGTTTTTGGGGCAACGGTTTCTTATGCAAAAGAATTGATGCATGGAAAGATGTCTGTAGTAGATTTGGCGCAAAATTGCAGGATTTTTCAAAAACTCGGGGAAACCGCAGAGGTTGCAAGATATCATTCGCTGATTGCCTTAAAAGATACCATTCCTGATTGTCTGGAGGTGACGGCAACGACACAGGATGGTGAAGTTATGGCTGTGAAGCATAAAGAGTATGAAATATACGGGCTGCAGTTTCATCCAGAATCCATTTTGACGCCAAAAGGAAAAATAATGTTAGAAAATTTTTTAGAATAGAAATGTGAAGCAAGCCGCAGGAGTAGTATATTTGAAAAGTTATCAAAGAAGGTTTGGGAAAGAGGTAATTATTATGATTAAAGAAGCGATTCATATTTTGAGTGCGGGAGAAGATGTAGAAACTGCTATGATGGAGCAGGTTATGGATGAAATTATGAAAGGAGAGGCAACAGATGCGCAGAAAGCGGCTTTTCTGACGGCGCTGGCAATCAAAGGCGAGACAATTGATGAAATCACAGCGGCAGCAAAGATAATGCGTGTCCATTGCCTTCCGTTTCACAGGGAGACAGACACATTAGAGATTGTCGGAACAGGTGGGGATGGTTCTAATACATTTAATATCTCTACGGTTTCTGCAATTGTAACCTCCGCAGCAGGGTATTCGGTTTCAAAGCATGGAAACCGCGCGGCAAGCAGTAAATGTGGTACCGCAGATTGTTTGGAAGCGCTTGGCGTTAAGATTGACGCAGATGTAGAGGTAAGTGAAAAAATCCTGAAAGAACTGAAACTTTGCTTTTTGTTTGCACAGAAATACCATACAGCAATGCGCTTTGTTGGCAGTGTGCGAAAGGAAATTGGAACCCGGACTCTTTTTAATATTCTTGGGCCAATTGCAAATCCGGCTGGTGCCAATGAAATGCTTTTGGGAGTGTTTGACGAGAGTCTTGTGGAGCAGTTAGCGTATGTACTTAACAATCTGGGAGTAAAACGCGCTATGGTTGTTTATGGAATGGATAAAATGGATGAGATTTCACTAAGTGCGCCGACAAAGGTCTGCGAAGTAAGGGATGGAAAGTTTTCATCTTATGAAATTACGCCAGAACAGTTTGGATTGAACCGCTGTAAGAAAGAAGAACTGGTTGGCGGTAATCCGCAGCAGAATGCACAGATTGTAAGGGAACTTCTGGACGGAAAGCAGGGTCCAATGCTTGATGCCGTTTTGTTAAATGCAGGTGCGGCAATTCATATTGCAGACGGGAAGCTTAGCATTGCAGAAGGAATTGCAAAAGCCAGAGAGGTTATCGCTAATGGTCTGGCAAAAGCACAGCTTGAGAATTTTATCAGTATGAGCAATGAGTAAATAAGTGACTGCACGCTGCCTGCACAAACATTGTAAGAACCGTAGTTCTTTTTATACAGAAAATACAGCGCAGAGATGAGGAGATATAACACATGAATATTTTAGAGGAAATTGCACAAAAAACAAGGCAGAGAGTTGAGGAATGTAAAAGATATAAGCCATATGAGCAGGTGAAACGTGAAGCACTGGCAATGAATGCCGATACCGGATTTCCTTTTGAAAAAGCGATTGGAAAGGAGGGAGTATCTTTTATATGCGAAGTGAAAAAGGCCTCGCCCTCAAAGGGGTTAATCGCACCAGATTTTCCTTATTTGGATATTGCAAAGTTGTATGAGGAGGCTGGGGCAAGTGCAATCTCTGTCCTGACAGAGCCGTATTATTTTCAGGGAGCAGATGCATATCTGACGGAAATTAGCAGGGAGGTATCATTGCCGCTTTTGCGGAAAGATTTTACAGTAGACGAATATATGCTTTATGAAGCAAAGGTAATCGGGGCGTCTGCGGTACTTCTGATTTGTTCCCTTTTGGGGGAAGAGGCTTTAAAGCGGTATATTGGTATAGCTGACAGTCTTGGGCTGACAGCGTTAGTTGAGGCACACGACGCTAAGGAAATAGAGCAGGCTCTGGCGGCAGGAGCCAGGGTAATTGGTGTGAATAACCGTGATTTGAAAACCTTTACAGTAGATATACACAATAGCATCCGTTTGAGAAAGCTGGTGCCGGAAGAGGTGCTTTTTATATCAGAAAGCGGAATTCGGACGGCAGAGGATATCAGGGAACTGGCACAGAACAGGGTGAACGCGGCACTGATTGGTGAGACTATGATGCGGTCAGGGAATGTCAGGGAAACTTTAAAAGAAATGATAGATGCAGGTTTTACGCATGATGTTTAGAATTGCTGCGAATCGCAGCAAATACAGGAATGGAGGCAGTATAGAATGAGTAACAGTATGAATACAGGAAGATATGGAAAACATGGAGGGCAATATGTACCGGAAACTCTGATGAATGAGATTCATAAATTAGAGGATGCATATGAGCAATATAAAAATGATGCAGAATTTGTAGAGGAATTAGACAGACTGAACAGGGAATATGCAGGAAGGCCGTCTCTTTTGTACTTTGCGGAGAAGATGACAAAAGACCTTGGCGGTGCGAAAATTTATTTTAAGAGAGAGGACTTAAACCATACAGGTTCCCATAAAATTAACAATGTACTTGGCCAGGTGCTTTTAGCAAAGAAGATGGGAAAAACAAGAGTGATTGCAGAAACAGGTGCCGGGCAGCATGGAGTAGCTACAGCTACGGCCGCCGCTTTACTGGATATGGAATGTGAAATCTACATGGGAAAGGAAGATACCATACGGCAGGCATTAAATGTTTACCGCATGGAGCTTTTGGGAGCAAAGGTGCATCCGGTAGAGAGCGGTACAATGACTTTGAAGGATGCAGTCAATGCCTGTATGAGGGAGTGGACAGCAAGAGTAGATGATACTCTCTATGTGCTGGGTTCTGTTATGGGGCCTCATCCGTTTCCCATGATGGTCAGGGATTTCCAGAGTGTGATTAGCAAAGAGGCAAGAGAGCAGATTTTGGAAGCAGAAGGTAAACTGCCAGATGTGGTAATGGCATGTGTCGGCGGTGGAAGCAATGCTATGGGCTCCTTCTATGAGTTTATTAATGATAAAGAGGTTCGTTTGATTGGCTGTGAGGCGGCAGGGCACGGTGTCGATACCGATAAGACAGCAGCTACCATGGCGGTGGGAACAGAAGGAGTTTTTCATGGGATGAAATCTTATTTCTGTCAGGATGAATATGGACAGATTGCTCCGGTTTATTCTATTTCGGCGGGGCTTGATTATCCGGGAGTAGGACCGGAACATGCTTATCTTAGGGATATCCACAGAGCTGAGTATGTGCCGGTTACGGATGAAGAGGCAGTGCAGGCATTTGAGTATATTGCAAAGGAGGAGGGCATTATTGCCGCCATTGAAAGTTCTCATGCGGTAGCACACCTTATGAAAATTGCTCCAAAGATGGAGAAAGAACAGATTATTATCTGCACATTGTCTGGCAGAGGAGATAAAGATGTAGCAGCAATAGCAAGATACAGGGGGATTGATTTACATGAGTAGAATATATAAAGCATTTGAACATAAAAAGGCATTTATTGGATTTTTAACAGCGGGTGATCCAAGTTTAGATAAAACGGAAGAGTTTGTGTTGGAAATGGCAGATGCAGGTGCAGGACTGATTGAAATTGGGATTCCATTTTCTGACCCAATCGCAGATGGCCCGGTCATTCAGGAAGCGAATATCAGAGCTTTGTCAGCAGGCTGTACGACGGATAAGATTTTTGACATGGTGGTATCCCTGCGGGAAAAAACAGACGTACCACTTGTATTTCTGGCATATCTGAATACATTATATAAATATGGTTATGAAGACTTTTGCAGACGTTGCCAGGAGTGCGGAGTGGATGGTGTGATTCTGCCGGATATGCCTTTTGAGGAAAGGGAGGAATTGGTGCCAGTGGCAGAAAAGTATGATGTTGATGTCATTACTATGGTTGCGCCGACTTCCAAAGAACGAATTAAGATGGTGGCAGAAGATGCATCAGGATTTATCTATGTAGTGTCTTCTATGGGAGTTACGGGTGCAAGAAGTGAGATAACGACAGATGTCGGAGAGATTGTGGAGACAATCCGGGATGTGACAGATGTCCCGGTTGCGATCGGTTTTGGCATCAATACAAAAGAGCAGGTAAATAAATATTCAGCAATTGGAGACGGAGCGATTGTAGGAAGCGCTATTGTCAAAATGATTGCTGAATACGGAGAAGCGGCAGGACCAAAACTTCATGAATATGTGACAGAAATGGTATCAGGACTGGCATCATCCTAACAAAAGGGGTGGAACGCTGCCTGTGTATGTCCCATAAAACTCTATTGCAAATTTTGCCATTCTATACTATTATTACCATATTGATGTAATGTCATGAGGTTTGGTGCAAGAGGTATTTTGCTCCCAACTGATTTATAGAAAGGAAGATTGAGTATGAGGAAAAAGATTGCAACATTACTTACCGGCTGTCTGCTTTTACAGGCATTTACAGGCTTTACGGTACCGGTTCAGAGGGCATATGCTAAAACAGCAGATGCCGGAATTTTTTCGGAAGTACATCCTGCAAAGGTTTTGCCTTCTGAAAGAAGGGCTGCCCAAAATGCGGCTGGCAGTCTGGAAATAGAAGTACACCCGTTTTTGGAGTATACAGGAAAAGTAACGGTAGAGTGTAATGGGGAAACAAAGGAACTGGATTTTGCAAACAAATCGGTTTCCCTTATGGCATGTTTTAAAGAGGTAGCGGCGGGAGAACAGGTGGTTACGGTTAAGGCTGAAAAATTTGCTGCGTATACGCAGAAGGTTACAGTAGAACCAGGCTGGGCACATAAACTACTTTTGTGTGCAACAAAAGTAGATACAGGAAAAGAAGGAGCAATGCTTGGATGGCTTCAGGCAGGTGATGTGAATGGGGACGGAAAGATTAGCGAGGAAGATACAGACAGTCTCTTAAAGCTTATCCGGGAAAATACTGCAAATAAAAATTATGATTTAAATAATGATGGTAAAACCGATATTGCTGATTTGCAGATGGTTGTGCAGAATATTGGTGAGAAACCGCAGGAATCACTGGTAGAGAAGCTGTGGATGTCCTTAGATGTTGTCCCTGCCAGCGGCACATCTGTGAAGGGCAATAATGCGTCAGCCCTGCTTAACAATACAGGTGTTACGCTGACACCAGCAGATTATGGTGAAATTTCTGAGAGTAATCCGGTTGGCTTGGAATTTGTGCTGGCAGAGGATGGTTCTGTCCCTGAAATTGGCGGGATAAGGATTTTATCTCCTTTTGTACAGGAAGATGGCATGACGGTTAGTGATATTGTAACAGGCGAGGCTGTCCTTGAATTGGAGAATGGTCAGACAGAAACCTTTTCCTTGAAAAATCAGGACAATAGCAGCACCAGAAAAGCAGGTGCAGGGTATCTGAAAACTGCAGCGAAGGCAGCATCGGTCAGAACGGAATCAGACGGTTCACTGATACTGGATTTTGGTGGGCAGATTGCAGTAAAAAGGGTAACGATACAGATTACCGGAACTAGAAAAGATAAAAAGCTTGTTGATATTGCAAAGGTGGAATTTGTAAATAATATGGATAAAAGGATTCCAGCCCCGAATCTAAGTATTCCGGTACTTTCCGCGCCAAAATCCGGTAACGAACAGCTTAGTGTATCATGGACGGCGCAGAGTAATGTAACCGGGTATGAGCTTTACATAGAAGGTCCGGCAGGGAAATCCGGAAAGGTAATAAATGATACGGTTAAGGTTTCTGGTAACAGCTGTATTTTAAGTACTATCCAGGCGGAATCACTTAAAAATTTTGAAACTTATAAAGTAAAAGTGCGTTCGGTAAATGGGGACTGGAAAAGTCCTTGGTCAAATGAACAGACTGGGATTCCTGAACCGCAGGCAAAGCCTGCCTCACCGGATAATGTTAAAGTAACTGCAGGACGCAATTTCCTTCATGTTTCATGGAAGGATATGGATGATGCAAGCGGTTATATGGTGTACTATAAGAAAAAAAGTGAAACCGGAAGCGATTACCAGCCGGCTGTTGCAGGTTTTGTGGCAGATGAGAAAACAGGCGGTACGGGTATCATTCGGGAAAACAGCTACAGAATCGAAAATCTGAATGAAGATACGGAGTATTTGGTTTATGTTACCGGCTGGAATGCTCTTGGCTGGGGAAGCCCTTCTTTGAAATCAATTGGAAAGACAAAGAATTCTAACCCACCAGAACTTCCAAATTATAAGCTTTTAAATACCCCGATGGGGGAAGGTAAGGTATCAGCCCATATTGTTTCAGCAGACTTTGGCGGGCATGGCGGTGCTAAGATGGTTGACAGCCCTCTTGATACAAAGGCAAAAAGTGCCCTTGGTCTTGTAGATAATAACTACAATTCTTACTGGATCAAAAATGATTGGGATGATGGGGTGGCCTACCCGGCAAATGACAGGGGAATGAATATAACGCTTGATGGCAACTATAAAATGAATTTCATGACATTTGCGGCCTATGATGAGACATTATCGCTTTCGACGGTAAGAATTGATTACTGGAATTCAAATGACAACACACAGTATTCCGTTGGCTCGCGTCTGCTTCGGAAACTGGACAGCAATGAGAATCCGTATTATATTGTTAAGTTTGACAATGCAGTTACTGCGAATAAAATCCGTTTATGTATTGGTACCGGGAATACACGTGGTGAATTGAAAGTTGGGGAAATACGATTCTATCATTATGATTCGCTTGAAGATGAGATTATGGGTCTTTATACGGATGAAATGCATTCTACATTGAGAAGTGATGTGACTGCCGGCACAATAGATGCATTGGAAAGGCGTTTGGAAAAACCTGATGGTGAGAGTGGTGAGAAACATCCTCTTTACAGCGAGTTAAAATTAGAACTGGATACGGCAAGAGATATCTTAGATAATAAGCCGTCTCCTTCCTATGAGGTGATAAACCAGATTACTGGCAGAAAAGACGGGCATCTTGGTTTTGGCGGTCTAAATTCATGGCAGCCGCTTGGAAAAACCGTATATGCAGGAGAATCTCTGGTTGTGTATGTAGGCCATAACACAAAGAGGACAGGAGATTCCACAAATCTGAATCTGGTTATGACACAATATCATGCTGAGTCAGGCAGCCTTGCAAAGTCAACTGCTGCCCTTAAGATTGGCAGAAATGAGATTACGGTTCCACAGGTTGCGGATAAGGACTTTGAACGCGGCGGGCAGCTCTATGTGGCATACAGCGGAAATAACGCTTCTGATAAGTATGCAGTGCGTGTCCTTGGCGGAAGCGATATCCCGGTATTGAATGTTTATGGAAAGACAGGGACAGAAAGGACAAATGCAATCAGGACTTATATTGACAGTCTGGAAACATATGTTGCAAGTGTTGAGGCGGAGCATGAAAAGGTGCATAAAAATGGAGCAAAGGCTGTAGATTATGATTATGACCGGAAGAACTGTATTTTAAATGCTACAGATATTATGATGGAGAAGATGATGTACTCCCTGCCGGCAACAAAGATATGGGAACCATTATCATCAAAGGATGACAAGGTAAAGGCGCTTGATATTTCATTGCAGGCAATGGAAGACACCATGTCTTTATTCTACCAGCATAAGGGACTTAGTGATTCTGCAGGCACAGAACGGGGCAATAATGCGCTTCCGGCACAGCATTTAAATATCAGGTATATGAGGATGTTTGCTGGTGCCTTTATGTATGCTTCCGGCAACCATATCGGTATCGAATGGGATTCGACAGGTTTAGCCGGCGGTGCAGCGGGTATGCAAA
Source organism: uncultured bacterium (assembly GCA_947643145.1). Classification (GTDB taxonomy): domain Bacteria; phylum Bacillota; class Clostridia; order Lachnospirales; family Lachnospiraceae; genus Butyribacter. Next base: position 32,487 of record CANRVD010000003.1, on the reverse strand, counting down.
GCTTTGGCTGGGGGATTGCCCATGAAATCGGTCATGATATCAATCAGGGCGCTTATGCAGTAGCAGAAGTGACAAACAATTATTTTGCACAGCTTTTAACAGGAACAGAGCGTTATACATATGAAAATGTTTACAAAAAAGTAACTTCTGGAACGGTAGGGCGCGCTTCAAATGTGTTTACACAATTAGCATTGTACTGGCAGCTTCATCTTGCATTTGATGACAATAAGAATGACCATGCTGTCTATGATAATTATGATGAACAGTTTAACAACCTGTTCTTTGCACGCGTAGACACTTATGCAAGAAACCCGGAAAAGGCACCTAAAGAGGGACTGACATTAGATGGCGGAACAGACCAGAATTTGATGCGTCTGGCCTGTGCAGCGGCAAATAAAAATATTCTTCCGTTTTTTGAGCGCTGGGGTATGGTGGCAGATAAGGCAACGGCTGCTTATGCAGAAAAATATGGTGAGCCATATGCAAAAGCCCTTTATTATGTAGATAAGAATGCAAGGGATTACCGTGTGGACCATCCAGATGAGGCTGGAACGATAAAAGACAGAAAAGTGATAACAACAGCCACAGCAACAGCAGTTTCAAACAGGGTACAGGTAACGGTCGATACAAAGGAAGATACCGGATTGATACTGGGATATGAGATTATACGCAGTATGACAGAGAATGGCGTTACAGAGTCAAAGGTGGTTGGTTTCCAGCCTGTGAATAAAGATGGCGGCAAGACGGTATTTACAGACACAATCTCTACAATAAATAACAGGGTAATGTCATATTCCGTAAAGGCAGTGGACCAGTTCCTGAATTACTCTGCTGCGGCAGATGCAGGCCAGGTTAAGATACAGACAGACGGTGTTATGGATAAGTCATTATGGACAGTCAGCACAAACATCGTATCATCAGATGATACAGAGCTTGAAATGGATGACGATGATCCAGACAGTGGCTATGATGAGAAAAATCCTGAAAGCGTTGAGGCAAAAAAAGAGCACAGCATTGACAGGGTGATTGACAATGACCAGACAACCGCTTACCACGGGACAGCTTTGGAATCTGGCAGTGCAGAAATTACGGTTGACCTGCATGAGATTAAGGAAGTTACAGCACTAAAATATTCTGGCAGTTTGCTTTCTTCTGCTAAGGTAGAGATTAGCATAGATGGAAATACATGGACGACTGTAAAGGAGGTAACAGGACTTGACGGAACAGCAAAGCCGGCTGATGTGTGGTTTGATTCCGTGAACGAGAGTGAACGGGATACATGGATTGGTACATATGATGCAAGATATGTCAGATTAACTACTGACCAGACAGATGTAACAATTCGTGAAATTGATATCTGCGGACCTTCTGGTGATAATATGGAATTTATGCAGACAGACAGCGGCAAGCAGTCAATTGGTGTTCTGAAGGAAGATTATCAGTATGGTGATAAAGCGGAAGATGTTATTCCTGCAGGTTCCTTGATTTTTACTGGAATCTATAAAGGAAATCCTGCTTACAATGTAGTTATGCTTTATGATACAGATGGTAACGTGATTGGTGCAAAGGATGGCAGTGTCAAGGCTTTACAAGTGATTTTTGCAGATGTTCCAAAGAAAGGAAATCTTGGTGAAACTTCAGATGGAACATGGGTATATTATATAGAGCCCGGACAGTGGAATGAAGAAAGTTTGAAAGCAATAAAAGGCGTGCGCGGTGAATTATACCGGGTAGATGACGCAAAAACACTGGAAGGTGAGCGTATTACCAGTGATACTCTTGTGGTACAGATTCCGGAAACGTTGCCAGATATCACATTAACAGGCAGTACTGTTTCGGGAAAGTAATAAAGGAAAGGATATGTTTTAATGAATATTAGAGGTAACAAGAAAAAGTGGCTTTGCTATTTACTTTTGGCTGCCTGCCTGATTGCTGTCCTTCCATTTTCTATCGTAAGGGCAGAGGAGGCCGCCTGTAGTGGAAAACTGACGGCAAATGGGAATCAGATTAATGTGTCGTTGTCTGTTCCACAGGCTTCGGCAGAAAAAATTACATCCCTGCATTTCAGGCTGGATGTTTCTGTATCCAGCGGGGCAATGGATGAACCCGTGTTCCAGTTTGCGGATACGATTCAGAGTGAGGTAATGGACAGCAAGCTTATAAAAAATAATGACGGCTATATTGTAGATATCATTTTGTCCGGCAAAAAGGATCAGATTATTTTCCCGGCAGGCGGGCAGGCTGATATTGGTATGGTTTCCCTTAAGCCATCTGGCAGTGTTTATAAGATTTTAACAAAGTTTACAGGGCAAACGGATGAAAACCCTGCCATGGAATATGTTACAGATTCCGGGCAGTCGGTCAAGGAAGTGCCGCTTGTAAATACTGAGATAATAACAATAGAAAGAAATTCTCAGGGGCAGTCATCCTCTTCAGGAGTGGTATGGACACCGACTGCAACGAAAGAACCGGATGTTCAGGCGTCTCCATCTGCAGAGCCATCAAGTACTGTCTCGCCGGATGTCTCGCCATCACCATCACTATCTCCGTCTGCCTCGCCAGAGGCAACAAAGAAGCCGGATGGTTTTGACAAAGGAAGGAAGCCTGCGATGTCTGCCAAAGCAGGCAAGGGCTCCAAAGTTGTGACCTTTAAGTGGAACACAATAAGCGGCGCAGATGGGTATATAATCTACAGTGCGCTAGAACAGTCTGGCACTTATAAGAGAATTAAGACGGTTTCTAATCCGAAAACGACTACCTGTAATGTTACCATGGCGTATGCTTCCTCTTATTTGTTCCGTATGCGTGCATATCAAAAATCAGACAATGGCAAAACGGTCTATGGACAGTATAGTCAGGTGAAAAAATTAACAACTGCCCCAGTCATGGTAAATGGTGTGAAAGTGGGGATTTCCGGTAAAAAGTGGAGCCTTTCATGGAAAAAGGTGAAAAATGCAAAAGGATATCAGATTTATGCAGGCAGGAAAAAGAATGGCAAATATACTCTTGTAAAGACGTTAAAAAAAGGCACAGCTATCAAAACAGTGTTGAAAAAGAATAAAAAATACAAATATTTTAAAGTCAGGGCATATGTAGATAATGCTTCGAAAAAACATGTGTATGGAAACTTCAGCAAAGCTGTAAAGGTAAGATAAAAAGACACTAGTACAACGAAAATTAAGCAAGTCAAACTGCCAATTACTTAATATTCGTTGTACTAGCTTTAAAAATCAGAGGGATCTGTTTTCTTATAAACAGGTCCCTTTTAATAGTATCACTTCTGTCCTGATTGGCTGGTAAATAATTATGGTATTTCTGTATTTCTTGTGATATAATTATTTTTAATACTGTTGTTCGGAATAATTATGGAAGAGAGGATAAGGGAATATGCCTTGGGAATATATTCGACGATTTGTTGCGTTATTTGCTATAGTGTTGTTCACGTTACTGTCTGTCATGGTTTTTTGGAAGGATATTGGAGGAAATGCACTTGATATTGCAGAAAGCAATTTGATTAATGACGCTACAGTCTTTACCTCATACATAGATGATACCATTCAAAACCGTCTGGGGCATTTGGAGCAGCTAGCCAAGACTATGGACAGGGTGCTCGACGATGACGAGGAAATGGCAAAAGAAATGCTGCGGGATTATAAGAATCTATTTAGTTCTTTGACAATTTTGACAACTGACGGGGCGCAGGAATATGGGGACCATATCACCATAAGGTTTGATGAATCAGATGGTGTTTTGGGAGAACTTATGTATAATAAGCAGCCGGTTGTGTATAGTGATTCCATCAAAGAAATCAGCGAGAAAGAAGTTATTGTGATTGCGGTGCCGATTGAATCAGGAAATAAGGTTGCCGGAATTATCGTAGGGACATTGAATCTGGCTGTATTAAATGAAGTAATGGATAAATGGGGATATGCCCAGGCCGGGTGCGCTTTTCTGATTACTTCAAATGGAAAGTATGTTACAAGAGGCAAAAAGTTTGACAGTATTTTGGGCGGAAAAGCAAACAGCTTCTTTACATATCTTGCAAATAGTGAGATAGAAGGTGATATTTCTTCATTAAAAGATGTAGAGCGGGAAGTAGAAAACCGCAGGCAGGTTTCCCTGAGATACCGTTATGGCAGAAGTGATTATATCAGTGTGTTATGTCCGAGCGGTTTTGCAAACTGGTATGTAGGGTTTATAGAGGAGGCTGATACATTACGCCGTGCCAATATCAGTATGCAGAACAGTACAATTATATGTATGGTACTGTGTGGCATTTTATTGATATTTGGAATTGTTTATACCGTTATGCTGCTTCACAAGTCTTTTAGGGCTTGTGAGGATTTGGAGCGTTATAAGATTTTAAATCAGATTGAAAGAGCAATAATTTTTGAATTCCAGTTTGAACCGAAGTGCCTGCGCTTTTTTGGAAATACATTAGCCATGTTTGGTAAAGAGGCAAAGCCAATGTTTGGTGAGGAAGTTTATGAGGTTTATCAGTATATCCATGAGGATGACCGTTCAATCAGAGGAAGGATTCATCAGTTCTATGATGATGACAGTAAGCGGTTTATGTCAGAAGTGCGTATTAAAAATAGCGAAGAAGGATATGGCTGGTACCGTATCACAGGAATGATGGTTCAGGATGTTAAATATGGTGAAAATCATAAGTTTATTGGAAAAATTGAGGATGCAAGCCAGCAGATTATTGAAGAAAAGAGTTTGGTGCAAAGAGCGGAAAATGATTTGCTGACGGGTGTATTAAATAAGAAAACCATGGAAGAAAAGGTATCAGAGTGCCTTGAAAATATCAGCGGCAATACGCATTATATTTTCTTTATGGTCGATTTGGATAATTTCAAAAATGTTAATGATAAACTAGGGCATATCTATGGTGACAATGCAATTGTTGATACAGCGAAACATTTATCAGAAATATTTTCAAAGAATGCATATGTTGGAAGGCTTGGTGGTGATGAGTTTGCGGTATGTGCAGCATATGATGCCTTTGACGAAGAGAGCCTTATGAATTATATCAAAAAGAGGGCAGAGAGAATCTGTGAGGTAAACAGAAGGACATATGTAAATGGCGCTGTATCTGTTTCAATTTCCAGCAGCGTGGGAATTGCTGTTGCACCGGATGCGGGCAGGGATTTTGAGACAATCTATAAGATGGCAGACAGTGCTTTATACCGTTCAAAGAATGGTGGAAAGAATTGCTATAATATCTATAAGAAAGAGTAAGGTGCGAAGTTAAGAAAGGGAGGGAACATATGGAATTAAGTTATATGGATTTGAGAGAGGAAATGTGTGATATCTGTCATAAGATGTGGCAGCTTGGATGGGTTGCTGCAAATGACGGCAATGTTTCGGCGAAGTTGCCGGACGGTACTTTTTTGGCGACGCCAACCGGAATTAGTAAAAGTTTTATTACACCGGAAAAGCTGGTACATATTGACAAGGATGGCAACGTATTAGACGGTTTGGAGGGATTTAGGCCATCTTCTGAAATTAAGATGCATTTAAGATGCTATGCAGAGCGCGAGGATGTAGGGGCAGTTCTCCATGCACATCCGCCGGTAGCCACAGGATATGCAGTAGCAAATGTACCGCTTGATGACTATTCCATGATTGAGACAGTGATTGCAATTGGTTCTGTGCCGGTAACGCCATATGGTACGCCGTCTACCAATGAAGTACCAGAGGCAATTGCACCGTATCTTGGGGAACATGATGTTATGCTTTTGCAGAATCATGGTGCTTTGGCAGTAGGAGCAGATGTGCTGACTGCATATTACCGTATGGAATCGTTGGAATTGTTTGCTAAAATAAGCCTGAACGCGCATTTACTGGGAGGAGCGCAGGAGCTTTCCAGAGAAAATATTGACAGGCTGATTGGTATGAGGGAACAATATGGAGTAACCGGAAAGCATCCGGGCTATAAAAAGTATTCCGAATAGGAAAGGGGAAGGTAATGGCAGCAAAAAATGTGTTGGCTTTTGATTTGGGGGCAAGCAGCGGGCGTGGCATGCTTGCCCGTTTTGATGGAAAAAAAGTAACGCTGGAAGAAGTACACCGTTTTCCTCATAATTTTAGCATTTTAAATGGTCATGCATACTGGAATGTTTTGTCACTCATGGACGAGATGAAAAAAGGGATGCAGCTTTGCAGGGAAGAGTTAAGCGGTGTTGGCTTTGATACATGGGGAGTAGACTGCGGACTGATTGACAAGGAAGGAAATATGCTTGCTCTGCCAGGAAGTTACCGGGACGTGGTCCTGGATGATGCAAATATGGCAGAAGCACTTGAAAAGATTGGTGGGGAAGAATATGCGTTTGAACAGACAGGCATTGCAAGTCTGGCATATAATACCCTGTATAAGCTATACTATATGAAAAAGAATATGCCCTCTATTATGGAGAGTGCAGACAAAATGCTTTTAATGCCAAATTTCATTGAATATTTGTTCTCAGGGGCAATCCATACGGAATATTCGATTGCATCTACGACCCAGTTATATGATATGAGGGAAAAGAGATGGGCAAAGTCCTTAATTCAGAAAATAGGACTGCCGGAAAAACTTTTTACTCCGGTTGATTTGGCTGGAAAGGATTTGGGATTGCTTCGCAGAGAGGTGGCAAAGGAAGTCGGGCAGGAGCAGCTTCATATTATTTCGGCACCGGGGCATGATACTGCCTGTGCGGTTGCAGCTGTTCCGGCAAAGGATGAGGAATTTACATTCCTTTCAAGCGGCACATGGTCGTTAATGGGAATTTCAGTTGGAAAGCTTTTGGAGGGGACCTCCATTATCCGTGATAAGATATCAAATGAAGGAACGGCAGATGGCGGATACCGGCCAACTGTAAATATTATTGGATTGTGGATGAATCAGGAGCTGCGCAGGAATTTTGCAGCACAGGGAAAAAAATACAGTTTTGTGGAAATGACAAATCTTGCCCAAAAAGAGAAGCCGCTGCAAAGCTTTATAGAGCCGGATGATTTCATGCAGCCGGGAGATTATCCTACAAAAATAAGGGAATACTGTAAAAATACAGGACAGAAGATACCGGAAACAGACGGTGCGCTGGTACGCTGTGTGCTGGAAAGCCTTGCATTAAAATACCGACAGGTATATGATACATTAAGATCGTTTGTCACATGGGAAGAAAAGCTCTATATTGTAGGCGGAGGTTCACAGAATGAACTGTTAAACCAGTTTACGGCGAATGCACTAGGAATCCCGGTGATAACCGGTGCCAGTGAGGCTACGGCTGTGGGGAATGTTATGTCGCAGTTAAAGGCATTAGGGGCATACCACACAAGAGAAGAAAAATGTGAGATTTTAGCGGCTTCCTTTGGGACAGAGGAGTTCCTGCCAAAAGAACAGGATGCATGGCAGGAGGCATATGAACGTTTTAGAAGTTTGGGACAGTAAAGGCAAAGGCCGGAAAACTGCTGTCTGTGGTGTTTTTTGGCTTAGGCAGAAAAAGTAATAACAAATGGAGGATTAGAATGGCAGCAAGTATTAAGAATATTTCCCAGGTAAAGATTCCTGAGGCATATGAGTTAATCAAAGGAGAATTTGTAAGTGAGGTTGACAGCTTTGTTCTGTATCTGCGTCATAAGCTGAGCAGGGCAAGGGTTTTGGTGTTTAGTAATAAGGATGACAATAAGGTTTTTAATATCGGATTTCGCACGCCGCCTAAGGATGCGACAGGTGTACCTCATATTATAGAGCACACGGTATTATGTGGCTCAAAGAGCTTTCCGGTGAAGGACCCGTTCGTAGAGTTGGTGAAGGGGTCTTTAAATACATTTCTGAATGCAACAACCTATCCAGATAAAACAATGTATCCGGTTGCGAGTTGTAATGACAAGGATTTTCAGAATTTGATGCATGTATATATGGATGCTGTGTTCTATCCTAATATTTATCAGTATGAGGAGATTTTTAAGCAGGAGGGCTGGCACTATGAGCTTGAGAGTGAAGATGCTGAAATAACTTATAACGGTGTTGTGTATAATGAGATGAAGGGTGCATATTCCTCTGAAGAGCGGGTATTAGACTGTTTTGTAATGAACAGCCTTTTCCCGGATAATACGTATAGACATGAGTCAGGCGGAGACCCGGCCTGTATTCCAGAGCTTACGTATGAAGAGTATCTGAATTTTCACCGTACCTATTATCATCCATCGAACAGCTATATTTATCTGTATGGAGATATGGATATAGAAGAACGTCTTATTTTTATGGATGAGAATTACCTGAAAGATTTTCCGGCTATTGTTGTGGATTCTGAAATTGCATTGCAAAAGCCTTTTGACAAAATTAAGGATTTGAGTAAAAATTATGCAGTAGCAACAGATGCAGACTGTACGGAGAAGACATATTATGCGTATGCGGCGGCAATGGATGTGACTTTAGACCAAAAAGTCTGCAGGGCTTTTGAACTTCTTTTCTATGTATTGGTTGAGATGCCGGGGGCACTTCTTAAGCAGGCGCTTTTGGATGCCGGAATTGGATCTGATATTGACGGGGAATTTTGTGATATTTTACGGCAAAGTTATTTTTGTATTACAACAAAGAATGCAAAGTCAGGACAGAAGGAAGACTTTTATCAGGTCATCCGAAAAACATTAGAAAAGGTAGTAGCAGAAGGAATTGACAGGAAAATTTTAGAGGCTGCCATTAATGGAACGGAGTTCCGGGAGAGGGAAGCAGATTTTGGTTCAGCGCCAAAAGGGCTTCTGTATGGTATTCGCACGTTCAAAACATGGCTTTATGATGAGGAAAAACCTTATGATGCCCTTTGCTATGATGCGTATTATGCATTTTTGAGGGAACAGCTAAAGACTGATTATTATGAGCAGTTAATTCAGAAATATATTTTGGATAATCCGCATGCAGTGCTGGTAGAAATGATACCAGAGCCGGGGCTTGCGGCAAAGGCAGAGGAAGCGGTTACAGAAAAGTTAAAGAAATATAAAGAGAGTCTGCAGGAAGAAGAGATTCAGAAGCTGATTGCAGATACCAAAGCATTGAAAGCATATCAGGAGGAGCCGACTCCAAAGGAGCAGCTGGAAAAGATTCCGCTGCTTCGGAGGGAGGACATCCGCAAAACGGTTCTGCCATATTATAATGAGGAGAAGGAAAACAGTGGCGTAAAAATTATCCACCACCAGATTCCAACAAATCATATTATTTATCTAAGGCTGTTGTTTGATATGAATGAATTAGAAGAATATATGCCACAGGTGAGTTTTCTTACAACACTGCTTGGATATATGGATACAAAACGGCATACGTATACAGAATTTGATACGGAAACAAATCTCTATACTGGTGGAATTTCTTCCGATGTTGATATCTATTGCAGGAATCACGACAGCGATGATTATAAGCTATATTTTGAAGTTCGTACAAAAATGCTCCGTGACAAGTTAAAGCCATCCCTTGATTTACTGGCCGAGATGATGTTTGAAACACTTTTTACGGACGAAAAGCACTTGCGTGAGGTTGTGGCAGAGGGGCGTTCCCGCCTTAAGGTCAGGCTTATGTATTCCGGCCATCAGGCGGCGGCAGGCAGAGCGACAGCGGGCTTTTCAAAGAGCGCATGGCTGAATGACCGTTATATCGGAGTGGGCTATTATGAATATCTGGAAAGACTGGATGAGCATTTTGAGGAAGAAAAAGAGGCATTGATAGCAGGCTGTAAGGCATTGCTGAAAAAGATTTTTAAGAAGGAATCCCTGCTCGTTTCGATTACAGGCGAGGAAGAGGAATATCAGGAGTTAGAGAAAGAACTTCCGGCATTTATTGAAAAACTTCTGGCTTTTGAGAGCGAGAATGGAAAAGGTGATTGTGATGCAGGCGAAGACGGCAGATCCGGTATGGCGGTGCTAAAACCGTATGTTCCGAATCCAGAAGCTGTGAAAGAGGCATTTTCTACTCCGGCAGAGATTCAGTATGTAGCTGTGGGCGGAAGCTTTTCGAATGTGGTGCATAATTTTGGAGCACTCCGGGTAGCAAGGCATCTTCTGAATTATGATTATCTTTGGAATGAAGTCCGGGTAAAGGGCGGTGCTTATGGTGTATCCTGCCAGTTCCAGAGGGAAGGGGATGGATATTTCACATCATACCGTGATCCGAATCTGTCTTCAACGATTGACGTATACCGCGGGGCAGCAGAATTTTTAGAAAATTATGATGCTGAGGAAAGAGAGATTACAAAGACAATTATAGGAACAATCAGTGGGATGGACACTCCATTGACACCAAGTATGAAAGGGCGTCGCTCCCTTACCGGGTATTTATCAGGTATTTCGATTGAGGAGCTGCAAAAGGAGCGTGATCAGGTGCTTGGATGCAGCTTAGAGGATATCAGGTCATTGTCTCCGGTTATGCGGGCAGTGACAGAAGCGGAAAATCTTTGTGTCATTGGAAATGAAAAGCGGATTGCAGAAGAGAAGGAATTGTTTACGGAGGTAAAACCGTTGTCATAAAAAAGGTTTGGAATATACCGGGCAATTTCTGTTCCCATAAGAAAGTGAGCTACGATATGGAAAAGTTTAAATCAGGATTTGTAACATTAATTGGGCGTCCGAATGTAGGAAAGTCAACTCTGATGAATCATTTGATTGGACAGAAGATTGCGATTACATCGAATAAGCCGCAGACAACAAGAAATAGAATACAGACAGTCTATACCAGTGAAAAAGGTCAGATTATATTCTTGGATACACCAGGGATTCACAAGGCAAAGAACAAGCTGGGGGAATACATGGTTACAGTAGCGGAGAGAACGCTACGGGAAGTAGATTTAATCCTCTGGCTGGTCGAGCCAAGCACATTTATTGGTGCAGGAGAGCGTCATATCGCAGAACAGCTTTGCAATACAGATACACCGGTAATCCTTGTTATTAACAAAATTGATACGGTTAGTAAGGCGGAGATTCTGACCTTCATTGACGCGTATAAGGACATTGTTCCTTTTAAAGAGATTGTACCGGTTTCTGCCTTAAAAGGAGAAAATACAGATGAACTGCTGCAGGTTATGTTTGAATATTTGGAAGAAGGTCCCTGCTATTATGATGAAGATACGGTGACAGACCAGCCGGAACGTCAGATTGTATCAGAGCTGATTCGCGAGAAAGCCCTGCGGAATTTAAGTGATGAGATTCCACATGGCATTGCAGTGGCAGTTGACCAGATGCGGGAAAGGAAAGCAGGTAACCTGATTGATATTGATGCAACAATCGTTTGTGAACGTGATTCCCATAAAGGAATTATTATTGGGAAAAAGGGAGCGATGTTAAAGAAAATCGGCAGCCAGGCACGTCACGATATTGAGAATCTTTTAGATTGCCAGGTCAATTTAAAACTTTGGGTGAAGGTAAAAAAAGACTGGCGTGACAGTGATTTTTTAATTAGGAATTTTGGATACCGGAAGTCAGATTATGATATGTAACCAAGTTACTATTTAAGGATGCTTTTACGAATGCTGTTTAGAACAGCCGTGAATAGTAACGTAATCACGTATATGACTGTCAGAAGATTCCACGTATAGTAAAAGTGTTCTTTAGCCATGCTAAGATATGAGTAAGAGTTACTATTCACAGTTGTAAATAGTAACGAGTAAGACAACAATGTGAAAAATACATCGGAACAGAAAGGCATGGCGAGGAAAATGAATCAAGAGGAACGTTGGAATCAGTTTGCCTTATCGGGCAAGGTAATGGACTATTTGGAGTATCGAAGGGACATTTCAGAAGGACAAAACAGCACAGCAGAAAGAAGCAAAGAGCATGAGGGAAACAGTTACACTAACAGGGATGGTCTTAACGGCATCTCCCATGAAAGAATACGATAGGCGGGTGGAAATACTTACCCGTGAAAGAGGAAGAATATCAGCATTTGCACAGGGCGCTAGGAAGGCAGGCAGCGCCCTTTCTGCATGTACGCTTCCTTTTACATTTGGGGATTTTGCAATTTATGAGGGGAGAAGTTCGTATAATGTCAAGGGAGGCATGATACAGAAATTTTTTGGAGATATCGCTGAAGACTATGATATGACATGTTATGCTTCTTATTTTGCAGAAATGGCACAGTACTTTACAAGGGAAAATATGGAAGCCCCGGATGAATTACTGCTCCTTTACATGACGCTGCTGGCACTTCAAAATAAAAGGATTCCTATGAAATTAATCCGTATCATATATGAAATGCGCATGATGATGATTTCAGGGCAGAGTCTGGAGCTTTTTCAGTGTCTGCGGTGCCACCGCACAGACACAAAGTCAGTATACTTTGCGGCAGGAGGACTTGTCTGCGAGGAATGTGCTAAGAAAGAGGCCCCCCTTGCAAAAAGCTATCCTTTTTTGCTTGGGGGAGATGCCCTGTATTCTTTGCAGTACATATTAACTGTGCCTGTTGAGCGGTTATATTCTTTTGCCGTTACTCCACAGGTGCAGGGTGAACTGGAACATTTTATGCGAAGCTATCTGGGAAGGTATCTGCCACATCATTTCAAATCCTTGGAGTTTCTCTCCGAGTAGAAACAAAACTTGCAATCTTAGTGGGATAATGGTATATTTTTTAGTTAGATTGGAAAAATCAGGTGATGTGTTGTGCTTGCGCCCAAATCCGTGGGCTGAGCAGGAATGGAGGAATATTATGGAAAAGACAATGGAAAAGATTGTTGCCCTTGCAAAGGCAAGAGGTTTTGTATATCCGGGTTCGGAGATTTACGGCGGACTTGCCAATACCTGGGATTATGGTAATTTAGGAGTAGAATTAAAGAATAATGTAAAGCAGGCATGGTGGCAGAAGTTTATTCGAGAGAATCCGTATAATGTCGGAATTGACTGTGCGATTCTTATGAATCCCCAGACCTGGGTTGCTTCCGGCCATTTAGGAAGTTTTTCCGATCCGCTGATGGATTGTAAGGAATGCCATGAGCGTTTTCGTGCAGATAAGGTTATTGAGGATTATATGGAAGAAAATAACATCAAAATCGAGGGGAGTGTAGATGCATGGTCCCACGAGGAGATGGAAAAATATGTTGTAGAAAAGGAAATCTGCTGTCCAAGCTGTGGAAAGCATAATTTTACGGAAATCCGCCAGTTTAACCTGATGTTTAAAACGTTTCAGGGAGTTACGGAGGATGCAAAAAATACCGTATATCTTCGTCCGGAAACAGCGCAGGGTATTTTTGTAAACTTTAAAAATGTACAGCGTACATCCCGTAAAAAAATTCCTTTTGGAATCGGGCAGATTGGTAAATCTTTCCGTAATGAGATTACACCGGGTAACTTTACATTCCGTACCAGAGAGTTTGAGCAGATGGAGCTGGAATTTTTCTGTGAGCCGGATACGGATTTGGAGTGGTTTGCATATTGGAAGAAGTTCTGTATTGACTGGCTGAAGTCACTTGGCATGAAGGAAGAGGAAATGCGTGTGCGTGACCATGAGAAGGAAGAGCTTTCTTTTTACAGTAAGGCAACGACAGATATTGAATTTCTTTTCCCGTTTGGATGGGGTGAGCTTTGGGGAATTGCTGACCGCACAGATTATGATTTGACACAGCATCAGGAAGTGTCAAAGGAAGATATGAGTTATTTTGATGATTCAAAAAATGAGAAATATATTCCGTATGTCATTGAGCCATCGCTGGGTGCAGACCGTGTTGTTTTAGCATTTTTATGCGGTGCATATGATGAGGAAGAGCTTGCGGAAGGGGATATGCGTACAGTGCTTCGTTTTCATCCTGCTTTAGCACCGGTTAAGATTGGCGTGCTTCCGTTGTCAAAGAAACTGTCCGAGCAGGCGAATGAGATTTTTGCTTCATTATCTAAAAAATATAATTGTGAATTTGATGACCGTGGTAATATAGGAAAACGTTACCGCCGTCAGGATGAAATCGGAACACCATTCTGTATTACTTTCGATTTTGATTCCTTAGAGGACGGGGCTGTTACAGTTCGCGACCGCGATACAATGGAGCAGGAAAGAATAAAGATTGCTGATTTGGAGAAATATTTTGAAGGGAAGTTTGATTTCTGATTCATCCTTTCCTAAATAAAAACGACCTGTGGTTAACCATTAAATTTGGTAGTAATCACAGGTCGATTGACTTTTGGAATTCCTCTAACATGATTTTCTCAATCTTCTTTACATCCGGCTGTGTTGGTGTAAAGCACACGCCTTTATGTAATAAGTTGATTATCTTTCTTGCGTTCTTTTCCAGTTTCTGTATTATTTTCGGGTCTGCAATTCTCACGTGCTGACCACCCTTTTGTCATTCCCGGCAAGAGGCTTAAAAACTTTTTCACGGTCTATTTTATTATTCGCGTGGCCGGGAGCGAACTACTTTTCAAGGTAGTTACCTGCCTGTTACTATTATTATACATAAGCTTCTTGAATATATCAATTATAGACATATGTTAGAAAGAAAGTGATTTCAATGATGGTTACTGTTCACTCCATGACCAGTAATTCAATGATTCTAGTGGCTGCAACGAAAACATTTAAGTTTTCTGATTTTTGTTAAATTTTTATATAAAAAACAGTGAAAAAATGAGAAAAATATAAAAAATCAACAAATCGGAAAGTTGTAATTAGAGGAAAAACGTGGTATAATTATTCTGTTTCAGAACAAGGAAATTGCATAAGATGGGATTTGATTAATACTTGTCTGATTAAAAAAATATTAAAGGAGGGAACATATGAAATCTAGTTTCAAAAACAGGCTGTTTGCGTTAGTAATGGCTGGTGCAATGGTTATTACCGGTGCAAACACATCATTGCTGGTCAATGCAAATACAGCCAGCGCAGCGAGCAAAGTCACGCTTAAGCTGTCAGCGATAAGTAAGACTTTGAACGAAGGAAAAAGCTTCACATTAAAACTCACGAAAAAGAATGTGAAAAAAGTAGTATCTACAAAGTGGACTACTTCCAAAAAGGCCGTGGCAACTGTTTCTGCAAAAGGAAAGGTCAGTGCAAAGAAACAGGGAACTGCAACTATTAAATGTAAGGTTACATATCTTGCAAAAGGTAAGGCTAAGAAACAGAGCAAGGCTTTGAAGTGCATGGTAACCGTTACAAAAGCAAGCCAGTCGGAAGCAACGCCGGCTCCAACACCAACTTCGAAGCCGGAAGTAACACCAGGGCCAAATCCTGGTCAGCTAGATGAAAAGGATATTACACTTCGTACAAAGTTTGACGATACGACAAACATTGGCGAGGAGCGTACGGTGCAGATTGTAGGCGGCACTACCGAATCTATGGTTGTGAAAGACAACGGTGTAATGCGTAAGGAACTCAGTACCCTGGAACTGATTGATACAGAGATGGGGCAGGGAATCAACTTAGGAAATACGATGGAAGCTACATCCAGCAGCTATGCGCAAAAATTGGAATGGGCAGAAGCAGGCGATCCAACCAAATTTGAACAGGCTTGGGGACAGCCGGTAACGACACAGGCTTACATATCAGCACTGCATTCCTATGGATTTAACACTCTGCGTGTTCCGGTAGCATGGTCCAGCATGATGGCTGAGGATGGCACGTATAAGGTTGATGAGAGATTCCTCGGCAGGGTCGAAGAGATTGTAAACTATGCGTTAAACGAAGGTATGTATGTAGTGCTCAACTGGCATTGGGACTATGGCTGGTGGGGGCTTTTCAGCCTGAATGAAGAAGAGGCCTTTAAGCGCTATGAGACAGTGTGGACACAGATTGCTGAGCGTTTTAAGGATTATTCAGACCATCTGGTTTTTGAAGGACAAAACGAAGAGCTGGGTGACAGCTTTACAGCAAATGTATATTCGACAGGCTACCGTGATGAAAATATGGCTGGGGACGATAAGACCAAAAACCATGGTACAATGACAAAGGATGAGAAGTATGCATTAACAAATAAAGTAAAACAGCGTTTTGTTGATTTAATCCGTTCCACAGGCGGCAATAATGCATACAGACATCTGCTGATACCAACTCCAAGTACAAATATCGGTCAGGGCTGTGATGAGAGATTTATTATGCCTAAGGATACGGAGGAAAATGGAGTTTCAAAGCTCAGCGTATCTGTACATTACTATACTCCATGGGATTTCTGTGGTGATAATGAGCAGGGCGCTACCTATGAGGCATCCGACAGAGCGGAGACAGAAAAGCAGTTTGCTTTAATGAAGAAGTTTACAGATGCCGGTTATGGTATTATTTTAGGGGAATACAGTGTATGTACTGTGCCTCAGGTGAACGGTGGTGTAGCACAGTGGTTTAATGATACTATGACAATTGCGGCAAAGTATCATATGCTGCCATGTATGTGGGAAATCGGCCAGTACTTCAACCGTGTCAGCGGAAAAATGAAGTACCGTGATATCGCAGAACTGTTTAATACCATCACTGGCTCAAATGGTGATACCAGTTCAATTGTATACACAGATGGAACAGCGGTTCCGGGAGCAGACAGGGAAATCACTTTTGAAGACGTGAGCAGTCTGACACCTGCATGGAGCTGGACAGGAAAATGGTACAAGAACAATGGACAGAACATAGTAGGTGATAACCGTTATGAGGATGGGGCAGACCATACAAAAGGTACGAAGGAATCTGACTTTATTCCGCTTTCTGAGTCGAAAGCAACAATAGATGGCGATACAACAGCGTTATCATTTAATTCCTGGGGATATCAGGCATTCTTAAAGCTTGATTTGAGTAAATATACGAGGCCGTGTATTGCATTTGCTTTTATGGAAGGAACAAATACGGAGGAGATTGTTGGCTCTTTGCAGTTTGCTACTTCCGCAGAGGCAGGTACTTCTAATCTTCAGAATGAATATACTATTGAGTACAGTAAGTGGAATGGAAAAGGTGTTGCTTTAAATGGTGAATTGTTAGAAGGTCTGGCTAAGAATCCTTATCTGATGATTACTTTCTCAGACAAGCCAACGGTTACTGGTATTTATGTATATGATTTAGGTTGATTTATTGAAAAGGTAAAGCTGGTGTACTATACTGCTTGTATTTCACTAAATAAATAGTACAGTACACTGGGGATAAGGGAATTCTTTAAGAAAACCTAAAATAATTCAAACATATTGTACTGGAAATGCAGATTGGTGTATGGTACAATCAATTTGGTAAAGTATGGGAACAGGATAACGTTCCTGAAATTAATTTTCTTTAAATAAAAGGAGGGTAAGTCATGAGATTGACAAAAGCAATGAAAAAAGCATTTTCGCTTGTTCTTGCCGGGGCTATGGTCATAACGGGAGCAAACGCAGGTGCAACAAAGGCAAGCGCTGAAGATGCAGCAGCAACAGAAATTGTTGCAGCAGTTTCTTCGGATGTAAATGGGTGGAATGTTGATGATGCTGTAAAAGCAACTATTGACACGACTGCAACAGATGCAAAGACGTATACTGTGTCGAATACATACAATACACCCGTAACAGTAGAGAATTTTTTAGCAGTGACAATTGATGCTTTGAAAGAAAAGTCAAGTACTGTTGAGTTTTCGGATGTAAAGGTATGGCTGGATGGCAAGGGAGTCGCAGTAACGCCAAATTATGGTGGAGATGGTGACTGCCGTATTGAAATAGTAAATGCATGGGGAAAAACACCTCTGAGTGATAGCATAAAAGGAGTATCTTTCAATACAGTAGAGGTTGAATTTACTATTAAGTTTGTTCCGGAGGGGACAACAGATACAAAAAATCATGTAGCTATTACAACGGGCGAAGTAACTGACAAGGAGGCTCCGGCTAAGCCAATTGTTGCAACTGTCTCATCAGATGCAAATGGCTGGAATCCTGCTGACACAGTAGTTAATGCTACAATTGATACCACTGCAACAGAAGCAAAGACTTATACCGTATCTGCAACATATAACAGTGCTGTAAAGGCAGAAAATTATATGGCAGTAAGAATCGAAGGGCTTGATGCCGTATCAAGCACTGTCCAGTTTTCTGATGTTAGCGTATGGCTTAACGGTCATGCCGTTGCAGCAGCACCGAATTCCGGTGGGGATGGTGACTGCCGTATTGAGATTCTGAATGCATGGGGAAAAACACAGGCAGCAGAAATTCAGAATGTTTACTTTAACAAGGTTGAAGTTCAGTTTACCGTTCAGTTTGTAGCAGAGGGAACAGTAGATACTAAGGGAAATGCAGAAATTACATATGTTAAGGCAGAGGATAAGGCAGATGCAACTGACCTTCCAACAGGACCAGATGAGCCTTCAACTCCAGATGAGCCAGGTACTCCTACAGAGAGTGTTTGGACAACGGAAGGTTCTCATGCATATATTGGATATCAGATGGATGGTACATGGGATTACCGTAATATGTACGAAGAGGGTAAGACACATGATGACAAGACAAGTTATGCTTATACTCAGGCTGGTGGTGCTGATGTAAGTAATGAGGCAAAGATAAATGATGTATTGTTAGAAGCAGATGGTGAGTATACAGTTAGTCTTTCAGGAATTGATTTAAGTGGTTCTAACTTCTTTAACATGCTGTTTGTATCTACTGATATTGAGCGTGCTGCATATCCAGATGTTCAGGTTACCAATGCAACTGTTAAGATTGATGGCAAGGTAGTAGATGGCCTTGAGAATGTTGCATTACCATACCAGAATGCTTCTGACAATAAGTACTATACATTTGCAATCGCAACAAAGTATACAGACTGGGAGCTTACCAGTGAACCGAAATACTGGGGTGAAGATAATGCCTTAGAGGTTGTTCCAACAGACAGTATTGAAGTTACCTTTACAATTTCAGGACTTGGCAACAAGGTTGAAAATGAGCCTGTTGGTCCTGCAAAGGGTAAGCAGTTTACAAAGGGTAACTTTGTATACAAGGTAACAAAGCAGGCTATGACAAGAACAAATGGTGCTGTTTCAGTCGTTGGTCTTTCAAAGGCTGGCAAGAAGGCTAAGAGCTTGACAGTAGCAAATACAGTAAAGAGCACAGGTACATACAATGTAACAGCGATTGGCAAGAATGCATTTAAGGGTGCGGCAGCTGCTTCTGTGACTCTTAATAGTAAGATTAAGAGCATTCCAGCATCAGCATTTGCAAATTGCAAAAAGCTTACAACACTGAACTTAAAGGCTAAACTTACAAGTGCTAAGAAGGGTGCTTTCAAGGGATGTACAAAGAAGATTACAGTAAAGGGTACATCAAAGAAGGCAAATGTTAAGACATTAAAGAAGAGCGGATATAAGAATTTTAAGTAATTTCTAAATTTCATATCAAAGCTTAGGTAATATTTTAAGAGAGGGCTTCCGTTGTTTGAAATCTTTTGTGAATCAGAAGTTTCAATGGCGGAAGCCTTTTTTGCTTTTAGAAGATTAAATGGAAATTGTTATAAGGGGTGAATGACATGAAGCATAATGTTTTCCGGGTCTTGCAGGAGGCATTAATGAATGTCTGAATGTAAGGAGAGATGTGTAGAGGTATAAGAAGATATAGCAGTAGCTATGTGTATTGGTAATATATACGTAGAAGAATGCAAATATCAAGAGAAAATAGATGTGATTTAGTGTGATTTTTATACAAGAATATATTGATTTTGACACGAATCTGTACTATTCTAAATGTATATCTTACTAAGAGGTGATATTATGTATAGAAAGATTATGTCATATTTAAAAGAATGGAAAGAAAGCCAGTTCCGAAAGCCTTTGATTTTGCAGGGGGCAAGGCAGGTTGGGAAAACTTACTCTATTTTGGAGTTTGGGCGCATGCATTATGAAAATGTGGCGTATTTCAATTTTGAAACGAATCCAAAGCTAAACGAAACGTTTGAAGAGAATATTAGCCCTGTGTATTTAATCCCTATTTTATCTCATATTGCGGGACAGACAATTGTGAAAGAGAAAACATTGATTATATTTGATGAAGTACAGCTTTGTGAAAAAGCATTAACTTCGTTAAAATATTTTTGCGAGGAAGCACCTGATTATCATATTATTGTGGCAGGAAGTTTGTTAGGAGTGGCGGTAAACAGGACAAAATTTTCTTTTCCTGTTGGCAAGGTGGATATCAAAACATTATATCCTATGGATATGGAGGAATTTTTGCTGGCATTAGGAGAGGATGCTTTGGTTGGACAGATAAAAGAGTGTTTTCAGAAAGATGCGCCGTTGCCATCGGCACTGCATGAAAAAGCGATTAAGCTGTATCGTCAGTATCTCGTTGTAGGTGGTATGCCGGAATGTGTTTTACAGTTTCATGAAACAGGAGATTATATTCTTATCCGCCACACGCAGAATATGATTCTTGCGAGCTATCTCAACGATATGAGTAAATACAATAATTTGAATGAAATCAAGAAAACCAGGCTTGTTTACGATAATATTACTGTTCAGCTTTCAAAGAAAAATACTCGGTTTCAATATAAATTGATTAAAAAAGGAGGAAGAGCTTCTGCATTTGAGAATGCAATCGAATGGCTTGTTTTGTCAGGAATTGTGTCACAAATTTACAGGGTGGAACAGATAAAGAAACCCCTTGAAAATTACCGGAATATTGATGCGTTTAAGGTTTATGTTTCTGATTTGGGTTTGCTTTGTGCTAAGAAGGATTTAGTAGCAAACGATATTCTTTATATGGTTGATGAAATAAATGATTTTAAAGGTGGAATGGCTGAGAATTATGTCAATACGCAGCTTTTGATAAATGGTTATACTTCATATTACTGGCAGTCCGAACGTGGAGCGGAAGTGGATTTTATCATTCAGCGCAATGGACAGATTATTCCAATTGAAGTCAAGTCTGCCGATAATACCAAAGCAAAGAGTTTAAAAGTCTATATAGATGCATACAAGCCTGCGTATGCAATTAAGCTTTCTGCAAAAAATTTCGGCTTTGAGGATGGTAAGAAGACAGTTCCCCTTTATGCTGCATTCTGCATATAAAAGGGGAATGCAGGTGCATTCCCCTTTTTTACGGTGTTTTGCTTCACATAGTAAATTACAGTGCAGCAATTTACTGCAATTTTTCATATCCTTCCGGAGCATCAATATTTAATGCTTCACAGTTTTCTTCGTTATACATCTTAGTAAATTTGTCTGCAAATTCTACTTCCATATCCCCGGCTTTTGTACCTTTTTGCAGGATTTCATATGCCATTTTACCAGTTTTATAACCAAGGCTGTAGTAATCAATGGAAAGAGTAGCAACGCCGGCAGCACAAATACCAGCTTCACCAGCGATTACCGGAATACCGGCTGGAATGACAATATTTTTAACAGTCTGCACTCCAGAAGCCATTGTATTGTCTGTTGGAACATAAATAACATCACATTCGTTGCAGGCATTTGTTGTAACGGTCTGAATTTCATTGGAATCTGCTGCAGTGTATTCTTTAAATTCAATATCGTCTTCCTGTAATGCCTTTTTCATTAAGTCAGACTGATATGCGGAATTTGCTTCGGATGAGCAGTAAATAATACCAACTTTTTTTGCATCCGGGAATAATTCTAAAATCATATCTTCCTGCTGGTCAATCGGTGCAAGGTCGGATGTGCCGGATACATTTGTACCGGTTTTTCCGGTCCAGTCTTTGATATTTAAGGCTGTACCATAATCAGTTACAGAGGTTCCAAGGATTGGAATATCTGCTGTTGCCTGTGTAGCAGCCTGAAGGGCGAGCGTTCCATTTGCCATAATCAAGTCAACATCATTCGTAACAAAGTTATTACAGATGGTAGAACAGTTTGTAGACTCACCCTGCGCATTCTGAGTATCAAAAGTTACGTTTTCTTTGCCGAGTATTTCTGTTAACGCTTCTGTAAATCCTTTAGTGGCAGCGTCAAGTGCTTCGTGTTCTACTAACTGACAGATACCGATAGTGTACTTTTTAGCTGCAGTATTGGCGGCTGAGGTAGGCTCGGGATCAGAACCCTGACTAGAGCCGCAGCCTGCCAGACTTGCTACTAAAGCGGTAGCTGTTAAGACAGATAGAATCTTTTTAGAAAGTTTCATAAAGTCCTCCTTTTATTGTTGTATAACCTGCTTGGCAGATTTACAATATGATGATAGGTTACATATTACTATTTACGGTAATATATATGAGTAAAAGGATTTGGTTTCTATGAAAAACCTACTGTTATTTACTAAATATAGAAACGGTGAATAGTAACAATTACACGAATATTATAATGATGGTTATTTTAGGTGTCAAGCAGAAATTAGCTATCGACAGTTCAAAGATATCAAGGTATTATATAGTGGTGTAAGTTACTATTCATGGCTAATTCAGAAATGAAGCAAATTCGCCTTAATTATATGTAAGAGGATGATAGATTTCTGGAATTAGCAGAGGGAGGATTTTGGATATGCCATTGTATGTTTTGTTAGCGGCTTTTGCAGGGATGTGGGAAGTTTTTTCCATTGTGATATTTGTAGTTTTAAGTGTAGCGGTGATTCTTTTATGGGAGCAGACCAGAAAGGCGGAGGAACGACGCCGGAAAATTGAGAGGTTGTCGGTTCAGATTATGAAAACGCTTGCCGGAACCATAGATGCGAAAGATAAGTACACAAACGGTCACTCATTGCGTGTGGCAGAATATTCAAAAGAGATTATGAGACGCATGGGAGGAACAAAACAGGAGCAGGATGATGTTTATTATACAGGCTTGCTGCATGATATCGGTAAGATTGGGATTCCGGATGCGATTATCAGAAAAGCTTCCGGGCTGACAGAGGAGGAATATCAGTTAATTAAGTCACATCCGGTGATTGGTGGGGATATTTTAAAGAATATTTCGGAGATACCGGGAATTGATGTGGGTGCCAGATGGCATCATGAAAAGTATGATGGAACCGGATACCCGGATGGATTAAAGGGAGAGCAGATTCCTATGATGGCACGGCTGATAGGGGTTGCAGATGCCTATGATGCGATGGCATCTAAAAGAAGTTACCGTGATGTCTTACCACAGGAGGTTGTCAGAAAGGAAATTGAAAAGGGAAGAGGGACACAGTTTGACCCTTATTTTGCAGATATTATGCTTCAAATGATAGATGATGACAAGGAATATCAGATGAGGGAGATGTAGAACGGGGATAGGTTGAGGAACAGCATTTTTTATCTCTATTCATGACAATAGGTTTGCTAGTGAAGCAATCTATTGTTTGAACCGTTGAAGGAGGCATGGAGGATTAACATGACAGAAAAGAAGTTAATGTTTTCGAATAAGGATTTATGCCGGTTGATTCTGCCCATGATTATGGAGCAGATGCTGGCAGTTTTGGTGGGGCTTGCCGATACGATTATGGTTGCCTGTGTAGGGGAGGAAGCGGTGGCGAGTGTTTCCCTGGTAGATAATATCAATATACTGTTAATTGGTGTATTTGCTGCCCTGGCAACGGGTGGAGCTGTAGTGGCAGGGCAGTTTTTAGGGCATGGTGACGGTGGGAAAGCCTGTAAGGCAGGAGAACAGTTAATTATTTTTATGGCGGGTTTTTCTCTTGTCATTATGCTGTTACTGTATGCGTGTAAGTGGTTTGTATTACATATGGTATTTGGTGAAATTGAACCGCAGGTTATGGAATATGCGGATACATATTTAATGATTGTAACGGCATCTATTCCATTTATGGCTCTTTATAACTGTGGTGCGGCGCTTTTTCGTGTGCAGGGAAATTCCATGATATCTATGTTAGTGTCTATTTTGATGAATGCAGTGAATGTAGTGGGAAATGCAATACTGATTTTAGGATTCCACTGTGGTGTGGAAGGCGTTGCAATTCCTACTCTTGTTTCCAGAATGGTGGCGGCAGTTATTATCATTATACTTTTGTGCAGGCAGTCACTGGTTATTCATCTGAGCAGACCTTTTCGTTTTCGCCCAGACTGGAATATGATACGGCGTATTTTACAGATAGGTATTCCGAATGGTGTTGAGAATAGTATGTTTCAGCTTGGAAAGCTGGTATTGTTAAGTCTGATTTCCAGTTTTGGAACAGTAGCGATTACCGCAAATGCAGTCAGCAATTCTGTGGCAGCCTTTGCAATTTTGCCGGGACAGTCGATTGGAATGGCACTGGTTACGGTAGTCAGCCAGTGTGTTGGTGCTGGAGATTATAAACAAGTGCGGTATTATACAAAAAAGCTGCATATTGTTACCTATGCGGCGATGGCACTTACCAACGCTATAATCATAGCTGTTATTCCACTGATTAGTCTGGCATATCAGCTGTCAGAAGAGACAGCTGTGATGACTGCGCAGATTTTATTATTTCACAGTATATGTGCTATTGTAATCTGGCCGCTTTCCTTTACACTGCCAAATACACTTCGTGCGGCAAGCGATGCAAAGTATACTATGATGGTAAGCCTGCTTTCCATGTGGTTCTGCAGGATTGTGTTAGGTTTCCTCTTTGGAAAATACATGGGAATGGGACTGTTTGGCGTATGGGTTGCCATGATATTTGACTGGGTTGTAAGAAGTATTTTCTTTATGGTGCGCTATCTGCATGGAAAATGGGAGCAACGGGGGATTTTTACAGCCCTATAGCTGCTCCAAAAGCGTATAAAGAAGTGCATCATTGTCCTTTCTGTTCATAAAGCAGAAACGGATATATTTGTCATCTAGGGACGGAAAGGCAGAGCAGTCACGAATCATCAGGCCTTTTTGAATAGCGGCATCAAACAGGTTTTTACTCGTAATGCCTTCTTTCAGAATACGCAGTAATATAAAATTGGCATGTGGCGGATAAAATTTCACAGCAGGACAATCAGCCAACAGCTTACAAATTCTTTCCCGTTCCGTAGAAATCAGCTGTATGGTATCGTCTATATATTCTTTATCCGTAAACATAATTTCACCTGCAATAGCCGCAAGAGAATTGATTGTCCAAGGGTTTTTAAAGCTGTTAATCTCACTGATTAGCTGCCTGTTTCCGCAGACAGCGTATCCGAGACGAAGCCCGGGTGCAGCAAAAAATTTTGAGATGCCACGAAGGATAATAATATTATCATAGTGTCTGGTTAATGGAATGGCAGTGACTTCTTCGCTGTTTTCTGAAAATTCCACATAAGTTTCATCTATCATGACAAAGATATTCTTTTCTTTACAGATATCCAAAATATTTTGCATGGTCTTTCTGGTAATCTGTGAAGAAGTCGGATTGTTTGGGTTGCAGATTACCAGTAAGTTGATATCGTCAGTAAGTGCATCAAACAGTGCCTCTTCCTGCAGGATAAAATCATCGGATTCCTTTAGGCAGAAATATTTCGAATGACCGCCGCCAAGATGGATTTCGTGTTCATATTCCGAATAGGTAGGGCCGATAATCAGTGCTTTTCCGGGATGCTTTCGTTTGAGTACAAGAGAAATTAATTCTGTTGAACCGTTGCCTACAATAATATTTTGTGGTTCGGTATGGACGTACACACCGATTGCCTTTCGGAGTGCTGTATATTCACGGTCTGGATAAGAAGAGACTGCGTCAATATAATTAGGAAGTTCTTTTCTTAATTTATATGAGATTCCAAGGGGATTGACATTGGCAGAAAAACTTATAATGTCTTCTTTTCGGATGCCATATGCTTCTTCTATTTTTTCCAAATCACTTCCATGAAAATGTTCTTTTTTTTGCTTCATGATTCATTCATTGCTCCATTTCTATTTGATTAAGGTGTAGTATTCACACTCAAAAAGCAAACATCCTCTTACGCGCAAGCAAGACGATTCTGCCTGCTTTCTGAACCTGACTGTGAATATTGTTACTATTCACGGCAATTCTAAACATCATGCGAAAAACCATCCGGCTATGCCGTCTGGCGCTGCAAAACCAGCAGCTTTTGTTTTTCTTATGATGTTTAGAACAGCCTACACGCTGATTTCAGAAAGCAGTCAGTCTCTTACGTGCAAGCACGACGATTCTGCCTGCTTTCTGAAATCAACTGTGAATAGTAACAATATAATACCAGTATATCACCGGGATTTTATAAACTCAAGGGGGACAGACTTGAAAGGTAGGGGGGAAAAGTGGTATACTTGTTACTCAGACGGAGAACAGATACGCTTGGGGAGGATTTATGAGAGAAAAAATCAATCAGGCAGCAAGAGGTGAATTTGAATATAAGAGTTCTCCTTTACAGTTGTCCATGCAGGCAATTCATATTACAGTGAATGCAGGAGAACTGGCGGAGGGGAGTTTTGAAGTTTCCAATGAGCTGGGGCGCATGATGAGAGGCGCTGTCAGTTCAGACTGCCATTTTATGGAATTTTCGGAAGATATTTTTCAGGGGGTTACAAGTGAAATAACCTATATATTTCACGGGGAAACTCTGCTTCCGGGAGAGACAGTCAAAGGAAATATTATGATAATATCTGATTGTGGGACAAAGAAACTGCCTTTTTCCGTTACGGGAGGTGTTCCAGCCTGTGAAGTATCCAGTGGAAGAATTCGGGATTTATTCCATTTTACTAATCTGGCAAAGGAGCATTCGGATGAAGCGGCAACACTTTTTCGGAGCAAGCATTTTGAAGAGGTGTTTTTATACCGTGATAATATTAATATAGCGCTTTACCGCGGCCTGTCAAAAGGCAGCAGTAAAGGAATGGCAATGGAAGAATTTCTGATTGCGATTCATAAGAAGCTTCCAATCCAGCTTTCTGTTAATAAGGTGGCGTTTCAATATGATGATTGTGGGAAGAGCTTTACGGATAAATTCATGATTACTAAAAATAACTGGGGCTATGGGGAATATTATATCCAGTCGGATAGTGACTTTATTGTTCCAGAACATAAGATTATCTGGACAGATGATTTTGTAGGCAATTCGTACTCTGTGTCTTTCCTTGTAGATACAGAGAAGATGCTTCCTGGCAGAAATTATGCGCGTATTACGGTATCGACGGTACGTCAGAAGTTAGAGATTACTGTAACAGCAAGTAAAAGCAGCGCAGACCATAATGCTGTCTGCGCCAAGAGGGATGAGCAGAAAAGTCTGTACCAGCTGATTACGCTGTATTTGGAATTTTGTATGGGGCATATGGAGCATGAAGCATATCTTCGCAGTGTAGGTGATATTGTCTATACAATGGAGAAAGATGGAATGTCCCTTGTAATGCAGCTTTTTCGGATTCATTTGGGGATTATGGAACACCGTGAACCAATGGTGCGGAATGGTCTTGCTTTTCTGGAAACACAGGAAGAAAAATTAATGCAGGAAGATGGTGTGATGTACTGTGCATACCAGTATTTGAAAGGGCTGTGGGCAGATGATGATGAAGTTGTCGCAAAGTGCGTTAATAATATTGAGAGATACCGGAAGACAAATCCAGACAACTGGAAATTTTTATGGTTTTTATTGTACCTTTCTCCTTCTTATCAGTCTGAAAGGAGAAAGTATGAAGATATTGTAAAGCAGTTACAGTATCCATGCCACAGTCCGGTTCTTTTTTTGGAGGCATGCAGTATTTTAAATGATATGCCGGAGCTGCTTACAGAATTGACGGCAGGGCTGTGTGAGGCTGTCCACTGGGGGGCGAAGCATGGTTTTATCGTAAAGGATGTTGCGCTGCGGTATAGTTATCTCGCAGGAAAACTTAAGAATTATTCTGTTATTGTACGGCAGGATTTATGTCGCTTTTATGAACAGTTTGGCGGGGAGGAAATCCTTACCGCAGTCTGCAAGCTGCTCATGAAGGGACAGTTGACAGGACCGGATACCTTTTACTGGTACAAGCTTGGAGTGGAGTACAATTTGAAGCTGACGGATTTATATGAGTACTATATGTATTCTATTGATGAAAATCAGGAAATCAGGCTTGAGGACAGTACGCTTTTATATTTTCTGTATGATAACCATCTGACAGTCAGCAAGAAGGCAATGCTGTATGCATATGTTGTGCGCAATAAGGCAGATAAAGGGGATACTTACGATGCATATCGCCCTGTCATGGAAGAATTTACGCTCAGGCAGCTTGCTGCGGGGAGAATTAACAGTAATCTTGCTGTTTTATATGAAGAATTTATTCAGGAAGAGCTGATTAATGAGCATCTTGCAAAACAGCTTCCGGCAGTAATGTTTTGTCATGAGGTACTGTGTGAAAATCCTGATATTGTTGGAGTTTATGTTACCCACCGGGAATTAAAGGGGGAAGAATTTGTTCCGTTTAAAGACGGCAAAGCAGTGATTCGGATTTTTACGGAGAATTATCAGATTTTTCTAGCAGACAGGATGGATAACCGCTATGCCCTGTCTATTGACTATACGGTCAATAAGCTGTTGCATTTAGAACATCTTGCGGCAAAATGTCTGGAGATGAATGGAGAGGATTTCCGTCTGCTTTTATATCTCTATGATAAGGCAGAAAGGTTGAATCAGTCGGGCAGGGATATTATGGAAATCAGACGCCGGGTGTTAGAGATTCCGAATTTAAGCAGTTATCACTATAAAAAAGGATTTTGCTCGTTAGTACGTTATTATTATGATAATTTTGAAGGGGATCTTTTGGATGCAACTCTGGAGAAACTGGACTGGTCACTTGTCAATCCTGGGGACAGAAAACAGTTTGTAGAATACTGCGCAGTAAGACGTTGCTTTGATAAAGCAATGGAGGGAATCACGCAGTTTGGCTATGAGAAAATGGATGGAAAAAGGCTTCTCAAGGTGTCAACCGATACATTTGCAGCGAAGATGGACGAGGAAGACCAAAGCCTTGTGAAACTGGCATGGTTTATATTCCAAAATGGAAATTTTGACGAAAATATGATGCGTTATCTGTGCCGTTATTTTTCAGGTGGAATTCATGAAATGGTTCAGATTTGGAAATATGCAAGAGGATTTTCGATAGA
This sequence comes from uncultured bacterium, assembly GCA_947643145.1. Lineage (GTDB taxonomy): Bacteria > Bacillota > Clostridia > Lachnospirales > Lachnospiraceae > Butyribacter. The sequence goes on along the minus strand of CANRVD010000003.1, from coordinate 3,654 downwards.
CACTGCGGATTTTGCAGAAAGAATTCTGGCGCAGATTGTATTTACGGAAGAGATGGCGCCGGATGCTTATGATATTTTCTACGAGTATTATGATTCAGGAAAAGACAAGCGTCTGCTCCTGGCCTTTATGAAGTTTATTGCATATAAATATCTGGTGCATGGCTGGCTCATACCAAATAAAATTTTTTCGTACTTTTACAGGGAAGTACAGGTACAGGATAATCTGTCCTGCCTGATTGCAGTATTGAAGTTTTTAAGCCAGAAGAAGGAACTGACAGAAGAAGAGAGACGGTTTGCGGATTATAATATTAATAAGTTATATGAAAAGAAAATGATATTTCCTTTTTATCGGGATTTTTATGGAAAGCTTTCTCTTCCGGTACATATTTTGGATGAGTATTATGTGGAATATACTGCTAATCCAGAGTACGAGGTACGGATTCATTATCTGATTTCCTCCGGTTATGAAGAGAAAAGATATATCACGGAGACGATGCGGGACATTTTCTGTGGAATCCATGTAAAGGAATTTGTGCTGTTTCAGGATGAGATTTTGCAGTATTATATTTCCGAACTGCGCCCGGAGGGAGAAGTAATTACCAAAAGTGCCAGTGTCAGTTTTGATGAAACAATGGATAATGAACGGACAAGCAGCCGCTATCATATGTTAAACCTTATGATGATAGCAAAGGAAATGAATGAAGAAGGAACGTTAATTGATTTAATGAGGGAATATGTGGAGACGAATGAGAGTATTAAAATGCTGTTTAAACCATTAATAGAGTCAGATAATTTATAGTCACACATATTTTTGTGATATTAACAGCCGGAGAGGTGTGTGGCATGGCTGAAGATGGGAATGGATGAGATAGGGGGACGGTACGTGGAAGAGGAAAGAAAGCTGTTGGTGGGAATTGATTTGGGAAAAGAAATCACGCAAATGAGCTGTTTTGATTTTACTACCTATGAACCGGTACCAATCGGACGGAAGGTGCATGGAGAGAGGGTGTATGAGATTCCGACTGCACTCGCAGTAAATCCAGAGTATGGGGAATGGTACTGGATTGATGAGGAGTATGCGGGAAGAGAAGGGGTCATATGCCTGAAATACCTTTTAGCGGATGTGGTCAGAGATGATAAAATCACAGTAGGAAGATATTCGTTTGAAAGCTATCAGGTACTAAAGCGTTTTCTGGTAAAGCTTCTTAGTATTCTGAAAGAGTATTATCCAACAGAGATGATACGGAAGCTGGTTATTACCACATCAAAGAAGGAGAAGAGGCTGACGGAATATCTGGTACGGATTTGTGAAGAAATCGGAATCCCAAAGAATGGACTGGTAGTGCAGAATTACCGCCAGAGTTATATGTACTATGCGCTCAGCCAGCCCAAGGAATTGTGGAGTAATAATGTAGGTATGTTTGAATTGGAAGGCAATGAGCTTTTGTATTCCCAGATAGATATTGACAGAAAAACAGTGCCTTATATCATAGGGGTAACCAGAAAGGATTTGTCGGATGGAATCGACTGGGAGGGGCTTGCAGAGGAAGGAGATGCACATATTTCCTATGCCTTTTTGAATGCGGCCAATACAGCGCTTCATAAACAGTTGGTAACGACCGTCTATGTCACCGGAAAGGGCTTTGAGCATGAGTGGGCTAATAAGGCTCTGCAGGAGCTTTGTGCCGGGAGAAGAGTTTTTCGCGGACAGAATCTTTTCACAAGAGGTGCCTGTTATGCGGCAAGGGAACTTTCTGGGGAAGGTAAGCTGGAGCAGTGCCTGTTTTTGGACGAGGAGATGATTGCCTGTAATGTGTCACTCCGGGTATATAAGGATGCCGTGATGCAGGAGGTTATGTTAGCAAAGGCAGGAAGTCTGTGGAGTGAAGTGGACAGCAGCGTCGATGTGATTCCAGATGATGAAGAGGAAATCCAGATTACAATCCAGGATGTTTTAAAACATGAGACAAAGGCGCATATGCTGTCCCTTAGTGGTTTTGCAGGAAGGGATAATAAGATGACACGTTTCACAATCCGAATTCGTTTTGCGGATAATTTGACCTGCATTGTGACATTAAAGGACAATGGTTTTGGGGAATTCTGCCCATCCAGTAATCGTGTATGGGAACGGTATATTACGGTATAAAAGGTTGATAAACTTTGTTTTTCGACCTGCAAGTTTTGTGCTGCGCCAAAACTTGAGCCATTAAGCTATAAGCAGTCCGAATGAGCGGACTGTTTTGGAAAACAGTCGCAGCATGGAGGCTAAAAATGGGAAAGCTAATTCAATGCAATGGTAAAATTGCAAAAGTGCCATATCACTTCCGGCTGACAAAGACAAATGTATATTCAATTGAAGAGGTTTGTTATTATATCCGTCATAATATTTATATGATGCAGGAGGAGGTGTTTGACAGGGAGTTTGCTTTGTGGTTACGCGGGGAACTTCAAATGGATACGACTGCCGATAAGTTAGAGCATTTAATTCTGACACATCATGATATAAAGGATATTGTCGTTACAATATGCTGTAGTTGTGATTACTATGAGGAAGAGGAAATCAATGAATTGATTCGTATTATGGATGAAATTGAGAAGCTTCCGAAGTATGCCAGAAAGAAACGAAAAGGGGATAATTATCTGCGTTGTAAATCCTATGAAAAGGCTTTGGAGGAATATGAAAAGATTTTTGAAAGTGATGAAATATTGCAGGCAGATACATCGGTATATGGAGACCTTTTTCATAATATGGGAGTTGCCAGTGTGAATATGGGGGAGTTTCATGAGGCTTCGGATTATTTTCTGAAAGCATATGAGAAAAACGGCAGGGAGGAGTCTTTGGCCCAATGCCTTTTTTCACTGCGGCTGTGCAAGGATGTGGAGCGTTTTAAGAAGCTGATAAAGGAGTTGGATATTCCACAGGAGAAGCAGAACCAGTGGGAGCAGGAGTATCAGCGTGTGGTAGAAAACAGCGCTTTAAGCCAGTCCTCCAGACAGATTGAAAAGCTTCGTGAACTGGTGAAAAGCGGTTCGGTAGAAGAGTATTATGATAAGGTGAATACGTATATTGTCCGGTGGAAGAATGAATACCGCAGGCAAATCAGTGTATAAAAAGCAGCGTTCTTCCCATTGATTTATGACAATAGGGTTGCTGGCGAAGCCTGTAGTCTATTGTTGTAGGGAAGGATGAAAAGAACCAAGGGATGTAATAAATAAAATCATTATAAGCATGTTCATAGAAATGAGGTAGGGATGGCATTTTGGAATAGAAAGAAAAAGAGACAACAGGAAGAAGAGCGGTTAGAGCAGGAAGCAATCGAGATGTTTGCCAAAATCCGAAAGCAGAAGAGGGAAAACAGCAAGAAGCAGGCTGGAGTGGCAGAGATTCCATTGGAGACAGAGGAACGGGAGATACATGGGGAGGAATACCGGCCGGAGATACAAAAGCCGGTCTATAAGGATGACCAGAAGCGGTATGTGACAGAGTGCTGTCAGGCAATTCGTGAGGTTGATAACCAGATTGCAGGCATTCGTGGGGAATATCAGAGTGTGACAGATTCTTTGATGGATGTTCAGAAAATTGACAGGATTGCTGGTGAGGAGCGCAAATCTTTGCTGAATGCGGCAGGAAATATTGTTCAGTTAACAAAGGAG